>JBBSLC010000042.1:0-20954 GCA_038255685.1 Acidimicrobiales bacterium | reverse complement strand
GCCGAGGCGGTCGTGACCGAACCGGCCCGGGTCGCCTTCGGCACCGTCGCCGAGCTCGCCGGCCGATCCTCGTCGAGCGGTCCGACCGTGCTGCGCCTCGCCGCCAAGCTCGGTTTCGACGGCTTCGCCAGCCTCCAGGTGGCCGTCCAGGAGGAGCTGAGCGACCAGCTCCGACCGGCCGTGGAGCGGATCCGGACCCAGACGGCGAGCAGCCCCCTGCGACGGGCCGCCGCCGTCGAGGCGGCCAACGTGGCGGCGACCTTCGATGCGGTCGACCGCGCCGCCTTCGAGCGCGCCGCCCGACGACTCGCCGACCCCCGCCACCGGGTGCTCGTGCTCGCCGGGGAGGGGTCACTCGGTGTCGCCACCGCCATCGCGAGCGAGCTCGACCTGCTGCGCAAGGGCGTGCAGCTGCTCACCGGCTCGCCGGTGGCCATCGGGCGAGACCTCTCCCGCATCACCCCAGGCGACGTCGTCCTCGCCATCGAGCTCCGCCGCTACGAGCGCTGGGTGCTCGCTGCAGCAGTGGACGCGATCGCGAGGGGGGCGTCCCTGATCGCCGTGACCGACAGCCTGCTCTCGCCGCTCGCCGAGGGAGCGACCGAGGCCTTCGTCGCCTCTGCGGCTGGGACCGGGCCGTTCGACAGCCACGTCGGGATCCTCGCCCTCGGCAACGCCCTCGTCGCCGATGTCGCCCTGCGGCTGCGTGCCAGCGCGACGGCCCGCCTCGATGCCGTCGAGGCAGCGATGACGGCAAGCGACGCCCTGACCGACCGGTAGGCCGCGTCCCGCCGGTACCGTCCCTCGATGCCCGAGGAGATGCTCGCTCCGTTCACGACCCGTCATGCCGTGCACGGGATGGTCTGCTCGGTGGACCACCTGGCGAGCGAGGCCGGCATCTCGGTGCTGCGGGCAGGTGGGAGCGCAGCCGACGCTGCGGTGGCGACCAGCGCGGTGCTCGCCGTCACGACCCAGCACATGTGCGGCATGGGTGGCGACCTCTTCGCCATCGTCCACCACGAGCAGGGCCCGCCGATCGTCCTCAACGCATCCGGTCGAGCCGGCAGCGGTGCCGACCCGGACCGCATGCGCGCCGAGGGCATCGACGCCATGCCGCTGCGGGGTGACATCCGCTCCGTTCCCGTCCCGGGGTGCGTCGACGGCTGGATCGCCCTGCACGAGCGCTTCGGGCGGCTCCCCCTCGCCGACGTGCTCGCGCCGGCCATCGACGCAGCTGAGGGGGGCTTCCCGGCCTCACCGACCCTGGCTGCTGCGATCCCGATGATCGCCACGCTCCCCCACGCTGACGACTACACCGCCCCTGGCGCGGTGCGCCCGGGGACCGTGCTGCGGCGTCCAGGCGTGGCCAGGGCCCTGCGAGGGATCGTCGAGAGCGGTCGGGCTGCCTGGTACGAGGGGGCCTTCGGCGAGGGGCTGCTCGCGCTCGGTGCGGCCGGGGACGGCGCGCCCGAGTACGACGCCGCCGACCTCGAGACGCCGAACGGCGACTGGGTTGAGCCACTCGGGATCCGGGCCTTCGGTCACGACCTGTGGACCGTGCCGCCCAACAGCCAGGGCTACCTGACCCTCGCGAGCGCCTGGATCGCCGAGGGTCTCGACCTGCCAGAAGACCCCGACGATCCGCTGTGGGCGCACCTGCTCGTCGAGGCATCCCGCCACGCCGGCTTCGACAGGCTCGCGGCGCTCCACGAGCACGCCGACGGCGCAGCGCTGCTCGAGGTTGGTGAGCTGGGTCGTCGACGGGCAGCGATCGACCCTGACCGGGCGTCGTCCCTGGGTGGTGCCTACCGGGAAGGTGGGACCATCCACCTGGCGGCGGTCGACGGTGACCGGATGGGGGTCTCGCTCATCCAGTCGAACGCGTCCGGTTGGGGTGCCCACCTGATCGTCCCGGGCGTGCGCGTCTTCCTCCAGGACCGGGGCATCGGGTTCTCACTCGAGGCTGGGCACCCGGCGCGGTACGGACCCGGTCGACGACCGCCGCACACCCTCGCCCCCGCCCTCGTCACCGACCCTGGAGGCGCCCTCCACACCGTGCTCGGGACGATGGGTGGCGACCAGCAGCCGCAGATCCTCCTCCAGCTGCTCGCGCGCACCCTCGGCAGCGACGAGAGCCCAGGACGAGCGATCGGCGCCGGGCGCTTCGCCCTCACCGGCTCGAGCGGCTTCGCGACCTGGGAGCAGGGTGGAGCCGTCAAGGTGGCCGTCGAGGGCAACGCACCAGACCGCTGGTCGGCCGGTCTGGCTGAGCGGGGTCACCTCGTGGAGGCGGCTGCGCCCTGGTCGCACGGCTTCGGGCACGCCCACCTCATCGCCGTGCAGGGGGACCACCTGGCGGGTGCGAGCGACCCGAGACCGAGGACAGGTGCCGCCGCCGGTTGGTAGCGGTTCGGCGCCGACGTCCGTTTTTTCCGGTTCGACGACAAGGACGTCGGCCCTCCTGCGTTGAACTACGTGGAGAGCGACGAACGCTCGCATGCCTCGTACCAGAGGACCACGGACCAACAGAGCGGAGGAGGGGTGACGGACACAGGAGGCGCCACGGGCATGACGGGCCGGTTCGGCCCCGTCGACGCCGACGACCTCGTCGGGGAGACCTCGGCGCGCCTCCTCGCCCTCGGCGTCGAACGCCGTGACCGCCTCACCGCACTCCGGGTCCTCGGGCTCCTCGCCGACCACGTCGACGCCGACCAGCGGGTCCGACGCGAGGTCGACGACCTCGCCGCTGAGTTCGACATCCCCGCACCTGCGCTGCGGGCATCCGTGGCCGCCCTCGTGCTGGCCGAGGTCGTGCTCGTCGACCTCGACAGCGGCACCCTCCGCCTCGCCGTCGCCGCCCGCCCCGCGGCCGGGGGGCTGCGCCTCGAGGCGTTCCTCCGCAACGTCGACCGGAGCCTCCTCGAGGACCTGGGGGCTTCGGAGCGCACCATCGGAGCACCGATCCGGCCCGCAGCGTCGGGGCTGGTCGACCTGACCACCGTCTCGCCCAGCAGCTCGGCCGGTCGGGACGACCTGCTCCTCCGGCCTGTGGCGATGGACCCTGTGCCGTCGATGACCGTCGTGCGCCCTGCCGCGACGGCCTCCCGAGAGCCGGCGGGCACCGTCGTCTCCGGCGCTGCGGACACCCCTGTGACCGAGATCCTCCTCGGCGACATCCCCGTCGTCGCCATGGCCAGCGGTCGTGTGGTTCGCCGGCGCCCCATCAGGACGCTCTCGACCGCCCTCGTCGCTGCGGCGGTCGCCCTCGTCCTCGGTGCCGTCCCCGATGTCGGCCGTCAGACCACCACCGATGCTGCAGCGACAGCCAGCCCCGTCGATCCCGACGAGCAGCCGCAGGAGCGCACCCAGCCGAGTCGCTCCCGCCGCACCCCTCGCTCGACGACGAACGAGCCAGGGTCGGTCATCGGCCGCTCGCTCCGCCCATCCCGTCCCTCGACCGCCGACGCCGGTGTCGCCATGGCGGCACCGAGAGCGATCCCGAGCAGCCGGATCGTGGCCCCGACGCCGATCGAAGCCGACAGGCCCAGCACGTCGGAGCCGGATCGAGCGGTCGACGGCGGTGCGCCGACGACCGAGCCACCGTCTCGCCCGACGCCCATCCCTGGACCTGTCGAGGACGCCCCGTGCGCACCCGAGGCACCGATCTTCGAGGTGCTGCGGGTGAGCTTGGGCTCGCTCGAGGCCGGCACCGGCGACGAGGCGCAGGGTCGCCTCGCCCTCATCGAGGGCACGGCCACCAACGTGGCGGACGAGGCGATCGTGATCGAGGCCTTCGACGTCGCCGTCACCGCTGCTGGCGCCACCGAGGCGAGCCGCACGACGAGCCCGATCCTGCTCGGGGCCGGACAGACCGCCACGTGGTTGGTCGAGGTGCCGATCGGTGACGGCGCTCCGGAGGAGGCCCGTGCGTCGGTGCACCGCTGGTCGCTCGTCGACGGCGGGCCGGTGCCCTGCTCCCCGTGACCTCGGTGGCGTCGGCCCACTGGTCACCGCCTCCCCCCACGAGTTACCCTGCGACCGACCGAGGAGCGGGAGACCTCATGGCCGAGCGCGCACGTCTGATCGTCCTGGGTCGCCAGGGAGCAGGCAAGGGCACCCAGTGCACGAGGCTGGCGCGCCGCCTCCAGGTCCCCCATGTGTCGACCGGCGACCTGTTCCGAGCCGAGGTCGCAGCGGCGACGGCGCTCGGGAAGCAGGCCGCCACCTACCTCGAGCAGGGTGCCCTCGTGCCCGACGAGCTGGTGCTCGACCTCGTCGCAGCTCGCCTGGGCGGGCCCGAGGGACGAGCCTCGGGCTACCTCCTCGACGGCTTCCCCCGCACTCTCGCGCAGGGTCAGGCGCTCTTCGAGGTGCTCGGCGGCAGTGCCGCCGACCTCGCCGTCGAGCTGCACGTCCCCACCGAGGTCGTCCTCCCTCGACTTGCCGCCCGCCGCGTCTGCGCCGGCTGCGGGGCCAGCACCACCGCTGCCCCTGGCGCACCTGAGGGCCAGCGCTGCGCTGCCTGCGGTGGGGTCCTCGAGCGGCGGGCAGACGACACCGACGAGGCGATCGCGACCCGACTCGCGCTCTACGACTCCCAGACGGGTCCCCTGCTCGTCTGGCTGGACAGCATCGGGCTCTTGCGGACCGTCGACGGCGCGGGGTGCCCCGATGCCGTCGCCGATCGGATGCTCGAGACCGTGTCGGCGTGGCTCCCGGCTGGAATCTCTGTGGACGCCGGCGCGACGGGCCTCGCCGATGCCGGCTGATCTCTCGACCTAGGGTCCGGCGGTGACCACCGACGTCCTCCCCCGGCCACTCGAGGGGCTGGTCGTGCTCGACCTCTCCCGTGTCCTATCGGGTCCGTTCTGCGGTCGTGCGCTCGCAGACCTCGGAGCCGAGGTGGTCAAGGTCGAGCCGCCGGAGGGCGACCTCACCCGGTTCTCCCACCCGCGTGCGCACTCGATGTCGGGCTACTACGCACAGCAGAACGCGGGGAAGCGCAACATCAGCCTCGACCTGCGGCGCTCGGAGGCCACCGCCATCGTGCTGCGACTCGCAGAGCGGGCCGACATCCTCCTGGAGAACTTCCGACCCGGGGTGATGGCGAAGATGGGGCTCGGCTACGACGACGTCGCCGCTCGCAACCCGCGCATCGTCTACGGGTCGATCACCGGCTACGGCCAGGACGGGCCCTGGTCGGACCGTCGTGCCTACGCCGTCGTCATCCACGCCGAGGCGGGCATGGCCGCCCACAGCATCGACCACCGCGAGGGCCCACCCCGCCACGAGCCGTTCAGCCACGCCGACGTGTACGCCGGGCTCGAGTGCCTCGGGGGCGTGCTCGCCGCGCTCTACCAGCGCGAGCGCACCGGGCGCGGCCAGCACGTCGACGTCGCCATGGCAGCCGCCCTGCTCAGCGTGAACGAGCACGTCCAGGCCGACCTGTCCGACATCGATGTGGGCGACGAGCTCACCTCGCTCTCGCCTGGCCACGCACCGATCTTCGACGGACCCGACGGTCGGCGCTTCACCGTCGCAGGCGATCCGTGCGCCAGCCACACCTTCCCCGTCTACGTGCGCCTGCTCGAGCGACCCGAGCTCGCCGACGACCCCCGGTTCTCGACGGTGACGGCGCGACGAGCCCACCGCGACGAGCTCATCGCCATCGTCCAGGCATGGGTCGACGGCTTCGCCACCTTCGACGAGGTCGAGGTGGCGCTCGGTGCGGGTCGCCTCCCCGTCGGCATCGTCCGCACCGTCGCTGAGCTGGCTGCGAGCGAGTGGGCTGCGCACCGCGGTGCGATCGTCGAGGTGTCGAACCGGGGCGGCGGCACCATGCGCATCCCTGGCCCACCGTGGCGGTTCTCCGGTGCGTCGGTGGGGGTCGCCGGTGATCCCGCCTACCGGGGTGAGCACAACCGTGACGTCCTGCGAGAGCTCGGGATCGAGGAGGCGGAGATCGACCGGCTCGAGGCCGACGGTGTGCTCTCCGCACGGGTCCCTGGGGCGTGAGCGCACGAGCAAGAGCGCACAGGGCGTCCCCTATGCTCCGGTCGTGCTCACCTCCGGACGGCGGTCCCGCTCCACCTCTGCGCTCCTGATCGCGACGGCCCTCGTGGCCGGTCTGCTCGGCCTCGCGTCGCCGGTCGCTGCGCAGGCCGTCGACCGCGTGGACGCGTTCGGCTACGCCACCGACCACGGTTCGCCGTCGGCGACCAACACCAACCGAGCGGTCGGCATGGCCTCGCACCCCAGCCACGGCTACTGGACCACGACGGCGCGCGGCGAGGTCTCGAGCTTCGGGGGCGCCCCGTTCCACGGCTCGCTCGGGGGCACGACCCTCGCCCGCCCGATCGTCGCCATGGCTGCCACACCGAGCGGGGACGGCTACTGGCTCGTCGCATCCGACGGCGGCGTCTTCGCGTTCGGGGCTGCACCGTTCCTCGGTTCGACCGGCGCCATCGTGCTGAACCGGCCGATCGTGGCCGTTGCGGTCTCGCCGACGGGCACGGGGTACTGGCTGATCGCGAGCGACGGTGGCGTGTTCACCTTCGGCGACGCCACGTTCCACGGTTCCACCGGCGGCACCACGCTCAACCAGCCCATCGTCGCTGCCGCAGGCGATCCCGAGACGGGCGGCTACTGGCTCGCCGCCTCAGACGGCGGGATCTTCGCCTTCGGCGCCCCCTTCGAGGGCTCCACCGGTGGCACCCGCCTCAACTCCCCGATCGTCTCGATCGTGGCCGAGTCCACCGGTGACGGCTACTGGCTGGCCGCCGCCGACGGGGGCGTCTTCACGTTCGGGGGCGCGCCGTTCTACGGCTCGTCCGCAGGGACCGGGTCGACGGAGCCGGTCACGGCCATGGCGGCGATGGTCGGCGGCGCCGGCTACTGGTTGCTCCGCTCCCCCCCGCCCCCCCGCCCTGCGGCGAGCGGTCCCGCGGTGCCGGCAGGCTCAGGCGAGGGGCGCCGCATCGTCTACAGCAACACCGCCCAGCGGGTGTGGCTCGTCGCGTCCGATGGCTTCGTCGAGTCGACCTACGCAGTTTCCGGCCGGCGCAACGTGCCGCCTGCCGGCACCTTCTCGGTCTTCTCGAAGTCCCGCCTCGCCTACGCCGGCCACGACGGCATCACCATGCGCAACATGGTCCGCTTCACGCGCGGCCAGAACCTCGCCATCGGCTTCCACGCCATCCCTCGAGATGCCGACGGCCGCCCGCTCCAGACCGAGGACGACCTCGGTGGATACCGCAGCGCCGGGTGCGTGCGCCAGGCCGACGCTGACAGTGAGCGCCTGTGGGACTTCGCCCCCGTCGGGACGAAGGTCGTCGTCGTCTACTGAGACGGTCGCAGGGCGGACGCCGCTCAGGCGGAGACGGGCTCCTTGGCCTCGGCCTTGCCCAGCCGTGCCGCCCTGCGCTCCGCCATCCGGGCACCGGCCTTGCCGACCCGGCGGATGAAGTCGAGCGTGCTCGAGCGAGCCTCCTCGGCTTCGGGCGTCAACCCTTCGAGGTGCTCGAGGCCCCAGTGCTTCACGACGATCGGCTGGAGGATGTGGTCGTGGTGCGCGCCGAAGTCGTAGATGCCGGCGTCGGCGATCGCCTTGGCGTGGCGGGCGAAGTCCGGGATGCCCGTGCCAGGCATCTCGAAGCCCTTGACGTTGCGCTCGATGGCCAGCACGACCATGGACGGGTCGATCTCGAGCAGGGCGGTGGCGGTGTCGCGGTAGAAGATGTGGTGGAGCTGCTCGTCGCCGGCCACCCTGGCCATGATCTCGTAGCCGCGCTTGTCAGCGAGCAGGCGCCCGGTGTTCCGGTGCGAGATCCGCGTCGCCATCTCCTGGAGCGTCACGTAGACGAGCCCGTCAGCGACCGTCGCCGGCTGCGGGACCTCGCCCCCGCTGAGCTGGGACATGCGGCCCCGCTCGAGCGCCACCGGGTCGACCGACCGGGTGACCGTGAGGTAGTCGCGGATGACGATGGCGTGACGACCCTCTTCGGCGGTCCAGCGCTTGGACCACGCGCCCCACGCATCGTCCTCGCCGTAGAGGCGGTCGATCGTGCGGAAGTAGTGCGGGAGGTTGTCCTCGGTGAGCAGGTTGACGAACAGCGCGCTGCGGACGGCTTCGTCCATGGGGGCCTGCGACTCGTCCCAGACCTCCCCGGGCTCGAAGTCCTGACCGAGGCTCCACGGCACGAGCTCGTGGGGGAACCACTCCTTCGCGTTCTTGAGGTGGCGCTCGAGGAGCGACTCGGCAACGGGGTGCAGCTCCTCGAGGAGAGCGATGTCAGCGTCCACAGCCATGGGGTCCATCCTACCGACCAGTCGGTAGTCCGTAAACGAAACCCTGCCCAACCCGCACGAACGGTCCCTGCCTAGCATCGACCGAATGCGTCTCCGACGGGTCCGGCACTGGCTCTGCCCGTTGCTCGCGACGACATCCCTCGCGCTCGCACCGGTCGCCACGGCGTCGGCAGCGGCGAGCGGCGCAGCGATCGTCGGCATCGCCACGGCCCCCGACGGCGACGGCCACTGGGTCGCGACCGCCGACGGAGCCGTGCATGCGCTGGGCGGTGCACCAGCCCTCGGGTCCCTCGCCGGCCAACGCCTCGCTGCGCCGATCGTCGGCATCGCCGCAGCTCCCGGTGGCCCTGGGTACTGGCTCGTCGCGAGCGACGGGGGGATCTTCACCTTCGGCTCGGCTCGGTTCCAGGGCTCGACCGGGGCGATTCGCTTGAACCAACCCGTCGTCGGCATGGCCGCCTCCGCCGACGGCGGGGGGTACTGGCTCGTTGCCAGGGACGGGGGCGTCTTCAGCTTCGGCTCCGCTCGCTTCGCAGGGTCGACCGGTGCCGTCAGCCTCAACCAGCCGATCGTGGGGATGGCCGCTGATCCCGACGGATCGGGCTACTGGCTGGTCGCCGCCGACGGCGGCATCTTCGCCTTCGGGGCGCCGTACCTCGGCTCGACGGGCGACATCGCGCTGCGCTCCCCTGTGACCGGGATGGCCCCAGCCCCTGGCGGGGACGGGTACTGGCTCGTTGCCGGAGACGGCGGCGTCTTCACCTTCTCGACCCCCTTCCTCGGTGCCGCTGCGGGTGAGGCGCTCGGGGGGCCGATCGTCGGCATCGCCGCCACTCCCTCGGGCCGTGGGTACCGGCTGGCGGGCGCCGACGGCCGGGTCCGCAGCTACGGGGACGCCACCCCCGGCGGGGAGGTGGGTGAGCCCACGCTCGTGGTCGAAGAGGTGGTCCGTGGGCTCACGATCCCCTGGGATGCGGGACTCACCCCCGACGGCACGCTCGTGTGGACCGAGCGTGCGGGACGCCTGCGCGCCCGGACCCGAGACGGGGTCGTGACCACGGTCGGCGCTCCGAGCGACGTCTTCGTCAGCGGAGAGTCCGGGTTGCTCGGCCTTGCCGTCGACCCCGACTTCGAGGAGAACCGGCGCCTCTACGTGTGCCAGGCCTGGACCGACGGCCAGGGTCGAGACGTGCGGGTCCACGCATGGACCCTCGCCGCCGACGGGCGCTCGGCGCTGCGTCTCGGTCCCCCGCTCGTGTCAGGGATCAGCCTCGGCTCGGGTCGCCATGGCGGCTGCCGGCCCGAGGTCGGACCCGACGGGGCCCTCTGGATCGGCACAGGCGACGCAGCCATCGCTGCCAACCCGCAGGACGAGCGCTCCCTCGCCGGCAAGGTGCTGCGAGTCGACCGCTTCACGGGCGCGGCGGCGCCAGGCAACCCCGGTGGCGACCTCGACCCCCGGATCTTCACGCTCGGCCATCGCAACGTGCAGGGGCTCGCCTTCCGCCCCGGCTCGGGCCAGGCGCTGTCGATCGAGCACGGACCGGAGCGCGATGACGAGATCACCCCGCTCCGCGCAGGGGGCAACAGCGGCTGGGCACCTCGGGCGCCCTACGACGAGGCGGTGCCCATGACCGACCTGCGGGCGTTCCCCGACGCCATGCGCCCCGCCTGGGCATCGGGCACGCCGGCCGTCGCGCCCTCGGGCGGCACCTTCCTCACCGGGCCGCAGTGGCGGGCGTGGGAGGGCGCGCTGGCGGTCGCGTTCTTGAAGGGCAGCGAGCTGCGCCTGTTCTTCCTCGACGATGCCGGTGGGCTCGTCCGCACCCTGACCATCCTCAGCGGTCGTGGCCGGCTCCGCTCCGTCGACCACGGCCCCGACGGTGCCCTCTACGTGACGACCTCCGACGGCGGCGGCAACGACGAGATCCTCCGCCTCACCCCCCGCTGAGCCCCTCACCACCGGTTCTGTGCGGGTCCTCTGGTGCTCAGCCCCAGAGAACCCGCACAGTTCGAGGGGTCGTGCCCCTCACGCGGCCAAGAACCGCATGACGCTGGCCACGACGGACCCGGGCCGGCGGCGAACTGCTCGGGCGCTGTACCGACGCAGGTCGTAGCCGGCCTCGAGGACCTGGTTCTGCCGCTCGTCGTCGTGGTCGAGCGCGCCGATCGTCGCATGGGCATCGACGCCGTCGACTTCCACTGCCTTGCGCCGGAGCGGCCAGGCCATGTCGAGGATGGCGACTGACCCGTCTCGGAGGCGCACCGGGTGCTGCCGGACGGGTGGCTCCACGCCCTGCAGGCGTAGCGCCCGGAGCAGCTCGACCTCCGCTGGGCTGCCCGCCGCGCGACCGGCGGGGCGCTCGGCCAGCAGCTCCTTCAAGAACCCGCTCCCCCGAACTCCGCGACCGCCGTGCTCCTTGACGTGGAGGTCGAGCGCCGTGGCGGTGGTGAGCCCGCGCCGCAGCGCGCACTCCATCCCCTTCTCGGCTGCGACCGGCCGCAAGCAGCCCGCCGCGTCGAGGATCGTTCGCTCGATCGACGTCACGGGCACGGCGTCGATGACGACGATCGGCACCGGTCGGCGCGTGCGGTGCTGGATCACGTCCGCTGGGAGCGGCTCGGCCGTGAAGGGCACGGTCAGCTCGAGTGGTGCCGTGGCGATCCCGTCGAGCCCCCAGAGCACCACCGCCGCCCGGTGGGACGCGGCGGACCCTGGTCCTGCCGCCAGGGTGGCGGCGAGCAGGCTGGTCCTCCACGGCGGCGGCGCCACACCGACGAGGTACACACCCGGGTGCACGGCCGTCCAGCGTCCAACCGCCGTTCGGGTGCGGATCACCTCGTCGGTCCCACCACAGGCCAGGACGTCGGCTCGGGTGACGAGGCCGTGCCTCGTCCGGGCGATGTCGTGCACCGCGGCCTCGATCCCTGGCTCCACACCTGAAGTCCACCAGCCCCCTGTGACACACGCCGCGCCACCCGGCGGAGCTCCGGTCGGGGGTTCGGGGTGGGGGGTCAGGGGGCGGGGTCGTGCTCGCCGTGCCAGGGGCAGTGGCGACAGCCCTGGGTGCAGCAGCGGCCGGTGGCGGCGAGGGTCGTTGCGGTGAAGACCCAGTAGCCCGTGGACGGATCGGCGTAGCCGGGCTCACCAGCGGCGACGGCTGCGTCGTGGGCGGCCATCACCCGGGCGTGATCCGGACGGGACGGGTCGAGCCGGGCCGGATGAGGCTGTCGCCAGTCGGCTCGCACGACGAGCAGCGTAGGAGGGTCCGACGTACCATCCCGCGGTGCGGAGACGGCGGCTCATCACGGCGGCGGTGGGGATCACAATGATCGCCGGGGGTGCACTCGGCCCTCCGCCGGCGGTCGCCCAAGAGCCACCCGTACGAGCGATCCACGTGCCGGTGGCCGGACCGGTGTCGTTCCGCGACGACTTCGGTGAGCCCAGGGACGGCGGGGCGAGGAGCCACCTCGGCAACGACGTCTTCGCCCCGAAGCTCACGCACCTGCTCGCAGCCGCCGACGGGACGGTGACGGGGATCGTGACCGGTACGGCGAGAGCCGGGAACCAGCTGACGATCACCGATCGCGACGGCTGGCGCTACCTCTACGTGCACCTGAACAACGACACGCCCGGCACCGACGACGGCGCCAACCCGAGACGGTGGATGCTCGCCCCCGGCATCGGTCTCGGCAGCCGGGTCGTCGCCGGCCAGCACATCGGCTACCAGGGCGACAGCGGCAACGCCGAGGAGGAGGACCCCCAGCTCCACTTCGAGATCCGCACGCCCTCCAACGTCGCCATCGACCCCTACCAGAGCCTCCTGGGATCGCAGGGGCTCGGCGCCGGCTCCCGCTGCGCACCGGATCAGAACCCCACACCAGCACCGAGCGCCGCCGGTGGGTCCGGCTACTGGCTCGTGACCTCCGAGGGAGGGGTCCTGTCCTTCGGGGCGGCGTCGTTCCTCGGATCGTTGGATAGCACGCCGCTGAACCGGCCGATCGTCGCTGCTGCGACGACGCCGACCGGACAGGGGTACTGGCTCGTCGCCGACGACGGCGGCGTGTTCTCCTTCGGCGACGCCCGCTTCCACGGCTCCACCGGGGCCCTCCGCCTGAACCGGCCCATCGTCGGCATGGCGTCCACCCCGACGGGCGACGGGTACTGGCTGGTGGCCGACGACGGCGGCGTGTTCTCCTTCGGTGACGCCCGGTTCCACGGCTCCGCCGGCGCACTCCGCCTCAACCGGCCCATCGTCGGTGTGGCAGCCACCCCCACCGGGAACGGGTACTGGCTGGTGGCCGACGACGGCGGCGTGTTCTCCTTCGGCGACGCCCGCTTCCACGGCTCCACCGGCGCCCTCCGCTTGGCCTCACCGGTCACGGGCATGGCACGGACGGGCACCGGGGCCGGCTACACGATGGTGGCGTCCGACGGTGGGGCCTTCACCTTCGGGGACGCTCGCCACCACGGGTCGGTGCCCGGCAGCGGCTCGTGCGGTCCGTTCGGGGCGCCTGCGATCGCGGTCACGGCGACCGACGGTGGCAGCTGGATCCCGAGCGCTGACGGCAGGGTCGTCCCCCTCGGTGATGCCCTCGACCACGGCGACGCCTGGGACCAGGGCCTGCGCCCGTCGGTGGTCGCCTTGGTCGCCGTGCCGGGCTGAGCGGCTTCAGGGCACGAAGACGGCGAGGAGCACCATCGTCGTGAACGCTGCCAGGCTGGCGGCGAGGACGACGAGCACGCCTCGCTCGACGGGTCCCGGGCGCAGCAGCGAGGCGGCGGCGATGGCAAGGGGGAACGCCGTCAGGCCGTAGCGCTCGAAGCTCCCGAGGCTCGTCGCCGACAGCGCCAGGAGCAGTATCCCAGCCGTGTAGGCGGTGTACGCGCCCGGGAGGCGTCGCCCGACCACCACGGCGAGGCCGACCAGGAGGACGATCCACGGCAGGTGGAGCGCCTCACCCAGGAACCCCTCGTCCGGCGCAGCCACGACGGCGTCGACGATGCGCGAGACGGGATCCACCCACGCCCCGCGCAGGTCGCCCTCCCCTTGGATCTCGAGCGGGAGCATCGGGTCGCCGTAGCGGTCGCCGACCCAGGCGAGGTAGAGCGCGGTGCCGGCCACGGGTGCGGCGCAGGCGGCGAGGCGGGCGACCTTCTCACCAGCACCCGTCGACCGCAGGAGGCGAGCCGCCTCGAAGGCGACCGGCAGGACGAGCACGATGCCGCTCGGCCGGCACAGCCCCGCCAGCAGCCCGAGGCCGGCGACGACCCACCAGCGTCGCTCCCGCAGTGCGAGGAACGCACCGATCGTGAGCGCGAGGAAGAGCGCCTCGGTGTAGGCCATGGCGAGCACGGCCGCGGCGGGGACGAGGGCCAGCAGCCACACGGCGGTGTCGGCTCGGTCGCTCGAACCTCCCTCGCGGAGGACGAGCCGGTGCAGCAGCAGGCCAGCGACGAGCGCAGAGGCGTTGGCGACGACGAGGAGACCGGTCGTGGCGCCTCCGGGGAGGACGTAGCCGAGGAGTCGGCCGAGCAGCGGGAGCAGCGGGAAGAACCGCAGCGCCTCATCCGGCAGCGCCTCGTAGCCGACGGTGGCGATGTCCCGGTAGAAGGCGCCGTCCCACGCGAGGAGCCCCTGGGAGAGCTGCACCGTCGGTTGCCCGGGCCGGAGTGCGTGCACTGCGCCGTGGGCACCGAGGAACCCGAGGGCGATGGCGGCGCGCGCGCCGAGCCAGGCGGTGAGGGCGGCGACGAGGCCGGGACCCACGTGGGGTCGCCTGTGCAAGGGCGTGCTCAGGGCGCCGCGAACCGCTCGAGCCACGCGTGCTCGAACTCGTCGCCGCTCTCGACCACGATGCTGCGCGCCGGTCGCCGCTCCTCCAGGGCTCGGACGACCTCCTCGCAACGGTCCTCGACGCTGCGGTAGCCGCCTGACCAGACGAGCCAGACGTCGCCCTCGCCGGCTCGCTCGACGGCATCGTCCACGAACGCACCGACGTCCGCAGCATCGATGCCCTCGGCGTAGTCGACCCAGTCGACGAAGCGGGGGTCACCGCCCGCGGGGAACGTCGTTCCGGGCGGCCCGTCGGGCAGCAGTCGGCTCGTGCCGGGTCCGAGCTGGTCGGGGCAGTACACGACGAGGTCATCTGGTCCAGCGTCAGCCCGGATCGCCGTCGCGATCTGGCCCGCCTGGGTGCGGTCGGTCAGGAGGTTCACCCCACCGAAGGCGAGGCCGATCAAGGCGAGCACGCCGACGACGCCCGCTCGCCAACCCGGACGTGGCAGCACGGCAACCCCGAGCCCGGCCAGGAGCACGACGACCGGGTGGACGACCGAGGTGTAGCGCGATGCGAACGCTGCGTTCGAGGCGTAGGAGCCGGCGATCGCCAGGCCGAGCGTGGCGACCACCACGATCGCCTCCGGACGTGCCTGCGGACGGGTGCGGAGGTCGAGCTCGACCCCCGACGTCCCCGTCGGGCGCCCCGTGACGGCGAGCAGCGCGAGCAGGGCGAGGCTCAGGCCGAGCAGCGTGGCCTCGCCGTAGGGCCCACCACCCCAGTCGTTCAGGCTGATGAACAGCACCGGTGCCGGGCGTGTCGGCGCGCCCCACGGCGTCCCGGTGGAGCCCGCCTGGGCCAGGAACGCAGGCAGCCACGGCGCGAACAGCAGGCCGCCGGCAGCCAGGGCTGCGGCCAGCCGCAGCGGCGCACCCGTCGGCTGGCCGGCACGTCTCGCCCGCACCACCCGCAGGACGAGGCCGGCGCCGACCACGGCGAGGAGGAACAGGCTCCAGTAGTGCGTCAGCAGCAGCGCTCCCGACACCAGCGCCACGAGGGCGAGGCGGCCGATCGTCGGTCGCTCCTCGGCGCGCCGCAGCGCGAGCCAACCCGCCACCACGAGCAGGGCCACGAGGGCGTACATCCGGGTCTCGGTCGAGTAGCGGATGGCGAACGGCGAGGTGGCGTAGAGCACGACGACGGCCAGGGCGCAGGTGCGGCCGCCGAGGCGACGACCGGCCGCCCACAGCAGGGGCAGGGTGGCGATGCCGAAGACGGCCGACAGGGTGCGCACGGCGACATCGCTCTCGCCGAACGACGCCGTCCACCCGTGGAGGAGCAGGTAGTAGAGCGGCGGGTGGCCGTCCCGCCGGAGCGCGTCGAGCAGGTCCCCGACGGGCAGGGCGGCGATGTTGGCGCTCAGCGCTTCGTCGAGCCACAGGGGCGACGTCGTCGCTGCTCGCAGTGCCACGCCCGCGAGGACGAGCAGCAGGGCGACGACCTCGACCCGACGTGACGGCGAGCCGGCCTCCACCGGCGCCGTGCGGGCACGATCGGGGGCCGGGGTGTCGCTGCGCTCGCGCACGTCCGTCGAGCCGCTCGTCACGGGCGGAACCGTAGTGCCGCTCCGGCGGGGCTCGGTTGCCGGGTCGAACGTGGCGACCATGCGCCGGTACGCTGCCGGGCGTCCGCACCCCACGTCGCACCGCTGCCGGAGTCCCCATGCCCACACCCGACGACGTCGCCTCCTCGGCTGACGTCACCGCTCCCCACGTCGTCGTCATCGGCGCCGGGCCTGCCGGTCTGACCGCCGCCTACCAGCTCTCGAAGCGGGACGTGGCGGCGACGGTGCTCGAGGCTGACACGGTCGTTGGCGGCATCAGCAGGACCGTCGAGCGTGACGGTTGGCGCTTCGACATCGGTGGCCACCGGTTCTTCACCAAGGTGCCCCAGGTCGAGGCGCTCTGGCACGAGATCCTCCCCGACGAGGACTTCCTGATGCGACCCCGCATGAGCCGCATCTTCTACGAGGGCAAGTACTACGACTACCCGCTCAAGGCCAGCAACGCCCTCCGCAACCTCGGGATCTTCGAGGCCGTCCGCTGCGTCCTCTCCTACGCCTGGGCTCGGGTGCGCCCGCCGAAGGACCAGCGCAACCTCGAGGGCTGGATCTCAGCCCGGTTCGGGAGCCGGCTCTACCACCACTTCTTCAAGAGCTACAACGAGAAGGTCTGGGGGGTGCCCGCCAGCGAGATCTCCGCCGACTGGGCCGCGCAGCGCATCAAGAACCTGTCCCTGTTCTCGGCGATCGTCAACGCACTCCTGCCGAAGCGGAACCAGAAGGAGATCACCTCGCTCATCGAGGAGTTCCAGTACCCGAAGTACGGGCCCGGGATGATGTGGGAGCGCTGCACCGAGCTGGTCGAGAAGGCCGGCATCCCCGTGGTGATGGCCACGAAGGTCACGAGCGTGCACCACGAGGGCGGACGGGCGGTCGCGGTCACCACGACGGGGCGCGACGGCACGACCGAGACCATCCCGTGCTCCGACGTCATCTCCTCCATGCCGTTCCCGATCCTGCTGCGGTCGATGGACCCGCTCCCGCCCGCCGAGGTCCTGAGCGCCGCCGACGGCCTCACCTTCCGCGACTTCCTCACCGTCGCCCTCGTCGTGCCGGAGCGCTACTCGTTCCCCGACAACTGGATCTACGTCCACTCCCCCGAGGTCAAGGTCGGCCGCATCCAGAACTTCGGGTCCTGGTCGCCGTACCTGATCAAGGAGGGGCGGACCTGTCTCGGCATGGAGTACTTCGTCTTCGAGGGCGACGAGCTGTGGCGCACCCCCGACGACGAGCTCGTCGAGCGCGGCAAGCGGGAGCTGTCGATCCTCGGCCTGGTCGAGCCCGAGATGGTGGAGACGGGCTACGTGGTCCGCATGCCCAAGGCGTACCCGACCTACGACGACGCCTACAAGGCCAACGTCGACGTCCTGCGCAGCTGGCTCCAGGAGCACGCCCCGAACGTCCACCCCGTGGGGCGCAACGGCATGCACAAGTACAACAACCAGGACCACTCGATGCTCACGGCGATGCTGACGGTGGAGAACATCCTCGGCGCCTCACACGACATCTGGTCGGTGAACGTCGACGAGGACTACCACGAGGAGAAGGCGGGCGAGGGTCCCGAGGACGCCGGCCTGGCCAGCGGGGAACCGGTCATCCGCTCTTAGCGAGCGCGGAGCCGGTCGCTGCCGGCGACGACCACGGCGGCCGCCCCGAGGACCAGGAACGGGACGACGGGCACGTGGAACCGCACGTCGCCGAAGAAGGCGAGGGGCGTGAGCGCCAGGGAGGCGGCAGCGAGGACGAGCAGGAGCCGGTCCGGATCCCGCCCGCCCCTGGTCCTCACGACCGCCAGCGACGCCACGCCAAGCGCGAGGGTCGAGAAGAACGCGACGTTGGCGGCCACCTCGAGCACGGAGCGCAGCTCGGGGTCGATGAAGGGGTCGGCGCCGTAGCTCTCTGCGGCGAAGAGCCCGTCGGTGTCGTTCTTGAACGTGTGGTACGCCCGCAGGGGGACGAGCCGGAGCTGCGCCGCCGGATCGTCCCGGATGAAGGCCAGCGCCTTGGCGCGACCGTCGGTGTCACGTGCGACCTCGTACTCGGGGCGGACCAGGTCGTCGTAGCCGTCCAGGCACGACGGAGGCATCTGGAACGCGCCGTTCGCCTCGGGGTTGTGACCGATGCAGAGGTTGTCACCGACGTTGCTGGACAGCAGGATCGGCGCCTCCATCACCTGGACGTTCCGTGCCGTCCACGGCAGGATCACGGCCAGCGCAGCGAGGCCCGGGACGGCGAGGGATCGGGTCGCCTCCCGCCACCCCCAGCCGGCCGCCCGCCAACCGGCGAGGGCGAGCACAGGGATGAACAGCAGGGACGGTGGCCGCACCAGGGCGGCGATCCCCACGAGCACACCGAAGCCGACCAGCACCCGGAGGCTCCGGCGACGCCAGTCGGTGGCCACCACCACCAGCACGGCGCCGAGGGCGATGGTGTTGAACACCGTCTCGGTCAGCGCGAGCGCGGCGTGGAAGACGAGGTTCGGCATGAGGGCGAGCACCGACGCAGCCACCAGACCGGCCCGGGCGCCGAGCACCCGGCGGCCGATCTCGTGGACCATGACGAGCGACGCTGCGGACGCGACGAGGTTCAGTGCGACGACGAGGCCGACGCGGCCGTCGGGGAGCGGCGAGTGGTCGGCGAGCCAGAACACCGCGCCGAGGGCGGCGGGGTAGCCGACCGGGTAGTAGGCGGTGGGCTGGCCGTCGGGGAGCCGGTAGCCGTCCCCTGCCGCAAGGCTCTCCGCGAAGATCGTGTAGAAGGTCGGGTCGTGCAGCCCCACGGGCGGCCGTGCGGCGTAGAGCGCCCAGGCCAGCCGGAGCGCGACGCCGACGAGGACGATCGCGAGCAGCCACCACCGCGTCGAGGTGCTCTTCGGTCCCGGCCGCCTGGCGGACCGGGCACCGGTCGTGGGAGCGGGGACGGGCACGGCCGGTCATGGTAGGACGGGTCCGGGTCGCCGGACCCCCACCGCTGCGTAGCATGCCGCCGTGCCCGCCGCGGAGCCCTCCCCGCCCGCCGAGGGGTCGCTCGGAGAGGGATCGCCCGGGCGGGCCGACCGCTTCCTCCTCGGACTCGGTCTGATCGCAGTGCTGGCCCTCGCCGTGCGCATCGCCTTCGCGGTCGTCGTCGACCCACAGGTCCCCGAGATCAGCGACGCGTCTGCGTACCACCTGCTCGGTCGCCACCTCGCCGAGGGCCGGGGGTACATCCGTCCCTTCGACCTCACGATCCTCGGCGAGGTCCGCACCACGGCGGAGTACCCGCCGTTGCTCCCCGCGCTCCTGGCGCTCGCCGGGCTGGTCGGGATCGACTCGGTGGACGGCCAGCAGCTCGTGCTCTGCGTGGTCGGCACGGCGACCGTCGTCGTGGTCGGGCTGCTCGGCCGCCGGGTCGGTGGGCCGACGGTCGGTCTCGTCGCCGCCGCGCTGGCGGCGTGCTACCCGATGCTCTTCCAGAGCGACGCCATCCTGATGCCCGAGACGCCCTTCGCGCTGCTCGTCGCCTCCTCGCTCCTCCTCGCCCACCGCGCCGCCGCCGAGCCGGACCTGCTCCGCTTCGCGCTCGCCGGCGGCACGATCGGGTTGGCGGCGCTCACCAGGGCCGAGGGGCTGCTCCTCGCTCCCCTGCTCCTGGTCCCCCTCGCGCTGCGGGCTCGTGGCACGACCGGACGTCGCCGGCTCGGCCTCGCCCTCGCCGGCCTGGCCGCGGCCACCCTCGTCGTGGCCCCGTGGACGATCCGCAACGCGATCCGCTTCGACGGTGCGCTCGTCCCCGTGTCGAACAACCTCGGTACGGCGCTCGACGGCGCGAACTGCGACCGGACCTGGATGTCGAGCCAGACCGGTCTGTGGCTCTACGACTGCTTCGGGGGCTTCGACCTCAGCGAGCAGGACGAGGCCGAGGCGGCGTCGTTCCACCGTGCGCGCGGGCTCCGCTACGTCGAGGACAACCTCGGGCGGCTGCCGGTCGTGCTCGCGGTCCGCGAGGCCAGGACCTTCGGGCTCTACGACGTCGACCAGCAGGTGCTCGTCGAGTCCTTCGAGGGGCGCTCCGAGCGCTGGCAACGCCTCGGCACCCAGACGTGGTGGGCCCTGGCACCGCTCGCCCTCGTCGGTGCCGTACTGCTGGTGCGTCGCCGGGCGAGCATCTGGCCGGTCGCGTCGACCTACGTGCTCGTGGTCGCCACCACCGCGGTCACCTACGGGAACCAGCGCTTCCGGGTCGCCGCCGAGCCGGCGACGGTCGTGCTCGCCGCCGTCGCGCTGGTCGCCGTCACCGACGCCGTGCGACGCAGAGGATCGACGTCCCGATCGGCAGCGACGCCCGACCCACGAGCAGCCGCTCCAACCAGGTGAGCACCATCGCTGCGCGGTCGACGACCACCGACGTCTGATCGAGCCCGAGCTCGGCGTCCCCGCCGGCCGCCACCCGGCGCAGGAGCCAGACGGGGAGCACGAGCCAGCTGAAGACGTGGCCGAGCAGGACGACTTCGAGGCCCGCCTCGGCGAGCTCGGCCCGCAGGCTCGTCCGGGTGTAGCGCCGGATGTGGCCGAGGGACTCGTCCGCTGCGCTCCACAACCACGGGTGCGCGGGCACGTTCACCACGAGCCGCCCACCTTCGGCGAGGCAGCGAGCCGCCTCCTGCAGCGCCGGCTGCGGGTCGACGAGGTGCTCGATGACGTCGAGGAGGCACACCACCTCGGCGGTGCCGCTCCCGACGGGCAGCCGGGCGACCTCGGCCTGGACACCGGGCAGCCCGTGCGACCGCATCGCCTGGCCCACGAGCGCAGCGTTGCCCTCGACGACGGCGACGCGCTCGGGAGACCAACCGAGCAGGGCCGTGACCCCGCCGGCGCCGGCACCAGCGTCGACGAGCCACCCACGACCCTCCCCCGCCGCTCCCGTGCGCCGCAGCGCCGTGGCGACGAACGCCGCCTTGCTCCGGAACCACCAGTGCTCGCGGTCCGACGACATGAGCAGCGCTGCGTTGCGATCGTCGAACACCTCGCCGCCTCCCGGAGCCGAAGGCACCAGAGATGGCGACGCCGTGGCGGCGAGAGCGCCGCGCGCCTGGCTGGCGCGCCTCGCCACGCGCCAGATCCGAGGTGTGGCGAGGACCATCGCGGCGCCGTCGCGCACGAGGTGCACGCCCGATCGCTCGTCGTGGCGCCAGGCGATCGGGATCTCCTGGACCGTGATGCCGAGGGCGGCGGCCACGGCGATCGCCTCCGCATCCCAGGCGAAG
>JBBSLC010000041.1:0-21059 GCA_038255685.1 Acidimicrobiales bacterium | reverse complement strand
TGGCGGTTCCAGTTGTGACCCATCGAGCTGCACAGCAGGCGAGCGATCATGTCATGACCATCGGCCGTCATCGACGCCAGGCTTGAGCCGGATCTGCTCCCGCCTCCGCCGCTGGGTCAGCGAAGGATGCGGGTCTCGAGGTCTCGGGCGACCTCGGGGCGGAGGAGGAGCCAGCCCGCCGCGAGCGGGACGACCTGGGCGACCGCCACGGTGAGCCCGATGGCCACGAGCAGGATCCGGACCAGTGCGAGCTGCCCGTCGAGGTCCTCGGCCCCGTCATCGACCACGCGCCGGGCGCTGGCGGTCGTGGACGAGTACCCCTCCAGCAGATCGCTCGCCTCTCGCAGGGTGGTCTCCAGCCCGGAGACGTCGCGGGCGATCTCTGCCGTGCCGCGCTGCACGTCGCGCAGGCTGTCGGCTGCGTCCCTCGTCAGCCGGGCCTGCTCGCGCAGTGCGGTCGGAAGCCCGGCCAGCTCGCCCTGGATGGCTCGGAGGGAGTCGTCGAATCGCTCCGGCGGGTCGTAGTCCGGTCCGAACGGCGCCACGCTGAGCGCCGACAGCGTCCGGTCGATCACCGCTGCGACATCGATGAGCGCCGGCAGCGAGCGATCCACTGCCTCCAAGCTGGCGGCCAGCTCGTCTTCGGTGAGGTCGGCGGTCGCGTCGAGCACAGCCACGGCGTCACCGAAGCCGGTGGCCAGCTGGCGCATGGTCGATGCCGAGCGCCCGAGCGCCTCGGTCAGCGCCAGCACGACGCCGTCCGTCACCTCGACCGACTCATCGACGACGTCGAGCGCCTCGGCCGTCAGGGAGATGCTGTCGTCCAGTGTGGCGTCGAAGCCCGAGACGAGGCGGAGCCCAGCCACGATGCCGAGGACGCTCAGCACGACGCCGAGAGCGCCGATGCCGAGGAGGATCCGACCGATGGTGGCGCGGCTCAACGGGACCGCCCCATGCAGACGGGTCGGCCGGCAGCCGTGCGGAGGCGGGAGTCGAGCGCCATCAGGCCAACCTACGTCTCGTCTCGGACACGCGGGACCGAGGCAGCGCATCTCGCAGGGAAGGGACACCGCTCTCCGGGGGTTGAAGTTCGCGACACGATCTGTCGAGGAGCCCGCATGACCGTCACGCCTGACGCACCCGTCACCACCAGCCCCGTCCTGCAGACGGTGCCGCTCGGCGCCCGGTGGCCGACGCTCGACCCGTTCCTGTTCTGCGTCCACCACGACGACGCCTACCCGGCGGGCGACGAGGCGGGGGCGCCGGCGGTGGCGATCGACGACCGTGACCTGGGGCAGGACTTCTCCGCTCTCGACGGGTGGAGCATGTACCACGGGATGAACGTCCCCGGTTTCCCCGGTCACCCGCACCGGGGGTTCGAGACGGTCACCTACGTCCGCAAGGGCCTCATCGACCACTCCGACTCCCTCGGCGCCGCGGCCCGGTTCGGCCGTGGCGACGTCCAGTGGCTCACCGCCGGCAAGGGGATCGTCCACGCCGAGATGTTCCCCCTCCTCGACCGGGAGGGCCCCAACCCCCTCGAGCTCTTCCAGATCTGGCTCAACCTGCCGGCCGAGGACAAGCTCGTCGAGCCGTACTTCACGATGTTCTGGGACGGTGACATGCCGATCGTCCGCAGCGTCGATGACGCCGGTCGGGTGACGGAGGTGACCGTGGCTGCTGGCTCCCTCGACGGCACGACGGCGCCGGCGCCACCCCCCGACTCCTACGCCGCCCGAGCCGACGGAGACGTCGCCATCTGGCACCTCCGCCTCGAGCCCGGCGCCCGGTGGGAGCTCCCCGCCGCCGCCGGCCCCGAGACCGCCCGCGTCCTCTACGTGTTCGAAGGGGACCGGCTCGACATCGCCGACGTCGAGGTCACCGCCGGCACCGGTGTCGTAATCGAGGCGGGCAGCGCCATCACCTTGACGGCCGGGACGGAGCACGTCGAGGTGCTCCTGCTGCAAGGTCGACCGATCGGTGAGCCGGTCGCCCAGTACGGACCCTTCGTGATGAACACCCAGGACGAGATCGCCCAGGCGTACCGGGACTACCAGACGACGGGGTTCGGCGGCTGGCCGTGGCCCGACGACGCTCCCACGCACGGTCGTGACCGGGGCCGCTTCGCTCGCCACGTCGACGGCCGGATCGAGGAGGCGGGTGCCACGGGCTGATCCCCGCCAAGGCGCGTCAGCGGCGGGTCAGCTTCCAGATCTGCTCGGCCGGGAAGCGGTGGGCCCACTCGCCCGGGGTGGCGTAGCGGTCGGCGGCGTCGGGAGGGGCCTGTAGCTCGAGGTAGTCGTCCACCACGAAGCCGGTGTCCCGGAAGAGCCGGAGCCACTCGGAGAGCTGGAGGTTGAACTCGACGCCGCCCGGGTCGATCTCGCACTCCCGCCAGTCGAGGCGGTGCAGGCCGAAGTAGGTGCGGTGGAGGCTGTGGTCGGTCGGGGCACCGTCGAGCGGGACGCAGATCATGGCGAGCGGGTGGTTGCCGAGGAAGTGGAGGCGCCCCCCGGGCCGGAGGAGCCTCGCCGCCTCGGGGATCCAGACGTAGGGGTCGCACCAGATGGCCGCGCCGTACTCGCTGATGGCGAAGTCGAACGAGCCGTCCGGCTCGTCCACCGACTCTGCGTTGCCGTGGCGCAGGTCGAGCTCCACACCGTGCTCCTCGGCCAGCCGGCGGGCCGTGGCGAGCTGGGCGGCAGCGTTGTCGATGCCGACGACGGTCGCGCCGCGCCGAGCCATCCACGCCGACACGTAGCCGGTGCCACAGCCCAGCTCGATGGCGCGCAGACCGGTCATGTCTCCGGGCAGCATCTCGATCTCGGACTCCGGGAGCTGCCAGTTCCCCCAGGCGGGCTCACCGGCCCAGGCGATCTCGCCACCCTCGACCCACTCGTCGGCCATGGCGTCCCAGTAGCGGCGGTTCTCGGCGACGTGGTCGGGGAGCGGCGGCACGGCGGAACCGTAGGTCGTGCGTCAGGCCGGTGTCAGCGCCGAGGCACGAACGGCGACCGCCGGTACGGTCGAACCATGGCAACTGGAACGTCCGAGCTCGTCGACGACACCGGCCCTGTCACTGACGCCGAGCTCGCAGCCATGGCGGTCGCCGCAGATCCCGACACGCCCGTCGAAGAAGGTGCCGTGCCCTTCTCCCAGCTCACCGGGACGGCCGACGAGGACGACGGACTGCTGCCGGCCTGGTACATGCCCGCGCCGGGGTCAGGTGGGCGGCTGCGTGGATGGCGCCGACGGGTCGCCATCCTCACCGTCTCGTCGTTCCTCGCGATCAACGCCTACGGGCTCTGCAGCACGTACGGGTCCGTCGGCTTGCGCTAGGCAGCGAGAGCGGCGACGTCCTCGCGCAGCTCGTCGACGGCACGCTTGACGATACGCCGAGCACCCTCAGCGGTGACACCGATGGCCTCGCCGACCTCTCGGAAGCTGCGGCGCTCGCCGTCGATGAGGCCGAAGCGGTGCTCGACGGCGAGCTTCGCCCGGGTGTCGAGGCGGTCGAGGAGCCCTCGGATCGCCTCTTCGTGGAGCTGCTCGAGGACGAGTGCCTCGGGCCCGGCGACGTCGTGGGGGAGGAGGTCGACGAGCTCCTGCTCTCCGTCCTCGCCGACGGAGCGGTCGAGGCTGGTCGGGGTGGAGAGGCGGTGCAGCTCCGACATGGCAGGGCTGAGGTCGCCACCCTCGCCGGACACGTTGCGCAGTGCGCTGCGGAGCTCGGCCGAGCGCTCACCTGGCAGGCGCACCAGGCTCCCCTTGGAGTCGAGCGCACGGCCGATGGCCTGGCGGATCCAGAAGGTGGCGTAGGTCGAGAACTTGAAGCCCTTGCGCCAGTCGAACTTCTCGACCGCATGCTCGAGGCCGAGGTTGCCCTCTTGGACCAGGTCGAGCAGCTCCATGCCTGACGGCAGGGGGTAGCGGCGTGCCAGGTTGACGACCAGGCGCAGGTTCGCCCTGATGAAGTGGTCACGGGCTCGTGCGGCTTCACGCACGGCTCGCTTCAGCGCGACGCCGGTCTCGCCGGCGTCCATGCGGGCCCGAGCGTCACGCCCGGCCTCGATCGCCTGGGCCAGCTCGCGCTCCTGAACCGCGTTCAGCAGGGGTGTCTGGCCGATCTCGTGGAGGTACTGTCCCATCGCGTCTCTCATCTCAAGGTCGTCAACACACCCGACAGGGGTGTGATTCCCCTCGGCGCAGGTGTGACGGACGACCATCGCCGGCGGCGCCCGTGCGTCCCGTGCGGGGCGGGAGCCTTCCGATCCGGAGTGGTCTACGGTCGATCTCGCTGGTGACCGGCCGATGAGCGGCCGGCAGGACGGGGGAGCGCGCCATGCCCATGAACGTCAAGCCGATCGCGACGCTCGATGAGCGGATCAACGACATCCGCGGCAAGACCGCCGAGATCGTCAACGACCACATCCTGCCCAACGAGTCGACGCTGTGGTCGAGCCGCCGGTCTGCCACCTATGAGGAAGCAGCGAAGGCCGAGGCCCAGCGGGAGGCCAAGGCGCTCCGTGAGGACATCAAGGAGAAGGTCAAGAAGGCCGGTCTCTGGGCGCCGCACCTGCCCCAGGAGTACGGCGGCATGGGTCTGGACTTCCTGGCCCACGCCTACATGAACGAGGTGCTCGCGTACGCCCTCGGCGCAGCGTCGCTGTTCGGCGTCGTCGCGCCCAACTCGGGTAACCAGACGATCCTCGTGAAGTACGGAACCGAGGAGCAGAAGCAGCAGTGGCTCATGCCCCTCATCGAGGGCGAGATGGAGTCCGGCTTCTCCATGACCGAGCCCCACAACCCCGGCTCGGACCCCCGTTCGCTCGACACCACCGCGAAGCGCGAAGGCGACGAGTGGGTCATCAACGGCCACAAGTGGTTCACGTCGAACGGCCTCGCCGCCGACTTCTTCATCGTCATGGTGCGGGTGCACGACGACTCACCCGACGCCTCGACGCGCCCCGGCCAGATGGCGCAGATCATCGTGCCGACCGACAACCCCGGCGTCGAGATCGTCCGGGGCATCGGCATCTGGGGGAGGGACAGCTCTGACCACTGCGAGGTCAAGTACAACGACGTCCGGGTGCCGGTCGAGAACATCCTCGGTGCCGTCGGCCAGGGCCACCAGGCCGCCCAGGACCGCCTGGGTGCCGGTCGCGTGTTCCACTGCATGAACTCGATCGGCCAGATGTGGCGGGCGTTCGACCTCATGGTCGAGCGGACCACGAGCCGCAAGGTGCACGGTGGCCTGCAGCGTGACAAGCAGTTCATCCAGGGCTTCATCGCCGACAGCTACATCGACATCCAGGCCGCTCGACTGATGACGATCCACTGCGCTGAGAAGGTCGATGCCGGCCTCCAGGAGGCGCGCACCGACATCTCCGCCATCAAGGTCTTCGTGCCCGAGATGTACCACCGTGTCGTCGACCGGGCCATCCAGGTGTGGGGCGCAGCCGGTGTCTCGAGCGACCTGCCCCTCGCCGGGATGTACATGGGCGCTCGCACCCTTCGCCTCGCCGACGGTCCCGACGAGGTCCACAAGATCCTCATCGCCAAGAACGTCCTCGGCCGCTACGACAGCGGCGAGAGCTGGGACTTCGGCAACTAGTACTTTTCGCCAGCGATAATCCGCTGGCGTGCTCCCGGACGACCGGCAAGCCGGATCGTCCTCCGCTGCGGGTTCGCCGTCGATCATCCGACGGCGTGCTCCCGGACGACCGGCAGAGCCGCATCGTCCTCCGCTGCGGGTTCGCGAGGGATCGTCCGTCCGGGGGGCTCCGGTATCCTCGGCGGGTGCCCGTCCGCGTCCGGTTCGCCCCTTCGCCGACAGGCTTCCTCCACGTCGGAGGGGTCCGCACGGCCCTCTACAACTGGGTCTTCGCCCGCCAGTCGAACGGCGTCTTCGTGCTGCGCATCGAGGACACCGACGATGAGCGGAACCGGGAGGAGTGGGTCACCGCGATCGACGAGTCGATGCGGTGGGTGGGCCTCGACTGGGACGAGCGCCACCGTCAGTCCGATCGCGCCGAGCTGCACGCGACCGCCGCCGAACGGCTGATCGCGAGCGGCCGCACGTACTGGTGCGACTGCACGAGGGACGCGGTCGACGCTCGAGCCAAGGAGCGCGGCGGGCCCCCGGGGTACGACGGCCACTGCCGGGAGCTCGACAAGGGACCCGGTCCCCACACCGCGCTGCGCTTCCGCACGCCCGACGACGGCGAGACCGTCGTGGTCGACGTGGTCCGAGGAGAGCCGACGTTCCCGAACGCTTCGATCGAAGACTTCATCGTCGTCCGGGCGACAGGGAAGGTGATGTTCGTCCTCGCCAACGTCGTGGACGACATGGACATGGCGATCACCCACGTCATTCGAGGCGAAGAGCACCTCCCCACCACGCCCAAGTACCTCCTCCTCTGGGACGCCCTCGGAGGCGGTGAGCGGCCGGTGTTCGCCCACCTGCCCGTCATCGTGAACGAGAAGCGCCAGAAGCTCTCGAAGCGTCGTGACCCCGTCGCGCTGGAGCTGTACCGGGACGAGGGCTACCTCCCCGAGGTCATGCTGAACTTCCTCGCCCTCTGCGGCTGGTCACCACCGGGAGATCAGGAGCGCTTCACCATCGACGAGATGCTGGCGCTGTTCCGCCTCGAAGACGTGGGCAAGAGCCCTGGCTTCTTCGATGTGGCGAAGCTGCGGGCGTTCAACGGCGACACCATCAGAGCCATGTCGGTGGAGGAGTTCACCGACCGCGCACAGCCGTGGCTGACCGGGGCGCTCGCACCGTGGCCGGCGGACGTGTACGACGCCGACGTCTTCGCAGCCATGGCGCCGCTCGTCCAGGAGCGCGTAGCCGTGCTGTCCGAGGTGCCGGGCATGATCGACTTCCTGCTGCGCGACGAGGTCACGATCGACGACGGTGACTGGGAGAAGGCGGTCAAGCCCGACGGCGTCGCCCAGCTCCTCGACGAGCTGCTCGTCGCATGGGCCGATGTCACGTGGGAGCACGTGCCCGACGAGCGGGAGCCGTTGAAGGACACGCTGTTCTCGATCGGCGAGGGCCTCGGCCTCAACAAGAAGCGGACCCAGGCGCCCGTTCGCGTGGCGGTGACCGGTCGCAGCGTCGGCCCGCCGCTGTTCGAGTCGCTCGTCGTGCTCGGGCGTGAGCGCACGCTCGAGCGGCTCCGTGCCGCCCGCGCCCGCCTGTGAGCTCCCGCTGATGCGTCGCACCATCGGGTTGGTCGTGCGACTCGTCGTCGTTGCGGGCCTCCTCGGCGGGGCGTACCTGGCGTTCACCTTCTTCCAGGTCTTCACCGCGGCCCGGAGCGACCGGGCGACCCCTTCCGATGCGATCGTCGTGCTCGGCGCTGCGCAGTACGACGGTGTGCCATCGCCGGTGCTCCAGGCGCGCCTCGACCACGCCGTCTCCCTTCGGGACCAGGGGATCGCCGACGTCATCGTCGTCACAGGCGGCAACCAGCCGGGCGATCGGACCACCGAGGCCACCGCGAGTGCGGACTACCTCCTTGGCCGCGGCGTCCCCGACGCGAGCATCCGCCGGGAGGTCTCCGGGACGAACTCTTGGCAGAGCCTCGCCGCCGCCGCCCGGTTCCTGCGCGCGGAGGGTCTCGTCGACGTCGTGCTCGTCTCCAGCCCCTACCACGCCCTGCGAACCGAGGAGATCGCCGACGAGGTCGGGCTCAACGGACGGGCATCGCCGGCGAACCGCTCGCCCGAGGGCTTCGCCTCCCAGGCCGGCCACCTCGGTCGCGAGACGCTCGCCGTCGGGGTCGGGCGCATCATCGGCTTCGGACGCCTCGTGGACCTGGACGACCGTGTGCGGACCGGTCCGAACAGCGGCTAATCTCTCCCGAGCCCTTCGGGGGTAGTTCAATTGGCAGAACGCCTGCCTCTGGAGCAGGAAGTTGGAGGTTCGAGTCCTCCCCCCCGAGCTGAGGCGGTCTCTCGGGACCGGCTCAACCAGCACGGCCCCATCGTCTAGCGGCCTAGGACACCACCCTCTCAAGGTGGCGGCACGGGTTCGAATCCCGTTGGGGCTGCCACGATCGGAGCCCCTGATCGTTCGCCTCACAGCGAACGATCAGGGGCTCCTTCGCGCTCGCCTGGGTCGATCGTCTCGGAGTCGCGACGAAGTCGTGATCGAGCCGTCATGCAGGGCGGGCATGCTCGCGACAGCGGGGCGCCTCGGCTAGGGGGCGCCTCGCTCGGTGTACGGGCTCGTGGTGCGCGACCCTTGGGTGATGGCGGCAGCGGGCTCGACGGACGACGAGGCGGCGCTCGAGGTCGGGGACCGCAAGGAGGTCGCCGCCGGGATCCCCGGCGTGGTCGCCTCGGCCCGCATGGCGCTGACCGAGATGGGTGTTCGCCGCAGCGTGCGGACCCTGCTGAAGGTGAACCAGGTCGACGGGTTCGACTGCCCCGGTTGCGCCTGGCCTGAGGGCGACCACCGCTCCAAGGTCGAGTTCTGCGAGAACGGGGCCAAGGCCGTCGCGGAGGAGGCGACGCGGAAGCGGGTCGACGCGAGCTTCTTCGCCGACCACGACCTCGCCGACCTCGAGCAGCGCGACGACCACTGGCTCGGCAAGCAGGGCCGCCTCACGGTCCCGGTCGTCAAGCGTCCGGGCGCCGACCGCTACGAGCCTGTTTCGTGGGAGGAGGCCTACCGCACCGTGGCCGACGGTCTCCGGGCGCTCGGCTCTCCTGACGAGGCCGCGTTCTACACCTCGGGCCGCACGAGCAACGAGGCGGCGTTCCTGTACCAGCTGCTCGTGCGCCGCTTCGGGACGAACAACCTGCCGGACTGCTCGAACATGTGCCACGAGTCGAGCGGGGTCGCGCTCGGCGAGACGATCGGGATCGGCAAGGGCAGCGTCACCCTCGACGATGTCCACCAGGCTGACCTCGTCATCATCCTCGGGCAGAACCCGGGCACGAACCACCCTCGGATGCTCACGGCGCTCGAGATGACGAAGCGGCGCGGCGGTCGGATCATCGCGGTGAACCCACTCCCCGAGGCGGGCCTCATCCGGTTCAAGAACCCCCAGCGACCGTCAGGGATCATCGGTCGGGGCACGGCGCTCGCCGACCTGTTCCTGCAGGTCCGCCTGAACGGGGATCTCGCCCTGTTCCAGCTCATCGACCACCTGCTCGTTGCGCGCCACGACCGGGGCGAAGACGTCCTCGACACGACGTTCATCGCCGAGCGGTGCGAGGGGTTCGAGGTCTTCGCCGACCACGTCCGCGCCCTCGACGTGGACGCCGCGCTGCGAGCGTGCGGGCTCACGATGGCCGCGGTGGAAGAGGCCGTGGACCTCGTGCTCTCGTCCGGGTCGATCGTCGTGTGCTGGGCGATGGGCATCACCCAGCACCGCAACGCGGTCGCCACGATCCGAGAGCTCACGAACTTCGCCCTGCTCAGAGGCAACATCGGACGCCCCGGTGCTGGCCTCTGTCCGGTGCGGGGGCACAGCAACGTCCAGGGCGACCGGACGATGGGGATCTACGAGAAGCCATCGACCGCGTTCCTCGACGCGCTCGAGACCGAGTTCGCCTTCTCCCCTCCCCGAGAGCCGGGGCACGACACGGTCGACACCATCCGTGCCATGCGGGATGGCCGGGTCAGGGCGTTCGTGTCCATGGGCGGGAACTTCGCCTCGGCGACACCCGACACCGAGGTCACCGAGGCGGCGCTCCGGCGCTGCGAGCTCACCGTCCAGATCTCGACGAAGCTGAACCGCTCGCACGTCGTGACCGGTCGCACGGCGGTGATCCTCCCATGCCTCGGTCGCACCGACATCGATGTCCAGGCGACGGGTCGCCAGCGCGTGACGGTGGAGGACTCGATGTCCTCCGTGCACGCGTCGGTGGGGAACCTGACACCGCCAGCAGAGGACGTCCCGAGCGAGGTCGCAGTGGTGAGCCACCTCGCCGAGCGTCTGCTCCCCGGTGGCGGGGGCATCGACTGGGAGGCGCTGCGAGGCGACTACGACCTCATCCGGGATCACATCGAGGCGGTCGTCCCCGGCTTCGAGCGGTTCAACGAGCGCCTCGCCGACCCCGCTGGCTTCGTGCTCCCCCACCCGCCACGTGACAGCCGCTCGTTCGACACCCCGAGTGGCCTCGCACGATTCAGCGTCAACGAGCTCGACGTCGTCGACGTCCCCCCTGGGCACCTCTTGCTGCAGACGCTGCGCTCGCACGACCAGTACAACACGACGATCTACGGCCTCGACGACCGCTACCGGGGCATCAAGGGCGGGCGGCGCGTCGTCTTCGTCCACCCCGATGACCTCGTGGCGCTCGGCGTCGACGATGCATCGACCGTCGACATCGTGGGTGACTTCGCCGGTGTCCGGCGCACCGCACCTCGGTTCCGAGTGGTCGCATACCCCGTGTCGAGGGGGAGCTGCGCGGCGTACTACCCGGAGACGAACGTGCTCGTGCCGCTCGACAGCGTGGCGGAGGGGAGCCAGACCCCGACCTCGAAGTCGGTCCTCGTGCGCCTCGCGCCGTCTGCGACCTGAGGCCGCCCCGGGTACCGTCAGCCGATGCACGCCGACCTCCTCGTCACCCCTGGAACGGCTCCCGACCTCGCTGGTCGGCCGACAAGCGATCCCGACGGGGTGGAGACCGACAAGGACATCGGCAAGGACGAGGACCTGCTCGCGGCGCGGGAGGAGATCGAGCGGCTCCAGCAGCGGCTCTACGCCGAGGATGCGCGAGCGGTGCTGCTCGTGCTCCAGGGGACCGACACGTCCGGCAAGGACGGCACCATCCGCCACGTGCTCGGGGGTGTCACGCCCTCGGGGACGAACGTCGCAGCGTTCAAGGCCCCGAGCTCGGGTGAGCTCGCCCACGACTTCCTCTGGCGCATCCACGCTGCGACGCCCGAGCGCGGCCAGATCGGCGTGTTCAACCGATCCCACTACGAAGACGTCATGGCGGCGCGCGTCCGCGAGGTCGTCCCCGAGGAGCGCTGGCGCAAGCGCTTCGGCCACATCAACGACTTCGAGCGGATGCTCGTCGACGAGGGCACGACGGTCGTCAAGTGCTTCCTCCACCTCTCCCGTGCCGAGCAGCGCGAGCGGCTCCAGGCGCGCCTCGACGACCCGGAGAAGCGGTGGAAGTTCCGCACCAGCGACCTCGACGATCGCGCCCTGTGGGACGAGTTCCAGGTCGCCTACGAAGAAGCGCTCCATGAGACGTCCACGGCGTGGGCGCCGTGGTACGTCGTGCCCGCCGATCGCAAGTGGCAGCGCAACCTCGTCGTCGCCCAGATCCTCGCTGCGACGTTGCAGGCGATGGACCCGCAGGTGCCCGCAGCCGGCGAGGAGACCGACGGGGTCACGATCCCCGAGTAGCGACGCCGTTGCGCGCCTCGCCGGCCTCGTGGTCGAGCAGCCAGCGCTTGACGTCGAGCCCCCATCGGAACCCGCCGAGCGCGCCACCTGTGCGGAGCACCCGGTGGCAGGGGACGAACAGGGCTGCGGCGTTGGAGCCGCACGCGCTCGCAGCGGCCCGCACGGCCTTGGGTCGCCCCGCCCTCGCCGCGAACGCTGCGTACGTGACGGGGCCGCCGGCGGGGACCTGGCGCAGGATCTCCCACGCGTGGGACCGGAACGGTCCAGAGCGCTGGCGGACCTCGACGGCGTCGACGGCGCCGAGGTCGCCCTCGACGTAGCGAGCGACCGCGTCGGTGACGATGCCGAGGTCGCGACGGCGACGGGGTCCGGCGCCCGCCCGCAGGATAGGGGCGACGAGTGCGAGCAGCTCGTGCTCGTCCTCGGTCCAACCGCTGGCGAGGACGGCCGCATCGTCGTCGACGATGACGGTGAAGGGACCGGCAGGTGTGGGGGCGGTGGCGACGTCCATGTCAGGTGCTCCTCGTGGTGGGGTCGGAGGTCGGGGCTCGTGCTGCGGTCGGGGACAGGCTGCGCCACAGGTGCATGACGGCGTAGGACCGCCACGGGCGCCACGCCTCGCCGAGCGCGGCGACGGCGCGTGGGTCGCCGGCCTGTCCGAGACGTTCGAGCGCGTGGCGGACGCCGAGGTCGCTCGGGATGAAGGCATCCGGGTCGCCGAGCCCGCGCATGGCGATGTAGGACGCCGTCCACGGGCCGATCCCCGGGAGCGCGACGAGCGTCGCTGCTGCCTCCCGCCTGTCGACGCCGGGGTCCAGCACGACGTCCCCGTCGGCGAGCGCCCGGGCGAGGCCGATCAGGGCGGCGCCGCGTGTCCGGGGCATGGCGAGGTCGCCAGGGTCCATCGACGCGATGGCTGCGGGAGAGGGGAACCGGTGGGTGAGGCCGCCGTCCGGCTCGGGCAGTGGGTCTCCGTGGCTGGCGACGAGGCGGCCGGCGAGCGTGCGCGCACCGGCGACGGATACCTGCTGGCCGAGCACGGCTCGCACCGCCAGCTCGGCGCCGTCGACGTGGCCGGGGACGCGCGGGCCCGGCGATCGTCGGATCAAGGGGCTGAGCACGGGGTCGGCGCCGAGCTGTGCGTCGACGGCAACGGGGTCCGCATCGAGGTCGAGCAGCCGGCGGCACCGCTGGACGGCGACGCCGAGGTCGGCGACGTCGCCGAGGCGCAGCGTGCAAGAGATGTGCCCTCCGCCGTCGGCGAGGCAGACGGTGCCAGGGCCGTGGGGTAGGTCGAGCACCCTGCGGTAGCCCTCACCGGTGACCTCCTCGATGCCGGGCACGGCTCGGTCGGAGAGGAAGCGCAGCGTCGAGGCAGCGTCGTGCGGGGAGCGAGCGGCCAGGCGGATCGTGATGGTGCCGATCGCAACGTCGCCGGCGCGCGACCGCTGCCGCCGCCGGATCTCGGTGGGGGTCGTGGCGTAGACCGCCCGCACCGTGTCGTTGAACTGCCGCACGCTCGAGAAGCCGGCGCCGAACGCGACGGTCGCGATCGGGAGGGTGGTGGTCTCGAGCAAGAGGCGGGCGGTGTGCGCTCGCTGCACCCTGGCGAGGGCGAGCGGTCCCGCCCCCACCTCGGTGACGAGCAGTCGGTTGAGGTGGCGCTCGCTGTAGCCGAGGCGGGTTGCGAGGCCACCGACGCCATCACGGTCGACGACGCCGTCGGCGATGAGGCGCATGGCTCGGCCGACGACGTCGGCTCGGACGTGCCAGGAGGGAGAACCCGGCGTCACGTCGGGTCGGCAGCGTCGACACGCCCGGAACCCCTCGGCGACGGCAGCTGCCGCCGACGTGTGGAAGCGGAGGTGCTCGCGGCGAGGCGTGCGAGCGGGACAGCTCGGGCGGCAGTAGATGCCAGTCGAGGTCACCGCCGTGACGAACCACCCGTCGAAGCGAGCGTCTCGACTGCACACGATGCGGTAGCAGCGCTCGACGTCTTCGATCACGTGAGCCATCCTCTACCAGCCGGGGTCGCCGTGCTGGCGGGAATCGGACGGAGCGGTCGGCACCTGCGGAAGGTCGGGTGCCTCTCTACGATGCGACGGTGGGACCGCGGCGCTGGCTCGGAGGCTTCGTGCCCGGCGCGCGAGAACGACGTGCGCAGGTCGCCGCCCACGCGCTCGCGTGGGAGGAGCTGAACGATCTCGCACGCGCTGGCGACGGACCGCTCTGGGTCGTCCTCGGCGACTCGACCGCCCAGGCCATCGGCGCATCGTCCCCCTCGTCCGGCTACGTGGGCCAGCTCCAACGCCGCCTCGAGGCGGCGGAGGGTCGATCGTGGCGAGTGCTGAACCTGTCGAGATCCGGCGCTCGGGTCGCTGACGTCGTCGAGGTGCAGCTGCCCCAGCTCGACGCGATCTCCGATCCGGCGCTGGTCACGTGCGCGATAGGTGCGAACGACATGCTGCCGGGCCGTGGCGCGCATCTGGAGGTGGACCTCCGGGCGCTCCTCGACGGGCTCCCACCTGGCGCCGTCGTGGCCACGCTCCCTCAGGGCATGCGCGAGAGCCGTGCTCGTGCGCTGAACCAGGTGCTCAGGGCCGAAGCCGGTGCGCGCGGACTCCGGATCGCCGACGTGTGGGAGCACAGCGGTCCACCGTGGCGGGACCGCTTCGCCGCCGACCACTTCCACCCGAATGACCTCGGCTACCAGGGGTGGGCCGACGCGTTCGCCGACGCCCTCGAGGTCGGAGCCCCCGGCAGGGGGTCCGAGCCGCCCCTGTAGCGTCCCCACGATGGCAGCAGCGGAGGAGACGGGCGGCGTCGCGGGCTGGGTCACCGATGTGATCTCGTCGATCGGTGAGGTCGGCGTCGGGCTGCTCATCGCCCTCGAGAACATCTTCCCGCCGCTGCCGTCGGAGCTCATCCTCCCCTTCGCCGGCTTCGCTGCCGAGCGGGGCGAGCTGAACATCTATCTGGCGTGGCTCGCCGCAACGGTCGGCGCGCTCGTCGGTGCGCTTGTCCTCTACGGCGTCGGTGCGCTCGTCGGCTACGACCGCCTGCACGAGCTGGCGGGCAAGCGCTGGTTCATCCTGGTCGGACAGAAGGATCTCGAACGAGGAGAGAAGGTGTTCGCTCGCTACGAGGGCCCGATCGTCCTGTTCGGGCGGTGCGTGCCGCTCGTCCGCAGCGTCGTGTCCATCCCGGCCGGCGTCGCCCGCATGCCGATCGCCCGGTTCTGCCTCTTCACCGCGCTCGGCGCGGGGGTGTGGAACGCGATCTTCATCTACGCCGGTTCGGTTGCAGGGTCGAACTACGAGCGGATCGAGGGCTACGTCCAGCCCGTCTCATACCTCGTCGTCGCCGTCCTCTTCGTCCTCGTGCTCGCACTCGTGGTCCGCACGGTCCGCCGGAAGCGCTTGCTGAAGGCCTCGGCCTAGGCGTCCCCGGACCGGATCGGCCTGCCGGCTCGAACGTCCTCGCGGACGCCGTCCGGATCCTTCACGACGGCACCGCCGACGAGCACCCAGGCGATGCCGACCGACGCCTGCGCAGGCGCCGAGACGGTCGCCCGGTCGGCGACGGTGGCCGGGTTGAACACGGACACGTCGGCGTCGGCCCCGACCTGCAGGCGCCCCTTGCGAGCCATGGCGGGCGCTGCGCCCTGGACCCGGCGCGCCGGTTCGATCGTCATCTTCGCCAGTGCGCTCATGAGGTCGAGCACCGCCTCGTCACGCACGTAGTGGCCGAGCGTGCGGGCGAACGTGCCGGCGGCGCGCGGGTGGTTGTTGTCACCCGGCTCGAGGATGGCGTCGCTGCCGAGCATGAGCAACGGCGAGCGCAGGCCGGCGCGGACGTCCTCCTCGGGGATCGCCGTTGCAGCGACGAGGATGTTGTCCAGCCGGGCCTGGGCGAAGGACGAGCGATCGAGCACGGCACCGGTGCCGGGCACGACGAGGTCCTCGTAGGAGATCGAGAAGCGCTCCTGCCAGCCTGCGTCGAAGCGAGCGGAGCCGGCGTACGCCGCCCAGAAGTCGTACGGGTACAGGCAGCCGGTCACGTCGAGGCCCTCGTCGCGAGCCGCCTGCATCGCTCCGAGCGACGCCGCCATCGTGCGGGTCCCTCCGGTGCTCGTCAGGTGCTCGATGTGGACGGCGCACCCGGTCTCGCGAGCGACTGCGAGCACCTCGGCGACCGCCTCTGCGTTCGTCCCTGGCGGGTCGGGGTCGGCGTGGCGAGCGTGGAAGTAGGCGCCGACGCCGGCGGCGGCGGCGACCCGGCCCATCGCCAGCACCTCGTCGGTGGCGACGCCCGGGGTGTACTCGAGCTGGAGGTGCACGCCGAGGAAGCCCCCCGTCGCGACGGCAGCCGCAGCGATCTCACCGAGCCTCGCGACCTGCTCCGGAGACGCCGGCTCGTCGACGGCGAGGCCGAGCTCGGACCGCGCCCAGGCGTGGTCGAACGCGCCACCGTGGTGCACGAGCGGTGGCGCTGCCGCCCAGCCGTCGAACCAACGCGCCGGCTCGTCGTTCACGCCGTGCATGCAGAGGTTGGTCGTGACGCCGTCGGCGATCTTGAAGACCTCGCCGTAGGGGTTCGGGTCGTAGCTGAGCAGGTCGATGAAGCCAGGCGCGACGACGAGCCCTTCGACGTCGAGCACGAGTGCGCCCTCGAGGGTGTCCATGCTGATCGCAGCGATGGTGGACCCGGTGATCCCGACGTCGGCGACGACGTCGAGCCCGGTCTCGGGATCGATGACCCGTCCGCGCCGCAGCACCAGGTCGTAGGTCTCACCGGGAGCAGGGACCGGGAGGGCGGCGGCGGCTCGGTCGCCACGTCGTACGGGGTCCGCATTCGACGCAACGGTGGCCCGTCGGCCCGTCGGAGCGGCGGGGAGCTTGGCGAGGGCCGCCGCACAGCACGTGCCGAACGCACCCACGAGCAGGAGCCGACGGGGGACGGCAGGCGACCGGGGCGGCGAGTGCTCGCCGGTCGTCATCGGGGCACGGTAGTGGCGGTTCAGCCCGGTGCGGTGAACCCTGCCTCGAACGCCCGGCGCACGTCTGCACGTGCCTCCCATGCGTCGATCGACGTCTGGAAGTTCAGGGCGAAGCCGGTCCCTGGCGTGATGAACCCGAGGTTCGTGGCCCGCTGGCCCTCGTAGGTGTACTCCCAGAGGGCAGCGTCGAAGCCCTGGTAGGTGGTGCGCTCGATCCGCAGCTCTTCGTAGTCGGGGTACCGGTCGGCGAAGCGGTCGCTCGACTCCTCCCACGCTTCCACGGGGTCGTCGCCGGGAGGCTGGATGTAGTCGACCCGGAGGTACGAACCGCTGGACGGGTCGGTGAAGTCGGTCCCGTTCCCGCTGCCCCTCGTCGGCGTCCAGTCCTCCGGGTGCCAGATGGCGAAGCCGACGGTCGGGTCGGTGTAGGAGACCCACGACGCCGGCACGCCCTCGGGGCGGTCGGACGCCACCTCGTCCGGGGCCTCCTCGACGGTCGTGGTGGTCGTCTCTGCGGTCACCTCCGGCTGCGCCCCTGGCGCACCGGTCGACGGCGGGGCGGTCGTGTCAGCGCCCGGAGCGACGTCGGTCGAAGGCGTTGTCTCCGTCGTCCCGGCCACCTCGCCGCCTCCACCGTCATCCTGCGCAGCGAGCGCCACCGCTCCGATCGCGAGGACGGCCACCACGGCGGCGATCACCAGAGGCAGCGTCTTGTTCGGGGAAGGGGATGCATCGCGCCGGGCGTCGGGCTGCCGGGTCCTCGGGGAGGGGGGCGGGTCAGGCGGAGCAGCCGAGGCGGCGGTCGGCGTGGCCGTCGTCGCCAAGGGCGCGCTGATGGCGGTGGACGCCGTGGCGCTCGTGCTCGCCATCACCTGCGTTGCGCCGTCGGCCCCACCGGCGATCGCTTCCAGCCGGTCGCTCGCATCCTCGAGGCTGATGCGGGCGGTCGGGTCCTTGGCGAGCAGCTGGTCGATGACGGCGGCCAGCGGTCCGGCGCGCTCGTACGGACGAGGTTCGCCGTGCACCACGGCGTGGAGCGTCGCGATGGGTTCGCCGCGATCGAACGGTGCGACGCCTTCGACGGCGAAGTAGAGCAGCGCTCCTGTACCCCACACGTCGGTCCCGGGGCCGACGACCTCGCCCAGCGCCTGCTCGGGCGACATGTAGGACGGGGTGCCGAGCACCATCCCGGTCTTGGTGATGCTCGGGTCATCCCGGAGCGTGGCGATGCCGAAGTCGGCGAGCTTCACACCGCCCTTCTCGATCACCATGACGTTGCGGGGCTTGACGTCGCGGAGGACGATCCCCACCCGGTGGGCCGCGGCGAGGGCGCCGAGCAGCTCGACCCCCATCGCCGCCGTCGCCTGTGCGCTGAGCGGCCCTTCGTTCTCGACCACCTCCGCCAGCGTCAGGTCGTCGACGAGCTCCATGACCAGGTGGACGGTGTCCACCTCGTCGACGACGTCGTAGACCTGGACCGAGCCGGGATGGTGGATCCGTGCTGCGGCCTGTGCCTCACGGAGCACCCGGCTGCGCAGCGCGTCACGCTCGTCGTCAGCGAGGTGGACGGGGAGCGGGACCTCCTTGATGGCGACGGCACGGCGCAGCACCGTGTCCTCGCCCCGCCACACCCGACCGACGCCACCACTGCCGATGACGCTGTCGAGGCGGTACCGATCGGCGACGAGCGGGCGTTCAGCGTGTTCGGTGGGCACTGCGGGACGGTACCCGGGTGGCTCGTGTGCCCAACGTGGGCTGCACGGGCGCAGCGTGGTCAGCCGTGCGCTGCGGTCCGGTGGTCCTCGATGCGGACCTCGACCCGGTTGCCCCGCCGACGGGCTTCGTAGCGCGCTTCGTCGCCCTCGCCGCCCCAGAAGCCCTGCTCCCGGTGGTGCCGTGCGTACTGCCGACAGTCGACGATCACCGGGCACTGGCCACAGATCACACCGGCTCGTGCCTCTCGGATCGCCCGTGCGTCAGCGCCCTCGCCGTGGGGCGGGAAGAAGAGCTCGGTCTGGCCGCCGCAGATGCCGTCCGCCATCCAGTCCTGCTGAGTCCAGCGGGGCATGAGGTGCACCACGTCAGCCATCGCGTCCACCCTCTCGAGGTGCGGGAGCCGTCCGGGCCATCCGGCGGCCCCACATCTGTTCACCGAGTGTTCACCTGACTCCTGCATCTTTCCAACACATTGTTGCGATCGCCTGCATCAATTCTGACGATGCCCCGCACGAGCGAGGTCGTCGGCGAAGATGCTCGAGTGCAGAACGGGGGGTCGAAGCTCGGCGAGCGAGCCCGGCGCGCGCTGCGCGAGGTGACGGCAGCGATCCCTGGTGGCGAGACGCGGGAGGGCCAGCAGGCGATGGCGGCCGCGGTGGCCGAGGCGATCGAAGCGGGTCGCCACCTCCTGGTGCAGGCCGGCACCGGCACGGGCAAGACCCTGGCCTACCTCGTGCCGGCGGTGCTCAGCGGTCGCACGACCGTCGTCTCGACCGCCACGCGGGCGCTCCAAGAGCAGCTCGCCGGGCGGGACCTCCCGCTGCTCGCAGGTCTCCTCGACCGGCCGTTCACGTTCGCCATGCTCAAGGGTCGGTCGAACTACCTCTGTCTGGCGGCTCTCGCCGATGCGGCTGGGAACGCGGACAAGGGCGTGCTCCTCGGCGAGGCGGTCGACCGGGAGCTGCTCGCCGAGGTGACGGCGTGGTCGGTCGAGACCGACACAGGTGACCGGGCGGACCTCCCCCTGGCGGTCCGAGACGGCGCGTGGGCGCAGCTCTCGGTCGGGCCGGGGGAGTGCCCCGGCGCCCACCGGTGCCCCCACGGCGAGACCTGCTTCGCCGAGGGCGCGCGCGCCGCAGCGGCCGCCGCCGATGTCATCGTCGTCAACACCCACCTCTACGGGCTCCACGTCGCGACCGGGGGCGCGCTGCTCCCCGCGCACGACGTGGTCGTCTTCGACGAGGCGCACGCGCTCGCTGACGTCGCCGCCGACACCCTCGGTCTCGTCATGGGGCCCGGCCGCATGGCGAACCTGGCTCGTGCGGTGCGAGGTGTGTTCACCGCCGACCACCCCGCTGCCATCGGGCTCGATGGCGCCGCCACCCGCCTCGAAGGGGTGCTCGAGGGGCTGGTCGGGGCGAGGGTCGATCCCGGCGAGGGCGATCTCGGTGTCGTCCTGGTCGGTTGCGCCGAGTCCGCTGCCGGTGCACTGGCCGCCGGTCGGGAGCTCGACGCCGCCGGTGACGCTGCGTCTCGGAAGGAGCGCCTCGTGCAGCTGGCCACGGGGGTGGTCGGGGACCTGAGGATGCTCGGCGACCTGTCGTCTGGCCAGGTGGCGTGGGTCGAGCGCAGCGGCACGCTCCCAGTCGTGCGGGTGGCACCCGTCGACGTCGGCGAGGAGCTCCCTGCCCGCCTGTTCTCCCACGTCACCGCCATCCTCACGAGCGCCACCCTGACGGTCGGGGACAGCTTCGATCCTTCGGCGACCCGCCTCGGCCTCGACCGGGTCGAGGCGGCGGGACCGGCCCGCAAGGGTGGCGACGCGCCGTCGTGGTAGGGGCTCGATGTGGGCCGCCCGTTCGACTACGAGCACCAGGCACTCCTCTACTGCGCCGCCCACCTCCCCGACCCTCGTGCGCCCGGCTACGAGGCGGCGATGCTCGAGGAGCTCGAGGGCCTCGTCGTCGCCGCCGGCGGTCGGACGCTCGGCCTCTTCACGAGCAAGCGGGCCATGGCCGTCGCTGCCGCCCACCTCGTCGAGCGCCTCGACGTCGAGGTCCTCGTCCAGGACCAGCTGCCACGCCCGGTCCTGCAGCGCCGGTTCATCGACGAGGAGTCGTCGGTCCTGCTCGCCACCATGGGGTTCTGGCAGGGCTTCGATGCCCCTGGGCCGACCTGCTCCCTCGTGGTCATCGATCGCTTGCCCTTCGCCCGCCCAGACGACCCGCTGGCCGACGCTCGTCGCGAAGCAGCCACCCGGGCGAAGCGCAACGCGTTCGGCGCGGTCGACCTCCCCGACGCAGCGACCCTGCTCGCGCAGGGCGCCGGTCGCCTCATCCGCACCGCCGCCGACACCGGTGTCGTGGCCGTCCTCGACCGGCGCCTCGCCACCGCCTCGTACCGGTGGACGCTCGTGCGCAGCCTCCCCCCGATGCGCCGGACGAAGGACCCGGAGGCGGCCCGCCAGGTCCTCCGCGACATCGCCGCAGCGCGGACCGAGCTCCTTTCTGGACGCTGAACCACCTCTGGCGGGGTCGATCGTCCAGAAAGGTCACGCTCAGGCGGTGATCGCCATCGACAGGCCACGCTCGTCGTGGGCGCCGTCGCCGAGGGTGATGGCCAGCCCGGCAGCGATGCGCCGGACGGTCCACAGCACGGCGAAGGCATCGAGCACGTCATCTGCGGCACAGCCGGACGGCTTGGTGGCGAGGCGGTCGGCGGCGTCTGGGAACGGGACCGACAGCAGGGCGAGGCGCTCGGCCCGGCCGGCAGGGTCCTTCTTCCTCGTCACGAGCGGTGCACCGGCGAGCGTGGCCAGCGAGAGCTCGGGGTGGACCTCGAAGACGGGGTCACCGGGCTCGACCAGACGGTCGACCTCGGCGATCTTCGGGACGAGGTTCCAGGCCTGGATCGACAGCCCGACCCCGCATGCCGCTCGCGATCTGGCCACCGCCTCGGCGTGG
>JBBSLC010000040.1:0-21339 GCA_038255685.1 Acidimicrobiales bacterium | reverse complement strand
GTCGTGGTCGCCCTGTCCCTCGTCTTCTTCGGCGCCCGGATCGTGCCGGCGGTGTACCAGACCCGCACGCTCCTCGTCTTCGCCTACGTCGTGCTGTTCCTGCCCCAGGCCGTCGGTGCGCTGCGGACCTCGCTGCTGCAGGTCTCACCCTCGCTCGAAGAGGCGTCGCGCCTCCTCGGCGCCACGCCGTCGTCGACGGCGAGGCGGGTGATCCTCCCGCTCGTGCGACCCGGCGCCCTCGCCGGCCTTGCCCTCGTGTTCCTGACGTGCATGAAGGAGCTGCCCGCCACGCTCCTGCTCGCCCCGACCGGCTTCCAGACCCTTGCTACCCAGGTGTGGGGCGCGACCAGCGAGGCGTTCTTCAGCCGGGCCGCCGCCCCCGCCCTCGCCCTCGTCGCACTCTCGGTGATCCCGATCATCCTCCTCACCCGAGGCGAGGAGTCCTAGGAGGAGCGCTCGGTGTCCCACGAGGGAGCCGGTGGTCCGACGTAGCGGAGGGACACCTCGTCACCCCGTCGGAAGGCGGTGCCGGGGCCGGTGCGTGCCCGCAGGACCGAACCATCGACGAGACCCACCTCGTAGACGGTGTCGTGGCCGTAGAACTCGACGAGGCGGACGGTCGCTCCCTCGCCGGCCTCCAGGTGGAGGCTCTCCGGGCGCACGAGGATCGTTCGCTCCCCCTGCGACGCCACGTCCAGGGCCACGCTCCCGACGGGCGTGGCGGCCAGGTCACCGGTGGCGGTCCCCCGCACCAGGTTCGCTTCACCGACGAAGCCTGCGACCCACGCCGAGGCAGGCTGCGCGTAGAGCTCGGCCGGCGTCGCCTGCTGCTCGATGACGCCATCGCGCATGACCGCCACCTCGTCACCGAGGACGAACGCCTCCTCCTGGTCGTGGGTGACGAAGATCGTGGTGACGCCGAGGTCGACGAGCAGGCGGTGCACCTCGGTGCGCACCTCCACCCGCAGCGCGGTGTCGAGGTTGGAGAACGGCTCGTCGAGGAGCAGGACGGACGGGCGGGGAGCGAGCGCCCGGGCGAGGGCGACACGCTGCTGCTGGCCGCCGGAGAGCGTGCCCGGCCGACGCCCGCCGAGACCCTCGAGGCCGACGAGGGCAAGGCTCTCCTCGACCCGCCCGCGTCGTCGCTCGTCCCGGTCGAGGCCGTAGCCGACGTTGGCAGCGACGCTCAGGTGCGGGAAGAGCGCCCAGTCCTGGAAGACCATGCCGATGCGGCGGCGCTCGGGAGGGACCACCGTCGCACCTGATGTGAGCACCTGGTCACCGACCACCACCTCACCTGCGTCAGGGCGCTCGAGCCCGGCGATGGTGCGCAGGAGCGTCGTCTTGCCGCACCCACTCGGACCGAGCAGGGCCACGACCGCGCCGGGTCCGACGGCGAGGTCCACGGCGCGGAGCACGGGCACGCCTGGGCTGTAGGCCTTCGAGAGGCCCTTGACCGAGACCCCGACGGCAGTGGCCTCCATCCCTCCAGTGTACGGGGCACCTTCCAACCGGTGTTCGGCGGGCTGGTGCTCAGCCCTGGGAGGCGACGTCTCCCAACGCGTCCGGGAGCGGCTCGGCGTGGACGAGGGTGAGGCGCCGGGTGGAGCGCGTCAGGGCGACGTAGAGCGACCGGAGCCCCTGCGGCTCCTCGGCGACGATGCGAGCCGGCTCGACGACGATCACCGAGTCGAGCTCGAGGCCCTTGACGAGCCGGACGGGGACGACGGTGACCTGGCTGGCAAGGCCGGAGCGCTCCGCCTCGCCGTGGGCGACCTCCGCATCCCGAAGCGCGGCGGCGATGGGTCCGACGAGGGAGTCGGGACCGACGATGGCGACGTTGCCCTCACCGACCGCATCGCGCTCGGCCGCAGCGAGGGCGGCGATGCGTGCCGTCAGCGATGCTGCGTCGACGGCGACGATCACCGCGGGGCTGTCGCCCTCGCGCACCGAGTCGGGCGGACGCAGGCCGGGGAACGCCACGGCGAGCACCCGGTTGGCGAGGGTGAGGATCGACGCCGGTGTGCGGTAGCCGATGGTGAGCTCGCGCACGCGGGCCGGCTTGCGGGTCGGGAGGTGCTCGAGCACGGCGTCCCAGTCCGGTGGCGCCCACGGCCCCGTCGCCTGGGCGATGTCACCGACGATGGTCATCGACCCGCCGAGGGAGCGGCGGCTCAGCATCCGCAGCTGCATCGGTGACAGGTCCTGGGCCTCGTCCACCACGATGTGGCCGTAGGTCCGCACGTCCTCGTCGACGTCGGATCGAGGGCGGGGGCCGAGCAGCGAGGCGGCCTCGTCGAGCAGCGGCACGTCGCTCGACGACCACCGCAGGTCGTCCCGATCGCCCCGCGCACGGAACAGCGCCGCCTGCTCATCGTCGGTCAGCCGATCGCGTGAGGCCAGGCGCAGCAGGGCCCGCGAACCGAACAGGTCACGGAGCAGGTCGGTGGCGGTGAGGACCGGCCACATGCGCTCGAGGGCCTCACGGATGGTGGGGTCGCGACGAAGGCGCTCGCGGACGACGTGCGGCTCGAGCTCGGTGCGGGCGCTCGCAGCCAGCTCCTCGAACAGCCCCTGCTCGACCATCTTGCGCCCGGCGTTGTGCGTGCGCGACCGGCGGCGCGCCGACGCGACGATGCGGTGGCCAGCTTCTGCGCTGCACCGCAGCGTCATGAGCCCGAAGCCGACGGTCAGCTCGTCGCGCAGCGGTCGCTCCCGGTCGCGCACCGCCTTGGCGATCACGTCGACCATCCGGAGGTCGCCCTTCACCCTGCCGGCCAACGGGTCTTCGCGTGCATCGCCCACCTCCTCGGCCACGAGGTCGGCCAGGACCGCCAGCTCGACGCCCGCTTCGCCGAGCGAGGGGAGCACACGCTCGATGTAGCGCAGGTAGAGCCGGTTGGGTCCGACGACCAGCACGCCCTGGCCCTCGAGCGGGAACCGGAACGTGTAGAGCAGGTAGGCGGCTCGGTGGAGCGCGACCACGGTCTTGCCCGTCCCCGGCCCGCCCTGGACGATGAGCACGCCCCCGAGCTCGGAGCGGATGATGTCGTCCTGCTCTGCCTGGATGGTGGCGACGATGTCGCCGAGGAACCCCGAGCGTCGCCGGTCGAGGGCGGCGAGCAGGGAACCCTGGCCGACGAGTCCATCGGAGACGGAGCCGTCGCCGAGCGCACCGCTGCCATCTGGTCCTGCGCCGAAGACCTCGTCCTCGATGCCGAGCAGGTGGCGGCCGCGGGTCGCGAAGTGCCGACGCCGGGACAGCCCCATCGGGCTCCTCCCCGTCGCCCGGTAGAACGGCTCGGCGATCGGGGCCCGCCAGTCGACCACGACGGGGTCCTGGCGCTCGTCGGCAACGGCGACGCGCCCGATGTAGAACGCCTCGTCGACCGCGTCCCCGTGCTCGTCGGGGCCGCCCTCGTCGACCCGCCGGTCGATGCGACCGAAGACGAGCGCGACGTCGCCGAGCCGCAGCTGTGCCAGCCGCTCCCTGATCGTGGCCTCGACGACCTCGCTCTCGATGCGAGCCTGGTGCGTGCCACCGGGACCGACCGTCGTGAGGTCTCGCAGCGACATCGCCCGCTCCCGGGCCGCCTCGAGGCAGGCGTAGGCGTGGTCGATGTACGCCTGCTCGAGCTCGAGCTCCGGATGTCCGGCCATGCCACCTTCTTCGCCGCCCGTCAGCGCCGTACGCCGGCCCCGGGGAGCCGACCATCGTACGCGCCACCGGCCGGGCAGCGTGCGAGCGCCTCCGCGATGCTCACCCGTGCCGGGCGACCTCGCTGGCGAGGTCGAGGGGAGCGACGATCGCGCTGCCCTCGTACTCGCCCCACGAGTCCCGGGGGACCGCCCACATCACCTCGAACTCGTTGCCGTCGGGGTCGGCCCCGTAGAGCGACTTCGACGCCCCGTGATCGCTCTCGCCGCGCAGCGCGCCGAGCTCCTGGAGCGTTGCTCGGGCGTCGACGAGGTCGTGGATGGAGCCGACCTCCCAGGCCAGGTGGTAAAGCCCCACCCGCCCCGGCTGGGGGCCGGGGGCGTCCGTCCCGACGGCGAACAGGCCGAGGTCGTGGTGGTTGTCGGTGCCGGCGGCCTTGAGGAACGCCGCTCGCCCTGCCACTTCGTCGACGACCTCGAAGCCAAAGGCCGTCCGGTAGAACTCGACGGAGCGCTCGACGTCACGGACGTAGAGCACCGCGTGGTTGAGGCGCTGCACGGGGATCACGGTCAGCTCGCAGCGGGCGCCTGGAGGACGGTCTCGGCCTCGATCTCGATCTTGACCTTCTTGCCGACCAGGACACCGCCGGCTTCGAGCGCAGCGTTCCAGGTCATGCCGAAGTCCTCACGATCGACCTCGGTCGTCGCCGTGAACGCAGCGCGGCTGCCGCCCCACGGGTCGGTCGCCGTGCCCTCGAACGTGGCGTCGAGCGTGACCTGCTTGGTCACGCCGCGGATGGTGAGGTCCCCCGTGACCTTCCAGTCGCTCCCGCCACCGGCGACAGAGGTGCTGACGAACGTGATCGTCGGGAACGTCGGCGCATCGAAGAAGTCGTTCGTCCGCAGGTGCTCGTCACGCTTCTCGTCCCGCGTGTCGACGCTCGTCACGTCGATGGCGACGTTGACGCTCGACCGTGCCGGGTCCTCGGCGATGACGACGTCGCCGGTGAAGGAGCTGAAGCGACCCCGGACCTTCGAGAGGCCGAGGTGGCGGACGGAGAACTCGACGGCCGTGTGGGACGGGTCGAGGGACCAGGTCCCGGTGACGGGGAGCGTGTCGCCGTCGATGGTGCGGGTCATGGTTGCAGTCATGGGGTTCCTCCGTTGGAAGTGGTTGCGTTCGCAACCGTTGCTTGTGCAAACACCATAGCCAGAGATACTTGCGTTTGCAAGGACTTCTCGTAGGATCGACACATGGCCACGACAGCAGCCCGCTGCAACGACGAGCGCATCACGGCCTTCGGCATGCTCCTCGAGGCGCACGCAGCGGTCACCCAGGTCGTGAACCGAGAGCTCGAGGCGACCGCAGGGATGCCGATCACCTGGTTCGAGGTCCTGCTGCGGCTCTCCCGCTCGCCGGGCCAGCGACTCCGGATGAGCGACCTCGCCGGGCAGGTCGGCCTCAGCCACAGCGGCCTCACCAGACTGGTCGACCGGGTCATCGACGCCGGCTTCGTGCGGCGAGAAGCCTGCCCCGAGGACCGACGCGGCGCCTTCGCCGTCCTCACCGATGCAGGTGACGAGGCCCTCGGTGCTGCGCTCGCAGGTCACCTCGACAGCATCGACCGCCACATGGCGAACCCCCTCGGCGCCAACGGCATGGCGACGCTCACCGACCTGCTGCGCACGCTGCGCGACGCCGCGTGGGCCGGCACCCGTCCCGCTGGCGCCTGCCCGACCTGATGGCCGACGACATGACCGGTGGCGTCGGCTTGGTGCTCGGCGCGGGCGGGGTCATCGGCCACGCCTGGCACGCAGGTGTGCTCGCAGCCCTGGCCGAGTCGGGGTGGGATGCCAGGCGGGCATCGGTCGTGGTCGGCACATCAGCCGGATCGGTCGTCGGTGCGCTGCTGCGAGCCGACCTCGACCCGCGCGACGTCTACGCACGAGCGACCGATGGCCGCCTGTCCGCTGCCGGGCAGCGCGTCGTGGCGAAGGGCATGGGCGGGCGGCCCTTGGCGCCGCCTCGGTTCCGACCGCCGCCGCGGGGAGGCTGGGCGCCGGCCTCCCCCGGCACGCTCCTCCGGGCGCTCAACCCGTTCAACCCCCGGCTCGGCCTCCTCGCCGCCGGCGGGCTTCCCAGGGGCACGACCGACACGGCGATGATCTCCGACGGGATCGGCCGCCTGCACGGCGACGGCTGGCCGGACCGGGCGCTGTGGCTGTGCGCCGTGCGCCTGCGCGACGGGCGCCTCACCGTGCTCGGTCGAGACGCGGAACCACGATCGACGGTGGGGCAGGCAGTCGCTGCATCGTGCGCCATACCGGGCTTCTTCGCGCCGGTGGCGATCGGCGGTGAGGACCACGTCGACGGTGGCGTCCACTCCCCCACCAACGCCGACCTGCTCGGCGGGCTCGACCTCGACCTCGTCGTGGTGTCCTCACCCATGTCGCTCGACCGGGCTGCCGCCCGCCGACCCCGCCCCGACCGCCTCCTGCGCCTTGGGCACCGGGCGACCCTGCTGCGCGAGGTCGCAGCCGTCCGTCGCTCGGGGACCCGCGTCGTCAGCTTCCAGCCGGGACCCGACGACCTCGCCGTCATGGGCCCGCCCGGCACCGCCATGCAGCCGGGCCGCCGCACGCCCGTCGCCCGCCAGGCGAGGGAGACGACCCTGCGCCGCCTCGACACCCTGGCGGTCCGAGAGGCCCTCGCAACCGTCCTCGCCTGAGGAGCGGCCTACGCGACGTTCACGGTCACGGTGTGCCAGCCGGTGGCGCCGTTCGGGGCGACCGGGGTGCGCTCCTCGGGTTGGGTCCCTCCCTCGCCGTCTGTGGCCCGCACCTGCAGCTGATGGCGGCCGGGGCTCGCGTCCCACGCCAGGTGCCACTGGCGCCAGGTCGTGTCCGACAGCTCGATGCCGAGCTCGGCCTCCTCCCACGGGCCTTCGTCGACCCGCACCTCGACGCGCTCGACGCGACGGTCGCCGGCCCACGCCACGCCGGCGATGGCGACCTGACCGGATCGGGTCCCACCGCGCGGCGTGTCGATGCGGGACTGGGTCTTGATCGGGCCCTCGGCCGACCAGCCACGCGGGACCCAGTAGCCCTCGAAGCGGTCGAAGCGGGTGAGCTCGATCTCCGACAGCCACTTCGTCGCCGACACGTAGCCGTAGAGGCCGGGGACGATGAGGCGGGCGGGGTAGCCGTGCTCGACCGGCAGGGGCTCGCCGTTCATGCCCACGGCGATGATCGCGTCGCGGCCGTCGAGGACGCTGACCGGGAAGCCGGCCGTCCACCCGTCGACCGAGCGGCCCACGACCTGGTCGGCGTCACCGTCGATGCCCGCCTCGGCGAGCAGGTCGTCGAGGCGGACCCCGAGCCAGCGGGCGTTGCCCACCAGGTCGTCGCCGACCTCGTTCGACACGCAGGCGATCGTCACGTCGGTCTCGATCAGCTCACGCTCGATCAGCTCGTCGAAGGTGATCTCGATCTCGGTGTCGACCATGCCGTGGATCCGGAGCCGCCAGTCGGCCACTGACACCGAGGGCACGGTGAGCGCGGTGTCGATCCGGTAGAAGTCCCGGTTGGGGACGATGAGCGGTGTGAGCCCGGGGATCTCGCCCTCGAGCCCAGCCGGCACCGCGTCGAGGGGCCGGCGGGCCCGGGGCAGGAGGAGGGCGAGGCGCTCGGTCGTGACCGCCGCCCTGGCCTTGAGCGCCCGGCCGATGCTGGCGCCACCGGCGACGAGTGCGGCACCGACCCCGATGCCGACGAGGAAGCGGCGGCGGTCGGCACGCACCGGGGCAGAGGATCGACCGGGCCGCACCGCCGGGCGCACGAACCAGTGGGCGATCCCCCAGAACGCCGCCGCCGAGCCCACACCCGCCACCAGGCTCGGCACCATCGAACCGGCGTCCGCGGTCGGGGCGAGGAGGGCGGCGAGCGCGCCGATGGCGGCGAAGCCGGCGCTGCCGAGCAGCCCCCAGCGCAGCCGGCCCCGGAAGGCAGCGACGCCGAGCCCGGCGGCGACCAGGGCGAGGATGGAGAGGATCCCGGCGATCAGCGCGATCTTGTCGTTCGTCCCGAACAGCTGGATCGCCAGATCCTTGACCGGCGGCGGGACGGCGTCGATGAAACGATCCCCGACCGCCACCACCGGCGAGCGCCAGCCCCGGGAGAGCCCGGCGACCGCGTCACCGGCGGCGAGGCCCACAGCGGCAGCGACGACCCCCGCAAGTGCGGCGAGCGCCTTGTCCGGTCGGGCTTCGGCGGTCTCCGCAGGAGGGAGGGGGGCAGGCGGGCTGGGTGCGAGCGTGGTCATCAGGCGCTGCCGATCTGTGGCGCCAGACCGGCGAGGCCGGCGGCGAGCACGTCGTAGGTGTCAGTGAGGAGAAGGGCGCCGAGGACCACGAGGATCCCACCGGCGATGCGTTCGAAGCGAGCACCCACGGCTGCCATCCGGCGCACCGAGGTCGCCTGGATGCCGAGGGCGACGATGAGGAAGGGCGTCCCGAGCCCGACCCCGTAGGCGCCGAGGAGCGCGGCGCCCCGGAGCGGGTCAGCTCCGGTCGCCGCGGCGGTGAGCGCCGCTGCCAGGACAGGACCCACGCACGGGGTCCAGCCGGCAGCGAACGCCGCCCCGAGCGTGAGGGGCCGGAGGAAGCGAGGCAGGCCACTGGGGGCCGGGCGGTCACTCGGCGCCCGCAGGACCGTCGCGACGGCCCCGGGGCCATCTCGGGTCGCGAGCCCATCGCGCGGTACGGGACCGGGCGACGCAGACAGCGGTCGTGCGAGTCGGGTGAGGCCCGGACGCCACTCGCCGGCCAGCCGGCCACCGACGACCCCCAGGAGACGGAGGCCCATGACGAGCAGGACGGCGCCACCGAGCAGGCGCAACGGCGCCTCGAGCCTCGCGAGGCCGTCACCGAGCGCGCCCGCTGCGGCGCCGAGGGCTGCGAACGTCGCCGAGAACCCTGCGACGAACGTCACCACCGGCAGCACCGGACGGCCCTGTCGCGCTGCAGGGTCGCCCGCCACCGCACCCACGTACGCCGGCACGAGGGCCACGACGCACGGGGCGAGGAAGGAGGCGATGCCCGCACCGAACAGGAGGAAGAGCTGAGCGACCACGGTCAGGCCTCACCCTCGTAGGACGAGCGCGGGCTGGACGGGTCGACGCCGAGCAGGGATCGCACGACGTCCTCGGTCTCGGCGTAGCCGCCTTCCCCGACTCGGTCCCGACGGATGATGCCGTCGACGTCCGCAACGAAGAGACGTGGCCAGAAGCGGTTCCCGAACCGACGCCAGTTCACCTTGTCGTCGTCGAAGAGCACCGGCCAGGTGACACCCAGGTCCTCGACGGCGGTGGCCACGTTGCCGTGGTCGCGTTCGTGGTCGAACTCCGGTGTGTGGATCCCCACGACGACGAGTCCGTCTGCCTCGTAGCGCTCGGCCAGTGCTCGCATGAACGGCAGCGTGTTCGTGCAGTTGAAGCACCCGAACGTCCACAGCTGGTAGGCGACGACCCTTGCGTCGAGCACAGGGCCCGTCGCCGGCGCGTTCAGCCAGCCGAGCGAGGTGTCGAGCGCGGGGATCGTGCCGAGGTCGGCCAGGGCGACGTCCGCCGAGGTCGCGACGTTGACCGTGCGGTCGTCGGCAGCTCGCCCGGGGCTCGGGGCCGAGGCGAGGATCGATTCGGGATCGGCCTGGCGAACCGTCAGCACCGCAGCGGTCGACACGACCACCAGCGCCACCGCGACCGCCGCCAGCCTGGCCCCGCTGCTCATCGCTCGCACTCGTCCTCGCCGTCCTCCATGGCCTCGCCGTCCTCCATGGCCTCGCCGTCCTCCATGGCCTCGCCGTCCTCCATGGCCTCGCCGTCCTCCATGGCCTCGCCGTCCTCCATGGCCTCGCCGTCCTTCTCGTCCTCGTCCTCGTCCTTCTCGCACTCGTCCTCGGCCATCGCCTCGCCCTCTTCGGCCATCGCCTCGCCCTCGTTCTCCTCCATCGCCTCACCTTCAGCAGCGACTGGGGCGGCATCGTCGCCGTCGCCGTCGGCCCCGCAGGCGGCGAGGCCGAGGGCGAGCAGGGCAGCGCCGCTCGCGGCGAGGCGGCGGGTGCGGCGGGTGCGGCGGGCGGACGTGGTGGAGCGCTGGTTGGTCATGGGGCGAATCGTGGGCGACGGATCTGTCCGCCCCCGGTCCAGTTCCTTGCCGTTCCCGAAACTCCGCTCCTGCGCCCTTGCCAGCGGGAAGGTGACCCGTACGCTCCGATCGTGGCCACCCGACCCCTCGTGCTGCTCGTCGACGACGAGCCGATGGTGCGCGAGGTCGTCGGTCGCTACCTCGAGCGCGACGGCGTCGACGTGCACGAGGTCGGCGACGGCCAGGCTGCCCTCGACTGGCTCGAGGGCAACCACCCCGACCTCGTCGTGCTCGACGTGATGCTCCCCCGCGTCGACGGCCTCGCCGTGCTCAATCAGGTGCGCCGCACGAGCGACGTCCCCGTGATCCTGCTCACGGCGAGGACCGAGGAGATCGACCGCATCGTCGGCCTCGAGCTCGGCGCCGACGACTACGTCGTGAAGCCCTTCTCGGCCCGAGAGCTGGCGGTGCGGGTCCGCAACGTCTTGAAGCGCAGCCGGCTGGCACCCGTCGGGTCGCCGACCGGCGCCCTCGACTTCGGCGACCTCACCATCGAGCTCGGCGCCCGAGAGGTCACCGCCAACGGCGCACCGGTCGCCCTCACCCCGAAGGAGTTCGACCTGCTGGCCACGCTGGCTAGCTCACCCCGCCAGGTCCTCAGCCGCACCCAGCTGCTCGACCTCGTCTGGGGGTCATCTCCTGAGTGGCAGGACCCCGCCACGGTGACCGTGCACGTGCGTCGGGTCCGGCAGAAGGTCGAGGCGTGCCCCGAGCAACCCCGTCACCTCACCACCGTGTGGGGCGTCGGCTACCGGTTCGAGCCATGACCATGGTGAGCCCCGTCTGGGTGGTGGCGTCCCTCGTCGCCCTCGCCGTCGCCACCGCGCTGCTCGGCCTGTGGCTGCGCGGTCGCCTCCAACGGCTGTCGTCCCTGCGGGCGACGGTCCTCACCCTCGGGCTCACGGCGCTCGCGCTCGCGCTGGCGGCGGCGGTGGTGGCGTCCCGTCTCATGCTGATCGAGGGTCGCGAGCTGGCGGCGTTCCTCGTGGTGGTCGGTGTGGCAGCAGGGTTCGTCGCCCTCCTCACCTCGATCGTGTCCCGCCCGCTCGTGGCCGACGTCGCCCGGCTCGGCGCCGTCGCCAGCCAGGTCGAGCAGGGCGACCTCGGCGTGCGGACCGGCATCGACCGTCGCGACGAGCTGGGGCACGCCGCCCACGCCCTCGACCAGCTCGTCGGCCGCCTGGCCGAGCTCGAGGCGGAGCGGGTCGGGGCGGAGGCGGAGCGCCGGGCGATGCTCACGAGCATCAGCCACGACCTGCGGACCCCGCTGACCGCGCTCTCCGCTGCGCTCGAGGCGCTCGTCGACGGCGTCGCGCCCGACCCCGACCGCTACCTGCGCTCGATGGGGCGCGACGTGAGCGCGCTCACCTCGCTCATCGACGACCTGTTCGTGCTCGCCCGCATCGAGGCGGGCCAGCGCGAGCTCGACCACCAGCCGCTCGATCTCGCCGAGCTGGCCGACGAGGCGGTCGAGGCGCTCACCCCCGAGGCGCACCGCCACGACGTCCGCCTCGAGATCGGCGTCGGTGGGAGCGCACCAGTGGTGGGCAGCGCAGGTGAGCTGGGCCGTGTGGTGCGCAACCTGCTCGACAACGCCATCCGCTTCTCGCCCGCCGGTGGCGTGGTCCGCTGCGAGGTCACGACCGACGAGCGAGTGCACGTGTCGGTGTCCGACGAGGGACCCGGGTTCCCCGACGGCTTCCTCGGCGAGGCGTTCCAACCGTTCAGCCGGGCCGACGCAGCTCGTGGACGGACGACGGGCGGCGCCGGTCTCGGCCTTGCGATCGCCCGCGGCCTCGTCGCCGCCCACGGCGGGACGATCCGCATCGACCCGGGCCCCGGCGGTCGCGTCACCTTCGAGCTCCCCCTGGCAGCCTCTCCCACCGAGGCCCCCGCCCTCCGCTGACCGACCACGGTTTCTGGACGATCGACCACCTCAGCGGTGGTGCAGCGTCCAGAAGGGGTCAGCGGCCGGGGGGCTCGCCGACCTCGGCCAGCGCATCGGCGATGGCACCTCGGAGGCGGCGGGCGCCGTCAGGGTCGAGGTGGGCGACGAGGCCGGTGCCGGCCGCGCTCACCTCCTCGAGCGTGAGGGTGACCCGCACGTCGGCACAACCGTCGCAGTCGTCGGCGAGGCCGACCATCCACGACGACGGGGGCTGGTCGTCGTCACCGTCGGGGTGGGCGTCGCGGGCGTCGTCGATGGAGCGTCGCATGGGCCCATGGTCGCGCCCGCCGGTACGTTGGCGCCGTGTCCGAGCCCGACCTCCCCCCGTTCCTCGCCGCGTGCCGCAACCTGCCGGCGTCACGGACCCCGGTCTGGTTCATGCGCCAAGCCGGGCGGTCGCTTCCCGAGTACCGGGCCATCCGGGGCGACGGCAGCATCCTCGACGCCATCAAGATCCCCGACCTGTCGACGGAGATCACGCTCCAGCCCGTCCGCCGCTACGGGGTCGATGCGGCCATCCTCTACTCCGACATCGTCGTGCCCGTCCACGCCATCGGCTTCGGTGTCGACATCGCCCCCGGCATCGGCCCGGTGGTGGACGTGCCCTTCACCGGTGAGGCCGACCTCGCCCGGCTCCGGCCGCTGGAGCCCGAGGAGGACACGCCCTGGGTCCTCGAGACGGTCCGCAACCTGGCGAAGGAGCTCCCGCCCGAGGTGCCGCTCATCGGCTTCGCCGGCGCGCCGTTCACCGTGGCCAGCTATCTGATCGAGGGACGTCCCTCGAAGACCTACGCCAAGACCAAGGCGATGATGCTCGGCGAGCCGGCGCTGTTCGCCAAGCTGCTGAACGCCATCGCCGAGCTGTCGCTCGCCTCGCTGCGGTCCCAGGTGGGGGCGGGCGCTCGTGCCTTCCAGCTGTTCGACAGCTGGGCGGGCGCGCTGAGCGTGGCCGACTACCGAACCCACGTGCTCCCGGCCAGCCGATGGATCTTCGACGGCATGGCCGACCTCGGCGTCCCCGGCATCCACTTCGGCGTGGCGACGGGCGAGCTGCTGACATCGATGGCCGAGGCGGGTGCCGACGTCGTGGGCGTCGACTGGCGCGTCCCGCTCGACGCCGCCCGGGACCGCCTCGGACCTGACGTCGCCGTGCAGGGCAACCTCGACCCCGAGGCCGCCTTCGCCCCCTGGCCCGTGCTCGAGGAGAAGGTGCACGCCGTGCTCGACGCCAACACCGGCCGGCCCGGGCACATCTTCAACCTGGGCCACGGGGTGCTCCCCGAGACCGATCCCGACCAGCTGACCCGCGTCGTCGAGACCGTCCACGCTACCGGCGCGGCGGCCTGAAGGTGCACGTCGTCGTCGTCGGCGCAGGCATCACCGGCCTCGCCGCAGCCCACGAGCTCGCCGACCGGGACGGTGTCACCACGACCGTGCTCGAGGCCGCAGCCGAGCTCGGCGGGAAGGTCCAGACCGAGCCCTTCGCCGGCACCCGACTCGACACCGGTCCCGATGCCTTCCTCGCTCGGCGGCCCGAGGCCGTGCAGCTGTGCGCCGAGCTCGGCCTCACCGACCGCCTCGAGGCACCGGCGACCGGTGAGGCGCGGCTGTGGGTGCGGGGACGGCTGCGCCCCATCCCCCGCGCCACGCTCCTCGGCCTCCCGACCGACGTGGCAGCCGTCGCCCGCACCGGGGTGCTCAGCCCCCTCGGCCTCGCTCGCCTCGCAACCTCCCCGCTCCTGGCCCGACGTCGCCAGCCGCTCGCCGATGGCGACGACCGCTCCATCGGTGCGGTCGTGCGAGCTGCGCTCGGAGACGAGGCCCACGAGCGCCTCGTCGACCCGCTCGTCGGCGGCATCAACGCCGGCGACACCGACCAGCTCAGCATCGACGCCGTGGCACCGCAGCTCGCCGCCGCCGCCCGACGAGACCGCGACCTGATGGCGGGTGCACGGGGCGTCCTCGCCGCCGCCCCGGCGCCCGGCCCGGAAGGCCCCCCGCCCACGTTCTACGGCCTGCCCGGTGGGATGGCAGGGCTCGTCCAGGCCCTCGACGAGCGGCTCGCTGCTGCCGGCACCACCGTCCGCACGGGGAGCACGGTCCGCTCCATCGCTCGCGACGGCGAGCGATGGGTGCTCGTCGCCGATGGCGGCGACGTCGTCGCCGACGCCGTGATCCTCGCCGCTCCCGCCCACGTCACGGCACCCCTCCTCCGTCCGCTCGACCCAGCAGCGGCCGACGTCCTGGCAGCGATCGAGCACGCTTCCGTCACCCTCGTCGCCCTGGCGTGGCCGAGCGACGCGATGCCCCGCCCACTCGTCGGCAGCGGCTTCCTCGTCCCCCGCGGCGAGGGCCGGCTCATGACCGCGTGCTCGTGGTCGTCGAGCAAGTGGCACCACCTGGCCTCGCCTGCCCAGGTGCTGCTCCGAGTCTCGGTCGGACGGGCCGGCGACCTGCGAGCTACGAGCATGGACGACGACGAGCTCGTCGGCCGCCTCCTCGTCGAGCTCCGGGAGGCGATGGGCATCAGCGTCGGACCCAGCCACGTCCGCATCACCCGTTGGACGGACGCGTTCCCCCAGTACGGCCCCGGTCACCTGCGGCGCATCGCCGGTGTGGAAGCCCGACTCGCCGAAGCCACGCCCGGGGTCGTCCTTGCCGGCGCCGCCCTCCGTGGGGTCGGCCTGCCTGCGTGCATCGCGTCCGGTCGAGGGGCAGCGAAGGTCGCGCTCCGCGCCACCTCGCAGGCCTGAGGGGAGGAATCCTCCCCGACGAGGTAGAACGGAGAGTGATGAGCACGAAGCGGAGGGGACGCAGCACAAGGCTGCTGTGGATCGCAGTCCTCGCCGTGCTCGGCATCGATGCCGCTGTGCTCGGCTCGGCATCGCTGCAGAGCGAGCCGGCGACCAAGGCGGTCGTGCTCGCCGCGGGCGAGTCCTTCGCCTTCTCTGCCGACAGCTCGGCCGAGCTGCTGCCCATCGTCGCCACGCTCCCCGAGCCCGCCCCGCCGCCCCCGCCACCCCCGCCGCCCCCGCCCCCGCCGCCGGCTGTGCCGATCGAACCGCCGGCTGACGCGTACGCGCCCGAGGCGGCCGTCGTCCTCGGCACGATCGAGATCCCCAGGCTCGGTCTCTCGGTGCCGCTCAACCAGGGCATCTCACTGCGCTCCATCGACCGTGGCCCGAGCCACTGGCCCGGCACAGCCCTGCCAGGACAGGTCGGCAACGTGGTCGTCGCCGGGCACCGGACCACGAAGACCCGCCCGTTCCGCGACATCCACGTCCTCGTGCCGGGTGACGAGATCATCTTCACCGTCGACGGGGTCCGCAGCGTGTACGCCGTCAACGGCGACGAGGTCGTGACCCCCGACGCCATGCGGATCGTCGATCCGACGCCGACGCCCACGGCCACGCTCTTCGCCTGCCACCCGCCGGGTTCGGCGCGCTACCGCTACGTGGTCACCGCCGATCTCGTGGCCACCGACACCCCGAGTGCCGAGGTCGTCGCCGCCGGGAGCTGAGCGAGCGCAGGTCCCCGAGGTCCGACTCGCGCGCTCCAGCGGCGATCATGGGACGTGCGCACCGATCCCCCAGCCGTCGGCGACGGCCGCAGCGAACCGTCACCTCCACGCCGTGGGAAGCGGGTCGCAGTCGGCCTCGCGGCCGGCCTGCTGCTCACCGCTGGTCTGCCGCCGTTCGGTTGGTGGCCGCTGGCCCTGCTCGGCGCAGCACTCCTCGCCCTCGGGCTCGCGGGCGCACCGCTGCGAGGTCGCATCGCTGTGGCGATCGCCACCGGCTTCGGGCTCCTCGCGCCGGGGCTGTTCTGGATGTCGGAGTTCAGCACCCCCGGCTACGTCCTCGCCGTCCTGATCGAGGTCACCCTGGTCACCCTCGCGCTTGCCGTGGTGCCTCCGGGCCGGGGGCGCCTGATCGGGCTGCCGGCGGCGATCGTCCTCGCCGAGGCGCTGCGAGGCATCTGGCCCTTCGGTGGCGTGCCGATCGCCACCGTCGCCCAGACCCAGATCGGCGGCCCGCTCTCGATGGCGGCCCGCGCCGGAGGTGGGCTCCTCATCGCTGCCACCGTCGCCCTCGTCGGCGTCGGGCTGGCGTCGATCCTCCGTCGTCGTGCCACACCCGCCATCTCGTGCTTCGTCGCAGCCGCGCTGGCGGTGGTGGCCGGCTTCGCGGCACCAGACGGCCGCGCCGTCGCCGAGATCGACGTCGCCGTGGTCCAGGGGGGCGGATCACGCGGCCTGCTCGCGTCCGATGCCGGCGATGCGCAGGTGCTCGCCGCCCACCTGGAGACGAGCGAGGACCTCCCTGGTGGCCTCGACCTCGTCCTCTGGCCCGAGAACGTCGTCACCGTGCGCGAGCCCGTCGGCGGCACGGAGCAGGACATCGCACTGGCCGATGTCGCCGACGAGGTGGCTGCGACCGTCGTGGCCGGCGTCGTGGAGCGCGAGGGAGACCGCTTCCGCAACGCTGCGGTCGCCTGGGTCCCCGGCAGCGGGCTCGTCGACCGCTACGAGAAGAACCAGCGCGTCCCGTTCGGCGAGTACGTGCCGCTGCGCGACCTCATCTCGACGGTGGCCGACGTCAGCGCCATCCCCCGTGATGCGATCGCGGGGTCAGAGCCTGGGCTCCTATCGACCCCGGCGGGCGAGCTCGGCGTGGTCATCTCCTACGAGGTCTTCTTCCCCCGCCGGGCCAGGGACGCGATGGCGGCGGGCGCAGAGGTGCTGCTCGTGCCCACGAACGCCTCATCGTTCACGACCTCACAGATGCCGACGCTCGAGCTCGGCGCGGCGCGCCTGCGGGCCATCGAGACGGGACGCCACGTCGTCCAGGCCGCCCCGACCGGGCTGTCGGGCATCATCGCCCCGGACGGCACCGTCGTGGAGCAGTCAGACCTCGGCGACCGCCAGATCCTCCTCGGGACCGTAGAGCGACGCGTGGGGGACACGCCCTACACCAGCCTCGGCGACGGCCCGTTCGTCGTCGTCGCCGCGCTGGCACTCGCCGGTGCGTGGCTCGTCGAGCGTCGTCGCGTGAGGGCCTGACGAGGGTGGGGTTGCCGGTCGCGTTCGACCTCGCAGACGGACCGGTCCAGCTGACGGTGGACCCCGGACTCGGCGGGCGCATCGCGTCCGTGCGCGTCGACGGGCTCGAGGTCCTCGTGACGGCGGGGGCGAGCCCGCTCGAGCAGGGGTGGTACCCCATGGCACCCTTCGCCGGGCGGTTGCGCGCCGGCCGGTTCACCTTCGACGGCAGCGAGCACCACGTCCCCCTCACGGCGTGGCCGAACGCCATCCACGGCACCGTGCACGCCGTGCCGTGGGTCGTCGAGGAACAGGACCAGACCAGCTGCACGCTCGTCGCCGACCTCGGTTCGACCTGGCCGTTCCCGGGCCAGGTACGCCACCGCATCCAGCTCGACCACCTGGACGTGCGCCTCTCGCTGGAGATCACGAGCGACGGACCGCCCTTCCCGGCCAGCTGCGGCTGGCACCCGTGGTTCCGGCGGGTCCTCGACACCGGCTCGCCCGTCGAGGTGCACCTCGACGCGCGGGCGATGTGGGAGCGAGGCGACGACACCCTGCCCACCGGTCGCCTCGTGGCCCCCAAGCCAGGCCCCTGGGATGACTGCTTCACCGAGCTCACCGCCCCAGCCGGGCTGCGATGGCCAGGCGCACTCGTGCTCGAGGTCGTGACCTCGTGCGAGCACATCGTGGTGTTCGACGAGCGGCCGGAGGGGGTGTGCATCGAGCCCCAGACCGGTCCCCCTGATGCGCTGAACCTGCAGCCGACCGTGGTCGCGCCGGGAGCGCCGCTCGGCGCGGAGGCGACGTTCTCCTTCCGCTGGGACGAGCCCGGCTGAACCGGACACGGGGCGCACTTGACCGGCCGGTCCAGAACGACCAACGTTGCCCCCTTATGCGACCCGACAGCCCCCTCCGGATCGCGCTGCTCGTCTACCGCGGCAAAGCCCACTGCGGCGGCCAGGGCGTGTACACCCGCCACCTCAGCGCTGCGCTCACCGACCTCGGCCACCACGTCGAGGTCTTCTCGGGCCCGCCGTACCCCGAGCTCGATCCGCGGGTGCAGCTGCACCGGCTCCAGAGCCTCGACCTGTACCGGGAGCCCGACCCGTTCCGGATCCCCAAGCCGTGGGAGCTCCGCGACCTGATCGACGTCAGGGAGTTCGCACTGATGTGCACCGCCGGGTTCCCCGAGCCGTACACGTTCTCGCTCCGGGCGCACCGCGCGCTCGCCGCCCGACGCCACGACTTCGACGTGGTCCACGACAACCAGAGCCTGGGCACCGGGCTCCTCGCCGTCCAGGCACCACGGCCCGGCGGCCTCGGCATCCCCGTCCTCGGCACGATCCACCACCCCATCACCGTCGACCGCAGGGTGGAGATCGCCCACGCCCCGACGTTCCGCCGCAAGGTCACGCTGCGTCGCTGGTACGGCTTCACGAAGATGCAGACCAGGGTCGCCAAGCTCCTGCCTCGCATCATCACCGTGTCCGAGTCGAGCCTCACCGACATCGTCGCCGACCACGGCGTGGCGCCCGAGCAGCTCCGGGTCGTGCACGTCGGCGTCGATCCCGACCAGTTCCGGCCCCTCCCACAGATCGCTCGCACCCCAGGCCGGCTCATGACGACATCGTCCTCCGACGTCCCCATGAAGGGCCTCGTCCACCTGCTGGAAGCCGTGGCGAAGGTCAGGACCGAGCGGCCCGACGTCGAGCTCACGGTCATCGGCAAGCCCACACCCGACGGGCCCGTCCAGCGCACCGTCGATCGCCTCGGGCTGCAGCAGGCGATCCACTTCGAGAGCGGCGTCAGCGACGAGCGCCTCGTCGAGCTCTACGCAGAAGCCGAGCTCGCCGTCGTGCCGTCGCTCTACGAGGGCTTCTCCCTCCCCGCCATCGAGGCCATGGCGACGGGCATCCCGCTGCTCGCCACCACCGGCGGTGCGATCCCCGAGGTGGTGGGCAGTGACGGCACGACGGCCGCCCTCGTGCCCCCCGGCGACCCCGGCGCCCTCGCCACCGCCATCCTCGAGCTGCTCGCCGACCCCGACCGTCGCGACCGCATCGGCGCCGCCGGCCGGAAGCGGGTCTCGGAGCGCTACAGCTGGACGGCGACCGCCGAGGCCACCGTGACGCAGTACCGAGAGGTCATCGCCCTCCACCAGGCCGCGCCGTGCTGACCGTCCGCTACGACCGACTCGGGCTCCGAGCGGGCGACCGGCTGCTCGACCTCGGCTGCGGCGGGGGTCGCCATGCCTTCGAGGCCGCCCGTCTCGGTGCCCACGTCACCGCCGCCGACCTCGACCTCGCCGAGCTCAAGGACGTGCACCAGCTGTTCGACGCCATGCACGCCGGCGGCGAGCTGACGAGCGGCGGCACAGGCGCAGCAGTCGGTGGGGACGCGCTGCGCCTCCCGTTCCCCGACGCCACCTTCGATCGCATCATCGCGTCGGAGGTGATGGAGCACATCCCCGACGACGCCGCCGCTGCCGTCGAGCTGGCCAGGGTCCTGCGCCCCGGGGGCACCATCGCCATCACGGTCCCGTCGTGGTTCCCCGAGCGGGTGTGCTGGGCGATCACCGACACCTACCACGCGCCGCACGTCCCCGGCGGCCACGTCCGCATCTACGCCGAGCCCGAGCTGCGGTTGCGGTTGCAGGAGGCTGGCCTCGAGCCTGGTACGTCCCACCGGGCCCACGCCCTGCACACGCCCTACTGGTGGCTCAAGTGCGCGGTCGGCACGACGAACGACGACCACCCCCTCGTCGCCGCCTGGCACCGCCTCCTCGTGTGGGACATCACCCACGCCCCGCCCGTCACCAGGATCGCTGACCGCCTGCTGAACCCCGTGCTCGGCAAGAGCCTCGTCGTCTACGCGACCAAGCCCCACGAGGGCGACGCATGAGCGAGCTGTTCCTCCCCGCCGTCGACGGCGTGATCAGCGCCGCCCGCATCGCCACGACCGTGGACTCGATCGCCGAGGTGCAGCTCGCCGACGGCATGATCCCGTGGTTCCCAGGCGGCCATGCCGACCCGTGGAACCACATCGAGGCGGCCATGGCGCTCGACCTCGGCGGTCGTCGTGGCGACGCCGAGCGGGCCTACCAGTGGCTCGTCGACCGTCAGCGCCCCGACGGCGCCTGGCACCAGTACTACCTCGAGGACGGCCTCGAGGAGACCAAGCTCGACGCCAATGTGTGCGCCTACGTCGCCGCTGGCACCTGGCACCACTACCTGCTCACCCGAGACGCCGGGTTCCTCGACGCGATGTGGCCCGTCGTCGAGGCTGCCATCGAGTTCGTGCTCGACCTCCAGACGCCCCGCGGCGAGATCCTCTGGGCCCGCCACGACGACGGCACCCCGTGGAGCTTCGCCCTGCTGACCGGCTCGAGCTCGATCTGCCACAGCCTCCGCTGCGCCATCGCCATCGCCGAGCACCTCGGCCACGAACGTCCCGACTGGGAGCTGTCGGCGGCCCAGCTCGCCCATGCCATCGCCCACATCCCCGACGCCTTCGAGCCCAAGGCTCGCTGGGCGATGGACTGGTACTACCCGGTCATGGCAGGGGTCGTGGTCGACGAGCCCGGCCGCGAGCGCCTTCGCGAGGGCTGGGACACGTTCATCATGGAGGGCAAGGGCATCCGCTGCGTCAGCGACCGCCCGTGGATCACGGCGGCCGAGACGTGCGAGTGCGTGCTCGCCCACCTCGTCGTCGGTGAGCACGAGCGGGCGCTCGACCTGTTCCGCTGGATCCAGCACCTCCAGGCCGACGACGGCGGCTGGATGACCGGCATCGTCTACCCCGAGCTGAAGCACTTCCCCGGCGGCGAGCGGTCGACCTACACCGCCGCTGCCGTGGTGCTCGCCGCCGATGCCCTCAGCGCCACCAGCCCGGCCTCGGCGCTGTTCACCGACCACACCCTGCTCCCCGAGCTGCTCGACCCCAGCAATCCCGTCATCGACCCCGCCGAGTAGCGACTTCTGCGATCTGCGCTACCGCCGGAAGACGCAGAGGGTCTCGGCGACGCCTCGTCTTCGAGCCGGTCTGGCGGTCGTGCACCTGCGCGTGACCGACCGCCAGCCTGACGATCCTCAGGCGGCTTCGTCCTCGGCTGACGGCTCGTCGGTCGGTGAGGGAGGTGGTGGTGTGTGGAAGCTGACGCCCCAGGTGTTGAGGCGTTCGCCGGTGGGATGCGTCCAGTCCGGGGGTGGGATGCCGAGGTCGGCGGCGATGTCGTCCCGGTTCCGCGCTGGGTCTGGCGGGGTGGGTCTCCCCGAGGGTTGGAGGATGCGGCCGTGGTGGTCGGTGAAGGTGAGGCCGTCTGGTCGGGTGGGGTCGCCGGTGATGCCGAGGAGGCCTTTGTGGTGGAGGTCGTGGTCTCGGGGGCACAGGGCGCACATGCGGTCGACGTCGGTGAACCCGCCGGACTCCCAGTGGTCGAGGTGGTGGATGTGGAGCCACCGGGCCTGGGTGCACCCTGGGCGGCGGCACCC
>JBBSLC010000039.1:0-21358 GCA_038255685.1 Acidimicrobiales bacterium | reverse complement strand
GCCGCAGCCGACATCGCCATCGGGCGGGGCGGTGCCGGCACCGTCACCGAGCTCGCCGTCGCCGGCGTCCCCGCGGTGATCGTGCCCCTCGCCATCCACGAGCACGACGAGCAGCGCCACAACGCACTGCCGCTCGTCGAGGCAGGCGGGGCGCTCCTCGTGAGCGATGCCGAGGCCACCGCCGACGTGGTCGGACCGCTGCTCGAGGAGCGCCTCGACGACCCGTCGGCGCTCGAGTCGATGCGTTCGGCGATGACCGGCGCCGCCCGACCGAACGCAGCCGACGACCTGGCGTCGTGGGTGCTCGAGCTGGCCGGCACCCGATGAGCGAGCCCGAGCAGCAGGTGCACGAGCTCATCCCCGAGCTCGATGGCGCCACGACGCTCGTCGCTGCGCTGACCGCCACGGCGCGCACCGGCGTGGCCGTCCTGCGAGGGTCCCGGCGCGAGCTGCTCGGCACGCTCACCGACGCTGCGCTGCGGGAGGCTGCGCTCGCCGGGACGCCCCACGACGCTCCCGTCGGACCGCTCGACCGCGGTGCTCCCGTCTGGGTCGGGCCCCGCGATGACGCCGCCACCGTCCGCGCGACGTTGCTCGGCGCCCACCTCGACGTCGTGCCGGTCGTCGACGGCGACGACGTCGTCGGCGTGCGCCGGGCGAGCGACGTCGGGATCGAGCGCCCGGCGACCACCGCAGTGATCCTCGCCGGGGGTCGAGGCAGCCGCCTCGCGCCGCTGACCGACAAGGTGCCCAAGCCCCTCCTCGCCGTGGGCGGACGGACGATCCTCGAGCGCATCCTCGAGAACCTGGCGCTCGCCGGGATCACCGACGTCCACCTCGCCGTCAACTACCTGGCCGAGGTCTTCGAGGAGCGCCTCGGTGACGGCAGCGACACCGGCGTGCGCCTCACGTACCTGCACGAGTCCGAGCCGCTCGACACCGCCGGTGCGCTCTCCCTCCTCCCTGCCCCCCCGGCCGGTCCGGTCCTGGTCATGAACGCCGACCAGATCAGCTCGCTCCCCTTCGACCGCCTCGTCGAGCACCACGCTCGTGCCGGCTCGGCGATCACGGTGGCGTCCTTCGAGCACACCGTCGACGTCCCCTACGGCGTGCTGCAGCTCGATGAGGCCGTCGTCACCGGCATCGAGGAGAAGCCGACGCTGCGGATGCCGTGCAACGCCGGCATCTACGTGCTCGAGCCGAGCGTGCTCGACCTGGTGCCGGTCGCCACGCCGTACCAGATGCCGGCGCTCATCAGCTCGGCCATGGCGCAGGGCATGGCGGTCGGGGCCTTCCCGATCGTGGAGCGTTTCATCGACATCGGCACGCGCGAGGAGCTCGACAAGGCGCTCCTGTGGTTCGCGACCGGCGAGGAGGAGTAGGCACATGGCTCGGGACTGGTCAGGCGTGAGGGTCACCGTCACCGGCGGCGAGGGCTTCATCGGCAGCACCTTGGTCGAGCGCCTCGTGCGCGAGGGAGCCGAGGTCACCGCCCTCACCCTCTACGACCCACTCGGGCGACCGGGCTGGCTCGACCCTGCGGTGCACACCGACGTGCGCTTCCTCCCCGGAGACGTCCGGGACCCGGCGCGCACGTTCGAGGCGATCGACGGCAGCGAGGTGGTGTTCCACCTCGCTGCGCTCATCGGGATCCCCTACAGCTACGTGGCGCCGGACAGCTACGTGCAGGTGAACGTCCAGGGCACCCAGAACGTGGCGCTCGCGTGCAGGCGAGCCGGCGTCGCCCGCATGGTGCACACGTCCACGAGCGAGACGTACGGCACGGCGATCACCGTGCCCATCTCCGAGGACCACCCCCTCCAGCCGCAGTCGCCGTACTCCGCCAGCAAGATCGGCGGCGACATGATGGCGCTGTCGTTCCACCACGCCTTCGAGCTGCCGGTCACGGTCGTGCGACCGTTCAACACCTACGGGCCACGGCAGTCGACCCGGGCCGTGATCCCGACGATCCTGAGCCAGCTGCACGCCGGCGCCGACGTCATCGAGCTCGGGTCGACCACCCCCACCCGCGACTTCAACTACGTCGACGACACCGTCGCCGGCTTCCTCGCCGTCGCTGCCTGTGACCGGGCGGTCGGCCACGTCGTCAACATCGGCTCGGGCCGAGAGATCAGCATCGGCGACCTCGTGCGCCTGCTCATCGAGGTCACGGGCAGCACCGCTGAGGTCGCCGTGGACGAGGCGCGCCTGCGGCCCGGGGGCAGCGAGGTCGAGCGCCTCCTGTGCGACGCGACGAGGGCACGGGAGTGGGCTGGCTGGGTGCCCGAGGTGAGCCTCGAGGAGGGCCTCGCCCGCACCTCGGACTGGGTGAGGGGCAACCTCGACCGGCTCCACACCGCCGGCTACGCCATCTAGGACCGCGTGCGGTCGGCGGGCTTGTTCGCCCGTCCCTGGCGGGCGACGTTGAGCAGGATGCCCGTCGCCACCATGGTGATGACCAGGGACGTGCCACCGAAGCTGATGAACGGCAGGGTCAAGCCGGTGATGGGGAGCAGTCCCACCACCCCCCCGACGTTGACGAAGGCCTGCGTCAGGATCCAGGCCGTGATGCCGGCAGCGACGAGCGTGCCGAAGCGATCAGGTGCACCGAGCGCGGCACGGGTGCCGAACACCGCGAAGGCGAGGAACAGCGCCACGACCACGACGGCGCCGAGCAGGCCGAGCTCCTCGCAGATGATGGCGAAGATGAAGTCCGTGTGGGCGTTGGGGAGGAAGCCCCACTTCGCCCTGCTCTCCCCCAGCCCGAGGCCGGTCCACCCGCCCGACGCCACCCCCATGAACGACTGGTTGAGCTGGAAGGCGACGCCGAGCGGGTCTCGATCAGGGTCGAGGAAGGCGAGGATCCGGTTGCGCCGGTAGGTCTCACCGAGGGCGAGCAGCAGTGCGCCTGCGCCGGCGAGCGCACCGACACCACCGAGGCGCAGGAGCGGCACACCGGCGACGAACAGCACGGCAAAGGTGATGCTCCCGATCACGATGGTCCCACCGAGGTCGGGCTGCAGCATGACGAGGCCGGCGACGGCGGCGGTCACCACGCAGACGGGGACGAGGGTGAGCCTGGCCTCGTGCATCCGGTTGGCGCGCCGCGAGAGCAGGTGGGCGCTGAACAAGAGGATGGCCAGCTTCGTCAGCTCGACGGGCTGCATCCGCAGCGGACCGAGCTCGAACCAGCTCCTGGCCCCGTTCACTCGGACGCCGACCCCAGGGATGAGGACGAGGGCGAGGAGCAGCCCGCACAGCGCGAGGAACGGCACCGCCAGGTTCCGCAAGCGCCGGTAGTCGAACCGGGCGGTGGCGACGAGGGCGACGGTGCCGATCAGCACCCAGAGCAGCTGGCGGCCGAAGTAGCTCCAGGTGGAGCCGACCTCCCGCTGCGACTGCACCGACGACGCCGACAGCACCATGACGAGCCCGATGATCGTGAGCACCCCGACGAGGGCCAGCAGGACGACATAGGTGCCCTGGCCGGTGGAGCTCCGGGCGACCGGCGGGGGGCGCCTCTCCGTCGGCGTCGCGGTGCGCGGCGCGCTCACCGGGCCACGCCCACCAGCTCGGAGACGGCCCTGGCGAAGTCGTCGCCACGCTCGGCGTAGCCGTCGTACCAGTCGAACGACGCACAACCCGGAGACAGGAGCACGACGTCGCCTGGCGTCGCCGCCGCAGCGGCGGCACGCACTGCGTCGTCCATCGACTGTGCGACGGTCACGGGGACGCGCCCTGCGAACGCAGCCTCGACGACCTCCGCCGACTCGCCGATGGCGACGACGTGGCGCAGCCGCGACGTGTCGGCGGCGAGTGCACCGAGGTCGAGGCCCTTGTTGCGCCCACCGGCGATGAGCACGACGTCGTGGAAGGCGGCGACGGCAGCCGCGGTGGCGGCCGGCACGGTCGCCTTCGAGTCGTCGTACCACTGCACCCCGCCATGTTCGCCGACGAGTGCCAGCCGGTGTGGGAGCCCCCCGAAGGCGCGGAGCACACCCCGCACCGCATCGAGCGACGCACCTGCGGCGAGCGCAGCAGCCGATGCCGCGAGCGCGTTCGTGCAGTCGTGCGGGAGGGCGCGGCGCAGCTCGCTGACAGCGAGGAGCGGGCCGAGGGGTCCGACGAGCTCGCCGCCCTCGACGCGCCAGTCGCCTGCGGACAGGCCGAACACCTCGACGCGGGACCGGAGGCCGGCCGCCGCTGCCGAAACGACGGGGTCGTCACCGGCGACGAGGGCGAGCTGGTCGGGTCCCTGCCGAGCCCACACCTTCGCCTTCGCCGCCCGGTAGTGCTCCATGGTGGGATGCCAGTCGAGGTGGTCAGGTGCGAAGTTCAACCACAGCGCGACCGCAGGGGCGAACGTCTCGGTGAACTCGAGGCGGAACGACGACGCCTCGACCACGGCCACGTCGAGACCGGTGTCGAGCACGTCCACCAGCGGCACATCGGTGTTGCCCACCGCGGCCGAGCGCAGCCCGCTCGCCTGCAGCATCGCTGCGACCATCGTGGTCACCGTCGTCTTGCCGTTCGTCCCTGTGATCGCCACGAGCGGGAGCGTCGGCGCCCACCGGGCTGCGAGCTCGAACTCGCTCCAGACCGGCTTCGCGTGACGCCGAGCAGCGACCAGCGCCGGGTGCGCGTAGGGGACGCCCGGGCTCGGGACGACGACGTCGCTGGCGGCGACGAGCGTCGCCAGCCTGTCGGCAGACGGCGCAGGGACCACGGCGGCACCGAGGCCGACGAGCACCCGACCCCGCTCGAGGGCCGCTGGCCCCGGCTGGTCGTCCGTGGCGACGACGGTCCAGCCACGCGAGGCGAGGGCGCGCGCCGAGGCAGCGCCGGCGATGCCGAGGCCGACCACGAGCGCCGATCCCGCCATCAGTCGATCGCACCGGGGATGGAGAGGTAGTCGGCGTAGAAGATCCCGACGGCAACCGCGGTCGAGAGCCCTGCGAGGATCCAGAACCTGACGATCACCGTCGTCTCGGGCCAGCCGCTGATCTCGAAGTGGTGGTGGATCGGCGCCATCCGGTACAGCCGCCGACCGAAGAGCCGGAACGAGGCGACCTGGGTGATGACCGACAGCGTCTCGATGACGAAGATGCCGGCGATGATCGGCAGGAGGAGGTGGGTGCTCGTCACGAGCGCCATCGCTGCGAGCCCGGCGCCGATCGCGAGGGATCCGACGTCGCCCATGAAGATCTTGGCGGGGGGGGCGTTCCACCAGAGGAACCCGGCGAGCGCACCGACCATCGCCGCACCGACGAGCGCGAGGTCGAGGGCCTGGGGCACCCGGTAGACCTCAGGGTGGCGGAACGCCCAGAAGGCGATGGCGGCATAGGCACCCCAGCAGAAGATCGACGAGCCAGCGAGGAGGCCGTCGGCCCCGTCGGTGAGGTTGGCGCCGTTGGATGTGCCGAGGAAGAGCAGGACGGCCCACGCGATGAAGAGCCACCACGGCAGCTCGATGCCGAGCGAGTCGTGGCGTGTGAACGACAGCGTCGTGTCGACGTTCGCCCACTCGACGGCGAGCCAGGCGAAGCTGATGGCGACGACGAGCAGGCCACCGATCTTCGCCCGCTTGTTGAGGCCCAGGTTGCGGTCGTTGCGGACCTTGATCCAGTCGTCGATGCACCCCACGGCGCCCGCCCCCGCGATGGCGAGCACGACGAGGATGCCGCCACGGGTGAAGATCGTCTGCTCGCGGAGGTGGGCGGCGAGGTAGCCGAGCAGCGTCGCGACGACGATGGCCACGCCGCCCATCGTCGGGGTGCCCGCCTTGGTCACGTGCCCCTGCGGCCCGTCCTCCCTGATCGGCTGGCCGATGCCGTGCGCCCGGAGCCAGCTGATGAGGAACGGCGTGCCGACGATCGTGGTCAGGAACGCCACGGTGCCGGCGATGAGGAGTGCGATCACGGGTCACCATCCTTGCCGGGACCGGCGTGGTCACCGAGCATCCCGAGCCGGCCGAGCAGCTCGGCGGCGACGAGACGGTCGTCGAAGGGGATCTCGCGCCCGCCGATCGACTGGGTCGTCTCGTGCCCCTTCCCTGCGATCACCACGACGTCGCCGGCTGACGCGCTTCGGAGCGCGAGCTCGATGGCCCCCCGCCGGTCTGGCTCCACCTCGATGGTCGCCGGAGCCGGAGCCCCGGCACCTGGCACCCGGGGGATGCCGGCGACGATGCCGTCGATGATGGCCAGCGGGTCCTCGTGGCGCGGGTTGTCCGAGGTGACGACCACGACATCGGCGAGCTCGGCCGCGACCTCTCCCATCACGGGGCGCTTGGCACGGTCCCGATCGCCACCGCACCCGAACACCACCACCACGCGCCCACCGCCCACGAGCCCCCGCGCTGCGGTCAGGACCTGGCGCAGGCCGTCAGGGGTGTGGGCGTAGTCCACCACCACCCCCACCGGTGCCCCGGGCGCGACGAGCTCGAAGCGACCGGGGACGCTGCCCGCGGTCGCGAAGCCCCGGGCGATGGCGTCGACAGGAGCGCCGAGCACGGCGGCAGCGGTGGCAGCAGCGAGGGCGTTCGACACGTTGAACATCCCGGGGAGCGGGATGCGGAGCCGTTCGCCCCGCCAGGTGAAGGTGGTGCCGGCCAGATCAGCCTCGACCTCGGTGGCGTCGTCGAGCCCGTACGCCTCGGTCGGGATGACGGCTGCGTCGAGGAGGAGGCGCCCGCGCGGGTCGTCGCGGTTGACCACGGCGCCGGCAGCGAGGTCCGGCTCGAACAGTCGGGCCTTGGCCGCGAAGTACGCCTCCATCGTCCCGTGGTGGTCGAGGTGGTCGGGGCTGAGGTTCGTGAACACGGCCAGGGCGAAGCGCGTCCCGAGCACGCGCCCTTGGTCCAGCGCGTGCGACGACACCTCCATGGCGACGGCGCGCGTCCCACCGTCGCGGAGCGCGGCGAGCCGGCGCTGCAGCTCTGGGCCCTCGGGTGTGTTCGGCGGGCCCCCGGGAAGGGCGTTCAGGTTCCCGATGGTCGCCGACGGGCGACCGTCGGCCTCCAACGCTGCCGCAAGGAGGTGGGCCGTCGTGGTCTTGCCGTTCGTCCCGGTGATCCCGACGACCTCGAGCTGGCGCGACGGGTGGCCGTGGAGCGCGGAGGCGACGACGCCCATGGCTGCCCGCACGTCGGCCACCACCACCTGGGGCACCTCGACGTCGACGTGGCGCTCGCACAGCAAGGCGACGGCGCCGCCGGCCACCGCAGCCGGCGCGAGGTCGTGGCCGTCGACCGTCGACCCCGTCACGCAGCAGAACACCGCGCCTGGTTCGACGGCACGGGAGTCGTAGGCCACCGACGTCACCTCGACCGCGCCCAGGTTGCCGGTCGAGGACACGATGTCCAGGTCGTCGATCAGCTGGGCGATCCGCAACGTGCGCCCCTCAGTCGCGCGGGACCGACGGCGCCGGACCCGTCTCGGTCACGACGACGTCGGGCAGCACGGCGTCGGGCGGAGGGATCCGGAGCTGGCGCAGTGCGTAGCGACTGATGTCGGCGAAGACGGGCGCTGCCGTCAGGCCGCCGTAGAAGACGGGCCGGGGCTCGTCGAGGACGACGATCGCCGAGAGCTGGGGATCCTCGGCAGGGACGAAGCCGGCGAAGGAGGCCATGTACGCACCCACCTCGTAGCCGCCCCGCTCGAGGTCAGGCTTCTTCGCCGTGCCCGTCTTCCCGGCGACGGTGTAGCCCTCGATGGCGGCGTTGGTCCCCGTCCCGTTCGTCACCACGTTGGCGAGCATCGCCCGCAGGCTCGCCGCCGTCTCCTCCGACACGACCCGTCGCCGGTCCGGTTCGGGTGCCGCACGCTCGGCGCCGTCGGGGCCGATCGTCGCCCGGACGAGCGAGGGCTGGACGAGCTCGCCACCGTTGGCGATCACGTTGAACGCGTCGAGCATCTGGAGTGCGTTGACGGCCACGCCAGACCCGATCGGGATCGAGCCGATCGAGGTGCCGGTCCACTCGTCGAGGCCGAGCATGATCCCCGGCGACTCATCAGGGAACCCGAGCCCGGTGGGCTCCCCCAGCCCGAACCGGGTCAGGTACTCGTCGATCCGCTCGGCCCCGAGCTCCTGGGCGATCTTGATCGTCCCCACGTTGGACGACCTCGTCAAGATGTCGCTCAGCGACCACTCCTCGGTCGGGTGGCGCTCGGAGTCGCTGTAGCGGTGCACGGACACCTGGAGGGAGTCGGGCACGGTCAAGGTGTCCTCGGTCGTGAACACGCCCTCCTCGAGCGCAGCAGCCAGCGTGATGACCTTGTTGACCGAGCCGGGCTCGAAGACCGATGTCACCGCCATGTTGTCCCTGCTCGGCGCAGGAGCGCCGCCGCCCTCGGGCGTCCGCAGGTTGGCCATGGCCAGGATCTCACCGGTGCGGGGATCCATGACGACGGCCATGCCGCCCTCGGCGCTCGTCGCCGTGATCTGCGCCCCGAGCGCTCGCTCCACCTCGAACTGGAGTGCACGGTCGATGGTGAGCACGAGGTCGTCCCCGCGATCGGGCGCCTCGAGCTGCTGACGGCCGCCGGCGATGGTCCGCCCATCGGGCCCGCGCTCGATCGAGAGGCTGCCCGGGGTGCCGACGAGGACGTCCTCGTACTGGTGCTCGAGGCCCGAGGTGCCTCGGTTGTCGACGTCGACGGCGCCGAGGAGCGACCGCCCGAGCTCCTCGGCCGGCGCGAAGCGCTTCGACTCGTCGAGCAACCCGACGCTCGCCAGCCCGAGGGCGGCGACGCGTGCGGCCACGTCGTCGCTGACCTTGCGGGCCAGGTAGGTGAAGGCACCTTCGCCGGCGAGTCGGGCCTCGATGTCCGCGGCGCCGAGCCCGAGGATGGGCGCGAGGAGCGCAGCCTCTGCGGCAGGATCGGTGACCAGGCGGGGATCGGCCCAGACCGTCTGCTGACGCACCGAGAGGGCGAGCTCGACACCGTTGCGATCGAACATCGCGCCTCGTTCGGCGGGCAGCTCGACGGTCCTCATGCGCTGCGCCTCACCCCGGGCCACGTAGTCCTCGGGCGAGACGACCTGGAGGGTGACGAGACGGGCCGTCACCGCGACGAACAGCAGGACGAGCACAGCGAGGAGACCGATGCAGCGCCGACGTGGGTCCCCGGCAACAGCCGCCGGGCGCGCTGGCGCACGCCTGCCAGGCGAGCGCAGTGCTGCGGTCCGACCACCACCGGGCGGGCGAGGGGGAGGCCGCACGGCCCTGCCCGCAGGCGGCCGTCCAGCAGGCCGCACCCGCTCCTTCGTGCGCGCCCGGTCGGCCGGTCGGGGCCGCGGCGCAGGTCGCACGCCGCCAGCCTGGCGCGGCCGAGGGTCGCGCGGGGGGAGCCCCCGCGGGGAGAAGCTGTCCCCTGTCGTTGCTCGCGTCCCTGACCGCCCGTCGACCGCCGTCACCCCTGGCCGCCGAGGAGCGGCTTGACGATCGCCCAGGGCGCGCCCCCTGCGACGGCGGTGGAGTCGGTCGGCAGTGCTGCAGGTGTGCTCGAGGTGGTCGGGGCCGGCATGGCGACCGGCGTCAGGTACGTGATCTCCGCAGGGCTGACCATGCCGAGCCGACCCTGGGCCTCCTCGACGACACGTGCAGGTGACTCGAGCTCGGCGACCTGGAGGCGCAGCGCCTGGTAGCGCGACTGCTCCTCCGCGACCTGCTGCTGCAGCCCGTCGAGCCGACCCTGACCGGAGACGAGCAGCGCATGGCACACCACGACGCCGAAGAGCGATGCCACGACGAGCACGCCGCCGGCGATCAGCGTGGCCCGAGCTCGCCGCCGGCGGGCTGCGACCTTGAGGCGCCGATCATCGACGAGGCGGAGCCCCGGTCGGGTGGCAGGCTGCCTGTCCGGCGAGCGGTTGGGGGCAGCCGCCGAGCGGTTGGGGGCAGCCGCCGAGCGGTTGGGGGCAGCCGCCCCTGCTCGCAGGCGCGTCGCAGGGGCGGCCGCTGCCGCGCCCCGAGGGGCACGAGTGGGTCGGTGAGGGACCGGGGCGCGACCAGGGGACGGAGCGCGGACGGGAGCGGTCACGAGGCACCTCGGTGCAGGTCGGTGTTCGAGGGTCCGTCCGTGGCGAGCGCTTCGCACGCCCGGAGGCGGGCGCTCGAGGCGCGGGGGTTCGTCTCGATCTCGAGCGCGGACGGCTTCCACGCCCCGGGACGCAGCAGCCGGACGGTGGGCGTGGCACCGCAGCCGCACGGGAGCCCCGGCGGGCACGTGCAGCCACCGGTTGCGGCGTGACGGAGGCGGGCCTTGACGATCCGGTCCTCGCCGGAGTGGTAGGCGAGCACAGCGCAGCGCCCGCCGGGAGCGAGGACCGAGAGGGCCTGGTCGATCGAGCCGGGCAGGATCTCGAGCTCCTCATTGACCTCGATGCGGATGGCCTGGAAGCTGCGCTTCGCAGGGTGGCCGCCTCGCCGGCGGGCCGGCGCCGGGATCGCGTCACGGACGAGCTCTGCGAGCTGGGCAGTGGTCGCCACCGGTCGGGCCTCGACGATCGCCTTCGCGATCCGAGAGGCATAGCGCTCGTCGCCGAGCTCGCGCAGGACCCGAGCCAGGTCTGCCTCGGCATAGCCGTTGACGACGTCGGCTGCCGAGCGGTCGGTCGACGTGGTGTCCATGCGCATGTCCAGTGGGGCGTCGTGTCGGTGGCTGAAGCCGCGCTCGCCACGGTCGAGCTGCGGCGAGCTCACGCCGAGGTCGAAGAGCACGGCGGTGACCGGGGCCAGCTCGGTGTCTTCGATCACCTCTGCGAGGTGGTCGAAGCGGGTGTGGCGAAGGGTCGTGCGGCTCGCGAGGCCGGCGAGCCGCTCTTCGGCGGCTGCGATGGCGTCGGGGTCCTGGTCGAGGCCGAGCAGGTGGAGTCCGGGGTGCGCCTCCAGCACGGCGATGGCGTGGCCGGCGCCACCGAGGGTCGCATCGACGTAGGTCCCGTCGGGGACGGCTGCGAGGAGCTCGACGATGCGGTCGACGAGGACGGGAGCGTGGCTGAAGGGCGTGTCGCCTCGGGAAGCCTGGTCGTGGATGGGAGCCATGTCTCGCTGCGCTGCGCGGCCTGGTGCGATCCCGCTCATCAGCAGCCCCCCGGGCGACGGGCGCCCGCCGGGATGTCTCCCCGGTCGGACTCGACGGAAGCGGGCGGAGTAGGGGCGTCCATCGCGTCGTCCGGGGGGCTGCTGATGAGCGGCGCGGGGCCGCGGGGTTCGTTGCGCTCGTCTCCTCTCGTCAGATCGTCATGTCGTGGAGGTCGGCCTGCGGGTCGTTCATCGCCGCCTCGCCTTCGCTGTTGACCCGCGCCCACTTCTCGGCGTCCCAGATCTCGAGGCGGTTGATCTGACCGGTGACCATGACCCGATCGGTGAGCTCGGCGAAGGTGCGCAGGTTCTGGGGGATGGCGATGCGACCCTGTCGGTCCGGGACGACCTCGGCCGTGCCGGCGGCGAAGGACCGCACCACGTTGCGCTGGACGAGCCCTCGCTTGGACTTCTCCTGCATCTCCCTCGCCACGACCTGGAACTCCTCGTTCGTGTACACCGCGAGGCACCCGTCGATGACCTTGGTGAGGTAGGCGCCGGCCTCGAACGGCTCCCGGAACTTGGCCGGGAGGATCACCCGGCCCTTGACGTCGACGGCGTGGTCGAACTCTCCGAAGAACACCGTCACCGCCTCTCAGCACCGCTCGTCCGCCACACCTCGCCCCGTTGCGCCCCAAGAGTCACCCCTTCGCGCCACTTGTCGCCACCATAAGCCCCCACTCCCCCCCCGTCAACCACACATCCCCCCACTTCTCGCCCCGGGGCTCACCCCTCGATGGGACGAGGCACGTGCAGGGCCTCCGGGCACAGCGGCGAGGCCGCTCTAAGATCGACGGGCCATGACGCAACCCCCGGCGCATCTCGGCGCGCCCGACCACGTCGACGATCCGCGCTCCCACGGGACCGACGAGGTCGATGCGTCGCCTGACGACCGACGGCGGGAGCGGGCGGCAGACCGCCTGCTCGCAGGCGCCGGGACGAGCACGGCGCTTGGGCGTCTCACCGAGCTCGCTGCGCAGCTGCTCTCGGCCCCCTCCGCACAGGTGTCGCTCCTGAGCGACGAGCAGGTCGTCGCCGCCGGTTCGGGGCTCTCCGAGGGCGCCATCGGATCGAAGAGCCCGCTGGGAGACTCGCTGTGCACCGTCACCGCTGGCCTCGGTCGGCCCCTCGTGATCGACGACGCCCCGGCGGACGACCGAGTGTCCGCGCTGCCACCCGTGACCTCGGGTGCGGTCACTGCGTACCTCGGCGTCCCGCTCACGTCTCGCGACCACACCGTCGTCGGTGCGCTCTGCGTCTTCGACGAGCTGGCCCGCACCTGGTCCGAGGGCGACGTGGCGCTCCTCGAACGGCTCGCCGACGCCGTCATGGCCGAGCTCGAGCTCGTGGCGCTCACGGCGGAGCAGGCGTCGAGCCGGTTGCGGTGGGAGGTCGCCGTCGAGGCCGCGGGGATCGGGTCGTTCGACTGGGAGCTGGCGACCGGCCACATCGAGTGGGACGAGCGGCTCCAGGAGCTGTTCGGCTACGCCCCCGGCGAGTTCACGCATCGCATCGACGAAGCGTTCCGACGGATCCACCTCGACGACCGCGAGGCGCTCGACGTCGCCATCGCAGCGGCCGTGGATGTGTGCGGTCCCTTCACGTCGGAGTACCGGATCGAGCACGGCGACGGTGTCGAGCGCTGGGTCGCGAGCCGTGGACGTGCCGTCGCCGGCGCCGACGGGCGCGCCACGCGCCTGCTCGGCACGGCGCACGACATCACCGACGTGCGGACCGCTCGGCGCGCCGAGCAGGCGCGCCGCGAAGCCGCGGCCGCCACCATGGCGCTGCTCGCCACCGTCAGCATCGAGCTCGCCGGCGCCGCACTCGACACCGACACTGCGGTCAGAAGGCTCGCCGACCTGGTCGTGCCTGCGCTCGCCACCTGGAGCATCGTCACCCTCGTCGACGACGACGACGAGCGGCTGCGCGATGTCGGCTGGTCACACGCCGACCCGGCGCTCGAACCACTGCTCGCCACGTACGCACGCCACCGCATGGAGGGCATCGCCGACGGCGCTCCGGTCCTGGCAGCCCAGCGGTCGTCCCGGCCGGTGATCGTGGCCGAGGACGCCCGGGCGGCCGAGCTCGATGCGCTGGCGTCACCCGAGGCGATCAGCGCCATCGGCGCCCTCGCACCGACGTCGCTCGTCGTGCTTCCACTCGTCTCCAAGGGCGATGTCCTGGGGGTCCTCAGCCTGTACCAGGGCGAGGAGGCTCCTGCGCTCGACGATCAGCACCTCGTGACCGCAGTGGAGGTCGCCGCTCGCGCTGCGCTGTCGCTCGACAACGCCCGTCTGTACGCCAGGCAGCGGAGCTTGGCCGAGGGTCTGCAGCGCAGCCTGCTCACGGCGCCACCCGAGCCGGACCACGGCGAGATCGTCGTGCGGTACGTACCCGCCGCTGAGGTCGCCTCGGTCGGTGGCGACTGGTTCGACTCGTTCATCCTCCCCGGTGGCGCGACCACGCTGGTCATCGGTGACGTCGTCGGCCACGACACAGAGGCCGCTGCTGCGATGGGGCAGGTCCGTGGCCTGCTCCGGGGCATCGCATGGCACACCAGCGCCGGACCCGCCGCAGTGCTCGCCGGGGTCGATGCCGCGATGCAGGGGCTCCAGCTCGACACGACGGCCACCGTCGTCGTGGCACGCCTCGAGCAGACACCGGAGGAGAAGGACCGGGGTGAGACGCGCCTGCGCTGGTCGAACGCCGGGCACCCGCCTCCCCTGGTGGTCATGCCGGACGGCGAGGTCACCCTGCTCGAGCGCCCGTCGGCTGATCTCCTGCTCGGCATCGACCCCGAGACGACCCGAGCCGAATCCGTGGTCACCCTCGAGCGGGACGCGACGATCTTCCTCTACACCGACGGTCTCGTCGAGCGAAGGGGCCAGTCGCTCGACGAAGGGATCGACCGGCTGCGCGCGGCGCTGAGCGACACCGTGCACCTCATGCTGCAGGACCTGTGCGACGAGGTGCTGCGGCGGATGGGCGGCGACGACGACGACATCGCGATCATCGCCGTGCGCCTGCACCGCCAGGATCGACCCCGCCCGCCAGAGGCAGGACCCCGGCGGATCCCACCCAACGTCGACTGAGACAGGATGGGTCCATGGCTCCGACTCGACCGTCTGATCACCAGGTGTGGCTCGACCAGGTCAGCGAGGCGGTGCTCGACCCCGACCGACCGATCATCGACCCCCACCACCACCTCTGGCAGCGGGACGACATCGGGGACTACGTCGTCGCCGACCTCCACGCCGACACCGGGTCCGGGCACCGCATCGACAAGACGGTGTTCATCGAGTGCGGGGCGGGCTATCGCAGCGACGGCCCCGACCACCTCCGCGCGGTCGGCGAGACCGAGTTCGTGGCTGCGCTCGCAGCCGAGAGCCGCGCCGCCGACGGTGCCGAGATCGCCGGCATCGTCGCCCACGCCGACCTGCGCCTCGAACGCGCCGCGCTCGACGAGGTGCTCGACGCCCACGAGGACGCCGGCGCCGGCCTGTTCCGGGGCATCCGCCACGCAGGGGCGCGGGACGCGCACCCGGAGTCACTCTCCATCCCGGGGCGTGCGCCTGCGGACCTCTACGCCGACGAGGCGTTCAGGACGGGCGTCCGCACGCTCGGCGGGCGCGGCCTCACGTTCGACACGTGGCACTACCACCACCAGAACGCGGCGTTCGCCGCGCTGGCCGCAGCGACGCCCGAGACGACCCTCGTGCTCGACCACTTCGGCACGCCGCTCGGGGTCGGCCCCTACGAGGGCAAACGGGACGAGATCTTCGTCTCCTGGGCGCGCGACATCGAGGCGATCGCACGGCAGCCCAACGTGGTCGCCAAGCTCGGCGGCCTGGCCATGCCCGACAACGGCTTCGGCTGGGACAGGGCGGTGCGGCCGCCGACCTCAGACGAGGTCGTCGTCGCCCACCAGCGCTACTACCACCACACCATCGAGTGCTTCGGCCCCGACCGCTGCATGTTCGAGTCGAACTTCCCGGTCGACAAGCGATCGCTGTCGTACGCCGTCCTCTACAACGCCCTGAAGAAGATGGCGGCAGCGTTCACCGAGGAGGAGCGCCACGCCATGTTCTTCGGCACCGCCGCTCGGGTGTACCGCCTCTGAGCTCGGGTCGGCCTCGGTTCAGGCGCTCGTCCCGGTGGGCTGCTGGCGGTCGTAGGCCACCTGGCAGAACCCGTGGTTGCAGTAGCCCCCGGGGTGCTTGGCGAGGTACTGCTGGTGCTCGTCCTCGGCGAGGTAGTACGGCCCGGCCGACGCGACCTCGGTGGAGATGGCGCCGTGCCCGGCAGCGGTGAGCAGCGCCTGGTAGCGATCACGGCTCGCCTCGGCGACAGCCCGCTGGGCATCGTCGGCGTAGTAGATCGCCGATCGGTACTGCGTCCCCATGTCGTTGCCCTGGCGCATGGGCGTGGTCGGGTCGTGCTGCTCCCAGAAGTGGCCGAGCAGCTCGTCGAGGCTGACGACCGCCGGATCGTAGACAACGCGAGTGACCTCGGCGTGGCCGGTCATGCCGGTGCACACCTCGCGATAGGTCGGGTTCGGCGTGTGGCCGCCGGCGTAGCCGACCGACGTGACCCAGACCCCCTCGAGGCCCCAGAAGATGCGCTCGGCACCCCAGAAGCAGCCCATGCCGAGGACGATGGCCTCGGTGCCCTCGGGGAACGGGCCCGTCATCGAACGGCCGTTGACGAGGTCGGCCGGCGCGACCGGCACGGCTTCGTCGCGCCCGGGCAGCGCCTGCTCCGCCGACACCAGCTCCACCTTGCGATCCCGTCCGAACACCGCTGCACCTCTTCCCGCTCGTCTTCGCCCTCTCGGCCGTTCCGACGCCCAGACTAGGGAGGCGCCGCTCGTGTTGCGACGGCAGCGGAGGTCAGTCCGGCAGGTGCTCGAGCAGCGCGTCGAGCACCACCGGGGCGAGGGGCCCCACCCCCGTCGCCGCATGGGCCAGGTCCTGATCGGCGATCGAGCGCGCGGCATCGCCGATCGAGAGGAGCGACGTCGTGGCCGACGGCTCCCAGCGGGCGAGGAGCGCGCACTGGAAGCGGGCGCCATCGCGCGTCCGGCGCTGCGCGATGCCGACGACCTTGGCTCCGTCGACGACGACCTCGCCGGGTCCGAGCCCAGCGAAGCACACGAGCCGCGACCACCTGGTGGTGAGCAGGGGGCCCTCGTGGGCAGCCCCGTGCAGGCCGACGTCGCCGAGCGCCGCCACCCACGCCCGACCGAGCCAGTGGAAGGCACGCCCGACGTCGTCGTCCCAGAGGGGGTCCCCCCGGGGCACGACCACATCGACCCAGATGACCTCGTCGGGTCGGAGCAGCACCGCCCCACCGCCGCTGCGCCGGCGCACCAGCGCCACACCTGCGGCGGCGAGCGCAGCCGGGTCGGCATCCGACGCGTCCTGGGTGCTGCCGAGGACGAGCGCCGGACCGTCGACCTCGAGGACGGCGACGGCGCGCCTCGCCGGCGCCGGCACGGCCCGCTCGTGGAACGCCGCCGCCGAACCCCGCTCCCTCGTCACGTTCCAGGTCACGTCGGCGCCCACCGGCGGCTCCCGGCGTCGCTTGGCGCTCGCAGGCGGATCACCGCCCGATTCTGGACGCTCGACCCGCGAGATGACGACCAGGCCAGGCACTCCTCCTCGCGACCGATCTGACGGTGCGGCGCCCCGGCCCCCGGGGCGTGCCACCGACAGAACGGCAGGACCGGTGCGCGCCGTGGCGTCGGTCACACTGCTGGCGGCGCCCGCCTCCGTCGGTGAGACTCCCGAACGTGGACGAGCAGGACAGATCGCCCAGCGGGCGAGGCGCGGTCGAACGAGGCGCGGTGACACCAGGTGAGGGCACGATCGAGCCGGCGACGCTCGGTGCGACGCCGTCGTCGGCTGACCTCGACGAGCTGCCGACCGAGCTCGACCCGACACCGCCACCGCCACCGCCTGCCGGTGGGGCGCAGGTGTCGCAGTGGCCCATGTGGCTGCTCGGCTTCATCATCATGTCCGACCAGATCGACCAGAACATCGTCCGGGGCGTCATCAACCCGCTGCAGGACGAGTTCGGGATCTCCGACGCAGGGATCGGGCTGCTGCTCTCCTCGTTCGTCCTCGTGAACGGCCTCGTGACGGTCCCGGCCGGCTACCTCGCCGACCGCTGGAACCGGACCCGCACGATCGGCCACACCGTGCTCGGGTGGTCCGTCATCACCGCGGCGACTGCGGCTGCACCGAACTACGGCACCCTGCTCGCCGTGCGCTCTGCCCTCGGGTTCGGCCAGGCCATCACCGAGCCGGCGGCGGGGAGCCTGCTCGCCGACTACTACCCGGCCGAGCAGCGGGGGAAGGCGTTCTCGATCCAGCAGGTCCTCGGCTTCGTGGGCTTCGGGTTCGGGGTGGGCGTCGGCGGCCTCATCGGCGCCACCCTCGGGTGGCGGTGGGCGTTCCTCATCGTCGGATCGCCGAGCTTCCTGTTCGGCTTCCTCATGTACCGGCTCAAGGAGCCGCGCCGCGGCACCGGCGAGCGGCTCCACCTCGGTCTCGACACCGAGGGCGACGAGGAGGTCGAAGCGGCGGCACCGCTGTTCGCCGACGGCATCGGCCAGTTCTTCCGGGACATGGCGAGCGGGCTGCGGGCCGACCTGCGCACGATCTGGGGCATCACCACCATGCGCTACGCGCTGGTCGGGGTGTCGAGCCTGCTGTTCACGATCACCGCCGTGGGCGCCGCCCTCCCCCAGTTCTACCAACGCCAGCTCGGCGTCCAGGAGGGCCATGCGGAGGCGTACCTCGGCCTGCTCGTGGTGCTCGGCGGCATCCCCGGCGTGCTCCTCGGGGGGCGGCTCTCCGACAAGCTGGCAACCCGCATCCGGGGCGCTCGCATGGCGATCCCCGCCTACTGCATCCTCATCGGCAACGCCTTCTTCATGGTCTCGTACCTGCGCCTGCCGTTCGGCCCGGCCTACGTGCTGCAGCTGATCGGCTTCTTCATCGTGGTGATGTCGGTGCCTGCGCTGCGAGCCGGGATCAGCGATGCCATCCCGGCCAACCTCCGAGGCGCGGGCTTCGGTGCCTTCAACCTGGCGTCGGTCGTGTTCGGCCAGGCCGCCGCACCGCTCATCGTGTTCGCCCTGTCCGGTGCGTTCGACGACAACCTCCGCACTGCGTTCCTCATCGTCACCCCCCCCGTGTTCCTCGGCGGGCTCGTCCTGCTCCGTGCCCGAGAGCACCTCGAGGCCGACTCGGCCAGGATCTTCGAGGCGATCGTCACCGCCATGCAGGAGCAGCAGGAGCGCGACGCCGAGCGGGCTGCGGCCCTGAAGCAACCGGACTGAACAGCGCACCGGCACCGAGATGGGCGCCTGGTCGTGGCGACCCGTCAACCTCGATCGTCGGGCTCGATCCCGCTGGAGGGGACCGTGCGGCCGCTGAGACCCACCCGGCAAGCGCGAGTCCACTACGGCGCGTGGGCGGCGAGGTCTCGGAGGGCTTCTCGGTGGAGTCGGGCGCGGATGGCTTCGAGACGGGTGCGTCGACACGGGGTGGTGGCGTGATCGCAGCAGGTGTGGCCCTCGCCGGGGTCCGCATCGTCGTCGGGGTCCGGTGCCAGCGGGTCCGGCGGGTCGGGGATGAGGCGTTCCCGGACCCGGTCACTGCATGGCTCGGGTTCGGTGGTGACGACCCGGCCGGTGGGGCTCACGTAGGTGAGCCCGTCGGGAGTGTCGGGGTTGCCCGTGATGGTCCAGCCGCCTTCATGGACCGCCTTGTGGTGCCGGTGGCACAGCATCGCCAGGTTCCAGACCTCGGTCTCGCCCAAGGCGCCCGCCGCGGCGTGGACGTAGAGGTGAGCGGGGTCACCGATGACGCTGTCAGCCAACGACAGGGTGGCGAGCTCGACGAGGGCGTCGGCCCGGCGGACGGGGAGCGGGTCCCACGGGTCCCCGGGTGCGGGCTTGTAGCCGGAAGCGAGGCGGTCGAGACCGTTGGAGAGGGTGTCTGCGTCGACGTCGGGCAGGTAGAACGAGCCTCTGACCCCGCCACCCCTGGCCTTCCACCACGTCAGGTGGCGTCTGGCCTCCTGCTCCTGGGCGGACTCGCGGGTGACCCGGGTGGCCTTGGCGGCTGCAGCAGCGAGCTGGCCCGGCTCCAACGACGGCCCCTGAGCAGCCCAGTGGGTGTCGGTGTCAGGGGCGGCGAGGACGCACAGCGAGCGGAGCTGGTCGAACGACACCCCGCCGGTGGCGGCGACCTCGGCGATCGCCGGGAGGTCCTTCAGCTTTCGGGCGACCTCCACGACCCCCTTTGCGTTCACGCGACGCAGCGCGTCGGTCGCTGACACCCACCCGATCGTGTCCCTGGCTCCGTCGACCGCCCAGGCGTCGCGCTCGTCGAGGACCGCCAGGATCGCCAACCGTTGCGCCTCCAGGGCACGAGCGCCGCCACCCAGCTCGGCGTACAGGGCAGCGAGATCATCCGACCCGCACGTCCGGTACCGGTCCACCAACGGCGTCGACGGCACCTCCCCCGACCCGCCACCCCCGCTCTCGAACTGGTGTTCGCCCACCCCCGAACCATACGCAGACGGTGTGACAGTCCGACCTGCTGGCAGAGGGCTCGGACGGCCCATCCATCGCAAGTGCGATCGCCTCTTCCCTGCAGCGAGGGCCGAGTGGCCAACGAACAGGTTCCGGCGTTGAGCAGTGAGCTCGTCACGATCGGCGATCGGCCTCCTCGACGGCAACGAGCCAGACCTCGCTGAAGGCGGAGCCGTCGACGGCAGTGATGACATCGACGAGCGGGCCGTCCTCTGCCCGCTCGAAGTGCAAGACCCCGCGCTCCGTGATCGGCGACAAGGCGATCAGCTCTCGCTCGACCCCGCCCCAACCCAGCGCGACTGCGCAGGCGACGGGGTCGTACTGGAAGTTGAGGAGGTCGTCGGGTCGGCCCGCGTGGGCGCTGCCCATCGCCGCCATGTCGTGCTCCACGCCGTGGGCCTTCCCCTGCCGGGCGAGGAGGCGGCCGATCAACCCCGACGACTCGAGCCGACCGAGGTGGGCGGCCCTCAGATGGGCGTGCATCGTCGCCGGCAGGGTGACGAGCGTCGGCTCGTCCACTGCTCCGAGCACCGTGATCGCGGCCTCTCGATCACACTGGATGTTCCAGTCCATCGCCGGCCCCCAGGTGGGCAGGCCGGTGGCGCCAGCCACGCACCCATCAGCAGACCTCTGCCTCACGCAGCGCTCCCGGTGAGGTCGCCTCGACCTGGGCGAGGTTGGTGCAGGGACCGATGGCGATGACCGTGGCACCGCGTTCGATGTTCTTCGTCATGAGGGGCCCGCAACCCGTCTGGATCGGCCGTCGTGGTGATGCCGATGACCTCCACGCCTGGCCTGCCGAGCAGCAGCGCCAGCGCAGCGGCGTCATCGGTGTCCCCGGCGAAGTCGGTGTCCAGGTGCACGAGCATCGGCGAGCATGGCACCGACAGAGACGAGACAGGACCGATGAGTTCTGTTCCTGTCGGGGGTCTGCACCGGTGATGTCCCGAACACCGACGACAGGAGCCACGATGCCCACGATCACCCCCAACCTCTGGTTCGACACCGAGGCACTCGAGGCAGCCGAGCACTACGTCTCGATCTTCCCGAGGTCGGAGGTCACGGCGGTGACCCACTACGGCGAGGCCGGTCCACGACCGGCAGGCACCGTCCTCACCGTCGACTTCCTCCTCAACGGTCAGCGCCACACCGCCATCAACGGCGGTCCCCAGTTCACCTTCACCGAGGCGATCTCGCTGCTCATCGAGTGCGCCGACCAGGCCGAGGTCGACCACTACTGGGCCGCCCTCTCCGACGGTGGTGAGGAGGGCCCGTGCGGTTGGCTGAAGGACCGCTACGGCCTCTCGTGGCAGGTGTGCCCCGCAGGGATGGTGGAGCTGTTGAACGACCCCGACCCCGCCCGGGGCCAGCGGGCCATGACGGCGATGATGGGCATGGGCAAGCTCGACCTCGCCACCCTCCAGGCTGCAGCGGACGGGGACCAGCGCTGAACGGCTGATCTCGGTGCGGCCACCACCGGGGCCTGGTGACCGCCGTGCCGAGAACGGTGCAAGGCTGGGGACGTGAGCCCGTTCGTGATCGTGCTGGTGGTCATCGTGGTCGGGCTGCTGGCGGTGGGTGCGTGGGTGGACCACGAGGCCCGCAAGCGGGGGTCGAAGCTGGCGTCCTCGGCGGAGATGGGCCGGGCGATCAAGGCCGCACGG
>JBBSLC010000038.1:0-22142 GCA_038255685.1 Acidimicrobiales bacterium | reverse complement strand
GCCGAGTCAGCTGCGGCGGTGGTCGCCGGAGAGGGTGCCGGTGCGCCACCGGCTGTGTCATCGCCGGCCGCAGACTCGGAGGTCGCGCTGTCGGTGGCGAAGGCCATCTCTTCGTCGCCACCCATGGCGAAGCCGAACCCGAGCTGCTCGGCGCTCGCCTCCTCCCGGAAGAAGTCGAGCAACTCGCCGCAGTCCTCGAACGCCTCCAGGCTCGAGGCCGACGCCAGCTCGACGCCGCCGAGGGCGAAGGGTCGCGTCGCAGCGGGCGGCGAACCCGGGGTTCGCCCACCCCCCAGGTCGTCGAGGCTGACGGCGAGGCCGACGAGCAGGAGCAGGGCGGCGCACCAGGCGATGATCTTCACGGGTCCTCCTCAGGGCCTCTTCCTGGCCTTGGGACGTCCGTGCTCCATCGGCTGGTTCCGCGAGATCGTGAACGTGCCCCGTGGTCAGCGCGTGGTGCCGGCCTCGAGGTCGCGGCGGATGACGTTCAAGGCGCTGCCGGCCCTGAACCACTCGATCTGGTCGGGGGAGAAGGTGTGGGTGACCTCGAAGTCGAGCGTCGTTCCGTCGGGCTTCACGATCTGGCAGCGCACGGGCTGGTCAGGGGCGAGGTCGGCGAGGCCGACGACGTTGATGCGGTCGTCCTCGTCGATCAGGTCGTAGGTGTCGGGGTCGGCGAACGTCAGTGGGAGCAAGCCCTGCTTCTTGGCGTTCGTCTCGTGGATGCGGGCGAAGCTGCGGGCGAAGATGACCTTGGCACCACGGAAGCGGGGCTCCATGGCGGCGTGCTCCCGAGAGCTGCCCTCGCCGTAGTTCCGGTCGCCGATCGCCACCCAGCCGACACCCTCGTCGCCGTAGTGCCTGGCGATCTCGGGGAACGGCTTGACCTGGCCGTCGAGCTGGTCCTTGCCGCTGCCCGCCTCACCGGTGAAGGCGTTGACCGCCCCGAGGAAGAGGTTGCCGGAGATGTTCTCGAGGTGGCCCCGGTACGTGAGCCACGGTCCGGCTGCGGAGATGTGGTCGGTGGTGCACTTGCCCTGGGCCTTCAGGAGGATGGGCAGCCCCGCGTAGTCCTGACCGTCCCAGGCGGTGAAGGGCTCGAGCAGCTGGAGCCGGTCGCTGGCCGGGTCGACGGCCACGTCGATGCCGCTCCCGTCCTCCGGTGGCGCCTCGAACCCCGACGCTCCGGGGTCGAAGCCGAGCGCCGGCAGCTCCTCGCCGACCGGGGGCTCGAGGCGCTGGCCGTCGAGCTCATCGGTGAGGGGGTTGAAGTCGAGCGTGCCGGCGAGGGCGTAGGCGACCACGGTCTCCGGTGAGGTGACGAACGCGAGGGTGTTGGCGCTCCCGTCGTTGCGCTTCGGGAAGTTGCGGTTGTAGCTGTTCACGATCGTGTTCTTCACCGATGCGTCGAGGTCGGTGCGGTCCCACTGCCCGATGCACGGCCCGCAGGCGTTGGCGAGGACCGTGGCGCCGATGGCTTCGAGGTCGGCAAGCAGCCCGTCGCGCTCGATCGTCGCCCGGACCTGCTCGGACCCGGGGGTGACGAGCAGCTGGGTCTTCGCCCGCAGGCCGCGCGCCGAGGCCTGGCGGGCGATGCTGGCGGCGCGGGTGATGTCCTCGTAGCTCGAGTTCGTGCACGAGCCGATGAGTGCGGAGCTGATCTCGAGCGGCCAGTCGTTGAGCTTGGCGTTGGCGCCGATCCGGCTCACCGGGTGGGCGAGGTCGGGCGTGTGGGGCCCGTTGATGTGGGGCTCGAGCGTCGACAGGTCGATCTCGACGACCTGGTCGAAGAAGCGACCCGGGTCGGCGAGGACCTCGTCGTCGGCACGGAGGTGCTCGGCGACCGCGTCGGCACGGTCGGCGATGGCGTCCCGATCCGTGGAGCGCAGGTAGCGGGCCATCGCTTCGTCGTAGGCGAAGAGCGAGGTCGTGGCGCCGATCTCGGCGCCCATGTTGCAGATCGTCGCCTTGCCCGTCGCGCTGATCGAGGTGGCGCCTGGGCCGAAGTACTCGACGATGGCACCGGTCCCACCGGACACGGTGAGGATCTCGGCGACCTTCAGGATCACGTCCTTCGACGCCGTCCAACCGCTCAGCTCGCCGGTGAGGTGGACGCCGATCAGCTTGGGCCAGCGCACGTTGAACGGGAACCCGGTCATGACGTCGACGGCGTCGGCGCCACCGACGCCGATGGCGACCATGCCGAGCCCGCCGGCGTTGGGGGTGTGGCTGTCGGTCCCGATCATCATCCCGCCGGGGAAGGCGTAGTTCTCGAGGACGACCTGGTGGATGATCCCGCTGCCCGGCTTCCAGAAGCCGACGCCGTAGCGGGCGGACACGGTCCTGAGGAACTCGTAGACCTCGGAGTTCTGGTCGAGCGCGAAGGCGAGGTCCGTTGCGCCCTCGACCTTCGCCTGGATGAGGTGGTCGCAGTGGACCGTGCTCGGCACCGCCACCTCGGGCAGGCCGGCGGTCATGAACTGGAGCAGCGCCATCTGGGCGGTGGCGTCTTGCATCGCCACCCGGTCGGGCGCGAAGTCGGTGTAGCTGCGGGAGCGCTCCATGCCGCCGCCCTCGGGGTCACCCATGTGGTTGACCAGCACCTTCTCGGCGAAGGTGAGCGGTCGCCCGGCGCGCCGGCGCCCGGTGGCGACCCGTTCGGCCAGCGTGGCATAGACCCCGTCGATGAGCTCGGTCGGCGTCCCTGCGGTCACGGCCATGGCAGTCTCCCCTCGTCGGCAGCGCTTCTGGCGCTTGCGTACCCGCTCAATCTATACAAGTCTCAGACAAGTGCGCACGCGCTACCGCGAGATCTCCGAGGACATCGCCGCCAGCCTGGTCGGCGGTGAGCTCGGCGCCGGGCGCCTCCTCCCCAGCGAGGCCGAGCTCTGCCTGCGGTACGACGCCAGCCGCGCCACGGTGCGACGGGCGCTCGAGGCGCTGCGGGAGGACGGTCTCGTCGACTCCCGTCAGGGCTTCGGGTGGTTCATCGCCGCCGACCCGCTGCCCCAGTCGCTCGGGCGGCTCGGCACCATCGAGGCGCAGCTCGCAGCGTCCGGCGCCCGGGCCGAGCGGCGGGTGCTCGACTTCGCGTTCGTCGCCGCCCCGCCCCACGTCGCTGCCATCCTCGGTGCCGGCACCGTCTTGCAGGTGCGGCGACTCAACCTGGCGGACGGCGAGCCGTTCGCCCGGGTCACGGTGTGGTGCCCAGAGGCGCTCGGCGCCGACCTCTCCCGGGCCGAGGTCGAGCGCTCACCGTTCTACGAGCTGCTCCCCGTCGCGCTGGGCGGAGCGACGCAGACCATCGGCGCCGCCGCCGCGGCACCAGATGATGCCGCTGTCCTCGCCATCCCGGTCGGGTCGCCGGTGCTGCGCTGCCGCCGGGTGACGACCTCGGAGTCGGGCGAGGTGGTCCTCGTCAGCGAGCACGTGTTCCCCGCCCACCGCACCGAGTTCGTCGTCGACCTCCCGAAGAGCGAGCCCTCCATCGCCCCCTCGGGCCTGCGCCTCGTGGATTGAGCGCGCTCGCTACCAGGTGTCCCAGTGGGCGAGGTCGGCGGCGGGGAGGCGGGGGGCGGGCTTGAAGTCGGTGCCCTTGGTGTAGGCGATGGGGAACAGCCCGCCCTGGGTGTAGCCGTCATAGGGGATGCCGAGCAGGTCGGCGACCTCTCTCTCGCTGCCGAGGTGGAGCGTCGTCCACGCCGAGCCGAGGCCCCTTGCCCGCAGGGCGAGCATCATGCTCCACGCCGCCGGGAGCAGCGAGCCCCAGAAGCCCGCCTGCTGGGCCGCCGGGGCGCCATCGACCCGGCCTGCGTGGCAGGGGATCATCAGCACCGGGACCTCGTGGAAGTGCTCGCGGAGGTAGGTGGCCGAGTCGCGCACGGCGTCCTTGCGGGCGCCCCTCGTGTCGCCCTCGGCGTAGGTCGCTCCCTTGGCCGAGGCGTAGGGGTCGAAGTGGCGGCCGTAGACGTCGGCGATGGCCCGCTTCTTCTCCGGGTCGGTCACGAACATCCACTGCCAGCCCTGGTTGTTGCTCCCCGTCGGTGCCTGGAGGGCCTCGTCGAGGCACGCCAAGATCACCTCGCGCTCGACGGGGCGCTCGAGGTCGAGCCGCTTGCGCACCGATCGGGTCGTGGTGAGCACGTCGTGGGCGGAGAGTTCGAGGTCCATCCTCGAACCGTAGGCGTCAGGCGAGGCCGGCGACACGCCCTGCTGACGTCGCCTCGATGCGGCGGACCCGCTCGATCGGGAGCACGTGCCAGAACAGCTCCGAGGTGAGGCCCCAGCCGGCGAGCACGTCGGTGCCGCAGCTCGAGCCCGTCAGCTCGACGTGGCGCTCGATGAGCCACCGCAGCGCTTCGAGTGACTCGGCGTCAGGACGCTCGGCCTCGACGAGGGCGGTGTTGAGCTTGCCCATGAGGTCGTGGTGGGGATCGAAGACGAAGGCCTGTCCGCCGGTCATGCCCGCCCCGACGTTGTGACCCACGGCGCCGAGCACGACGACGGTGCCGCCGGTCATGTACTCGCAGCAGTGGTCACCGGCACCTTCGATCACCGCGACCGCTCCCGAGTTGCGCACAGCGAAGCGCTCACCGGCCGAACCGGCGATGAACACCTCGCCACCCGTCGCCCCGTAGAGGCAGGTGTTGCCCACGAGCACCGGCTCGCCGGCGTCATCGGCCGGCGGGGTGATCACGATGCGACCGCCACCCATGGACTTGCCGACGTAGTCGTTGGCCTCACCGACGAGGTGCAGCTCGGCCCCGGCGGTGAGGAACGCGCCGAAGCTCTGACCCGCGCTGCCGTCGAAGCGGACCCGCGCCGTGCCTCGTGGCGAGAGCTCACCGAACTCGAGGGCGACGGCGCCGCCGAGGGCGGTGCCGATGGATCGGTCGGCGTTGCCGATCGCATAGGCGAGGTCGATGTCCTCGCCATCCCAGACGGCACGGAAGGCATCTGCGAGCAGCTGGTCGCCCAGCTTCGAGCGGGGTGACTGGATCGGGTCCGAGGCGACGAAGCGCCTGGGGTCCTCCGCGGGTGAGGGAGCGACGAGGATGGGTCCGAGGTCGACGGCGTCCGCCCGGGGGTCACCGCTGTCCACCTGGCGGAGGCAACCGACCTGCCCGATGGCGTCGTCGAGCGAGCGGAAGCCGAGCTCGGCGAGGTGGCCGCGCACCTCCTCGGCGACGAAGAGCATGAACGAGGCGACGCCCTCGGGCGTCCCGGTGAAGTTCGCCCGCAGGTTCGGACGCTGCGTGGCGATCCCCGGCTTGCAGGTGTCGCGGTGGCACGCCCGCAGCATGATGCAGCCCTCGGCGATCATCGCTGCCGTGCCGAAGCTGAACTCGTCGGCGCCGAGCAGCGCGGCGATGGTCACCTGCCGGCCCGTGAGGAACCCGCCGTCGACGCGCACGCGGACGCGGCTGCGGAGCCTGCTGTCGACGAGCGCCTGCTGGGTCTCCGCCAACCCGAGCTCCCAGGGCATCCCTGCGTGCTTGATCGACGAGAGCGCAGCAGCACCCGTGCCACCGCTCGCACCGCTGATGTGGACGACATCGGCGAGCGCCTTGACGACGCCGGCGGCGATGGTGCCCACGCCGTCCTCGGCGACGAGCTTCACCGAGACCTCGGCCCCGTTGACCTGCTTCAGGTCGAAGATGAGCTGGGCGAGGTCTTCGATGGAGTAGATGTCGTGGTGAGGAGGCGGGGAGATCAGCGCCACGCCTGGCTGGGTGTGGCGGAGGCGAGCGATCTCCTCGCTCACCTTGTGGCCCGGCAGCTGCCCGCCCTCGCCTGGCTTGGCCCCCTGGGCGACCTTGATCTGCAGCTCGTCGGCGTACGCCGCGTACTCCGGGGTGACACCGAAGCGGCCGGAGGCGATCTGCTTGATCTTCGAGTTCTTGTCGCCCCTCGCCTGGCCGCGGGTGCGGAAGCGCGCCGGGTCCTCGCCTCCCTCGCCGCAGTTCGACCTGCCGCCGATGAGGTTCATCGCCTCTGACAGGGTCTCGTGCGCCTCCTTCGAGAGCGAGCCGTGGCTCATGGCGCCGGTCGAGAAGCGACGGACGATGTCCGCTGCGGGCTCGACCTCGTGGAGCGGCACCGGCCCGTCCGGCCCGGGGACGAGCTCGAGCAGGTCGTGCAGCTCGGTTGCCGGGCGGCTGTTGACGAGCCGGGCGTAGGCGTCGTACGTCTCCGTCGAGTCACCCTTGATCGCCCGCTGCAGGAGGTGGGCGGCCGTCATCATGGCGTCGGGGCCGTCGGCCGGTGGCGCCGGGACGAGGGCGACTGCGGCGAGGGCGTCTACGACCTCCTTGCCCTTCCCGTGGTACTCGCCCCCCTTTCGCACCCGGAAGTAGCCGGGTGACTCGAGGCTGACCGCGGTCTCGCTCGCCGTCGGCCATGCCTGCTCGTGGCAGGCGAGCGCGTCGTCGCCGAGGGCGCTCCACCCGATGCCGCCGACGACCGACGGCGTCCCCACGAAGCAGACGTCGACGACGTCGGCGCCGAGCCCGATGATCTCGAAGATCTGTGCGCCGCGGTACGAGTCGACCGTGGCGATGCCCATCTTGGACAGGATCTTGAGCACACCCTCCTCGATGGCGGACTGGAAGCGGCTCTGCGCCTCGTAGGACACGACGTCGCCCTCGTCGTTGTCGGCTTCGAGCGCAACGGTCTGCAGGGCGAGCCTCGGGCAGATCGCATCGGCGCCGTAGCCCAGGTGGGCTGCCACCTCGTGGGTGTCACGAGCGCTGTCGCTGATCACGACGATGCTCGTGAGGGAGCGGAGCTTGGCGGCCGTGAGCCGGTGGTGGACTGCGCCGCAGGCGAGCAACGACGGCACGGGGATGCGGTCTGGTCCGACGGCGGCCGGGTCGAGGACGAGCACCCCGACGCCTCGGGCGACGGCGGCCTCGGCCTCGTCGCAGAGGCGGTCGACGGCCCTGCGAAGCCCGTCGGGACCGTCGCTGCGAGGGAAGGTCGTGTCGAGCGGCGTCGCCTCGAACGGGCAGAGCGCCTCGTCGAAGAGCGTGTCGACGCCCGAGGGGTAGAGGAAGAACGAGTACATGGTGAGCAGCCGAGCCGCGTCGGGCCCCTCGCTGAGGATCGGCTGGCGAGGGCCGAGCAGCGTCCGCAGGCTCATGACCCGCCGCTCCCGCACGGGGTCGATGGGAGGGTTCGTGACCTGGGCGAACCGCTGTCGCAGGTAGTGGTGCACCGGGCGCGGTCGACCCGCGAGCTGGGGGAGGGGCGAGTCGTCCCCCATGGAGAAGACGGGCTCGTGCGCGTCGCTGGCCATCGGCTTGAGGACCATGGCGAGGTCCTCCTTCGTGTAGCCGTTGGCCGCCTGGCGACGCTCGAGGTCGCCTGCGTCGGGGGTCGCCACCACCGGCTCACCCCGGCTCATGTCGGCGAAGCCGTCGGCGGCCCAGCGGGCGTAGCCACCAGCAGCGATGCGCTCCTTCAGCTCCTCGTCCAGCTGCACGCCGCGTGACGGGTCGACGAAGAGCATCTCGCCGGGGCTGAGGCGCCCCCGGGTGACCTTGCCGTGCCCGGAGACGTCCACCGCGCCGACCTCGGAGCACACCACGACGAGGCCGTCCTCGCACAGCGCGTAGCGCAGCGGGCGCAGACCGTTTCGATCGAGTGCGGCACCCACGCCGAGCCCGTCGGTGAAGACGATCCCTGCGGGGCCGTCCCACGGCTCCATCAGCGCGGAGTGGTAGCGGTAGAAGCCACGCACATCGGCGTCGAGATCCTTCGCGTTCTCCCAGGCCTCGGGGACGAGCATGGCGATGGCGTGGCGGATGTCGCGACCACCTCGGGTCAGCAGCTCGACCGCGGCGTCGAGCTTGCCCGAGTCGGAGTCCTCGGGGTCGAGGAGCGGTCGGAACAGCGCTTCGGGTCCGAGGCCCGCTGCCTCGGTGCCGAGCACCGCCCGCGCCCGCATGCGGTTCTCGTTGCCCTGGATGGCGTTGATCTCTCCGTTGTGGCAGAGCATCCGGAACGGCTGGGCGCGCTCCCAGGTGGGCGCAGTGTTCGTGCTGAACCGCTGGTGGAACACGGCGAAGGGAGCGGTGAACCGCTCATCGGCGAGGTCGGTGTAGAACCCCTCCACGGCGTCGGCGGCAGCGAGCCCCTTGTAGACGACGGTGCGGAACGAGCACGAGGCGACGTAGACGCCGTCGGTCGCCGCTTCGATCCGGCGCCGGAGCCGGAAGGCCTTGCGCTCGTCCCCGTCGCCGCCACCGATGATCGCCTGGAGGAGCTGCGGCTTGGCGTCGAGCGCCTGCCTGCCGAGGAAGCTGTCGTCGGTGGGGACGTCGCGCCACTCGACGACGTCCAGCCCTTCCTCCTTCGCCGCGAGCTCGATGGCTGCCCGAGGGTCGCTGCCCCGCACGAACAGCGAGGCGATGCCGTTGCCCGCACCGAAGATCTCGGCGGGGATCGGCAGCAGCAGCCCTGCGCCGTCTCCCGACTTGCCGTCGGCAGCAGCTGCGCCGCGGTGCTTCACGCACGCCAGGCCGTGCAGCGCAGCCTCGATGATCATGCGGGAGGAGCGGCCTTCGGCGTCGGCGACGAAGCCGATGCCGCAGGCGTCGAGGTCGGCGGCGGGACGCGGGTGGTGCACGGCCGAGGGGGTTGCAGGCATGGGGCGGCTCTCCAGTGTGCGCGGACCTGCGCGAACAGGTCGTCGGTGGCGATCGGGGGCGGTCCCCTCTCCGTTGAGCGGTGGGGGCGCCGTTGCCCATGCCGTCCCGATCGTCGGGAGAGACTACCTGTCGGTGCCGGCTGTGGCCGAACCCGTTCCCGGTTCCAGCGCCGCGGCGAGGACCGTCGTCAGGCGCTCGACGGCGCGGTTCAGATCGTCGCCGGTGGCGACGTCGGTGAGCGCGATGCGCACGGCAGCGAGCTCCCGGCCGAGGAACTCGGTGTCGGCCTGGGTGCGGAAGACGATCTCCCGATCCCGCTCGGTCTGTGCCTTGTCACGCTCGGCCTGACGGTTCTGCGCGAGGAGGATCAGCGGTGCGGCGTACGCCGCCTGGGTCGAGAAGGCCAGGTTCAACAGGATGAAGGGGTACGGGTCCCAGCGCAGCGAGACGGCGAGGACGTTCACGCTGATCCAGATGGCGACCACGACGGTCTGGCCGGCGAGGAATCGGCCGGTGCCGAGTGTGCGGGCGATCGCCTCGGAGAACCGTCCGAACGCCTCGGGGTCGTAGTGGACGCCGAGGGATCGGCCTCGCTGGCGGGGACGGGACAGGTCGACGGCGCGCTTCAACGACGCTCTCCGGGGAGCGGCGTTCCCGCAGGTCGGGGCTCAGCGGATGGCAACGCGCCACCCCTCGGGCAGGACCGCGTCGAGCACGTCGTCGATCGACACCGCACCGAGGAGCCGGCCGTCGGTGTCGCACACGGGGAGGGCGAGGAGGTTGTAGGCGGCGAGGCGGGCGGCGACCTCGCCCTCGGACATCGAGGGTGTGACCGCCGGGCCCTCGTCCTCGACGCAGCGGCCGACGTCGGACGACGGCGGTTCGCGCAGCAGGCGCTGCACGCCGACCATCCCTCGGTATCGCCCGGTCGGGGTCTGCACGGGCGCGTCGGCCACGAAGACCTGGGCGGCGATCGCAGGGGGGAGGTCGTGGTCCCGGAGCCGGGCGAGGACCTCGGCGACGGGCGTCCCCGGGGTCACGACGACAGGCGCTGGGGTCATGAGGCCGCCGGCCGTCTTCTCCCCGTAGCGCAGCAGGCGCCGCAGCGGTCCGGCGTCGTCCGGCGTCATCGCCGCCAGCAGCTCGATCTGCTGCTGCTTCGGCAGCTCGCCGAGCAGGTCGGCCGCGTCGTCGGGTGCCATCTCCTCGAGCACGTGGGCCATGCGCTCGACGCCGAGACCTTGGATCAGACGGACCTGGTCCTCTTCCTCGAGCTCCTCGAGCAGGTCGGCGAGGCGCTCGTCGTCCATCGCCTCAGCCAGCTGGCGCCGCTTGGCGAGTGGGAGTCGGCGGACGGCGGCGGCGACGTCGGAGGGGTGCATGTCGCGGTAGGCGCCGATCTCGGCTGGGACGTCGCCGGCATCCCAGATGCCCTCGACCTCCCGCCACGGCACGACGCGCGGCGCCCGGTGGCGTCGTAGTGGGCTGCGCCGACCACCGAGGGCGACGGTCGCGACCTCCCAGGCAACGGTGTCACGGGCCGAGGGCCGGAGGGCGAGGTCGGTGATCGACTCCCCGTTCGCGAGGGACCGGTCGAGGAGGTCGCCGGCGAGGAGCTCACCGGCTCGGAGCTGGAACGGGCTGAGGTCGATGGCCGAGCCCTTCAGACGGATCCCGAGCTGGTCGAGCTCCCCGACCCGGCCGATGCTCACGAAGATCCGCCGTCGCTGCACCGAGGAGACGAAGCCGAGCACCCGGGGAGCGATGGCTCGGTGGGGCGGGACGAGCACGACGTCGTCGATGCGCCCGAGCATCTCGCCGTCGGCGTCGAGCAGCGGCAGGCCCATGAGCCGCGATGCGTAGACGAGGGAGGCGGCCATGCCCGGAGGTTAGAGCGGTCCCGGCGCTCCGCCTGGAACTGTCGGTGCTGTGGCACGGGGGCCGAGAGGCGGCACCGACAGCTCGGCTGGACCGTGCTCGGGACTACAGCTCGGGCCAGGAGCGTCGAGGGGTCCGGCGGCGGCGCCGCACATCGCCGAGTGCCCAGGCCCGCCGCCAGCCCGTGCTGTCGGGGCCGGTGAGCGACGGCGTGGCGCCGGCCGCCGCTCGCTGGCGCGCCGACCACCAGTCCGTGGTCGCTTCGTCGGCGAGGGCGGCGACGGCCGCCTCGATCGTCATCGCGAAGTCGCGGGCGTCGTCACCGTCGGCGGGGACGAGTGGATGGCCGAAGGTCACGGTCGTCTTGCCTGGCGTGAGCTTCTTGGCGCCCTTGCCGAAGACCTGGTCGGTGCCCGAGAGGTGGACGGGGACGACGGGCGCACCGGTGCGCACCGAGAGGAACGCCGCACCGCCACGATGGCCCTGACCCCAACCGTCGGGGCTCCGACCTCCCTCGGGGAAGATGAGCAGGCTCCAGCCGTCGGCCACGAGCTCGGCGGCCTGGTCGGCCGAGTCCCTGCTGACGCGCGACCGTTCGATCGGGAACGCGCCCATGGCCAGCGAGGAGAGGGTGGCGGTGACCCGGTTGCCGAAGAAGTAGTCGGCCGCAGCGGCCACGACCATGCGGTGACGGAAGGGCTCGGGGATCGACGTGAGCATGAGGGGCGCGTCGATGTGGCTGTGGTGGTTCGCGGCGAAGATCGCCGGACCGGCGACGCCCTTCACCCGATCGAGGCCCTTGCGGGTCGGCTTGGCGAGCGTCGCCATCGCCGCCCGCATCGGTCCCTCCACGATGAAGAAGCGGGCGTAGCGGGCGGGCTGCTCCCGAGCCCACGACGAGTCGTAGGCCGCCCCCATGCGGGCCTTGCGTGGAAGCGCCTCGATGCCGAGTGGCACGTTCGGCGCCGCGAACGGGAACCCCCGCAGCGCTGCGGGCACCGGGACGCGCTTCACGTCACGTCGGCCATGTAGAGGGGCGGGGCATGGGTGTGGGTGATCGAGGGGTTGCGCCCGACGGTGTCCTCGGCCATCTCCAGCGCGTCGCGCAGCGTCGATGCCGGCCGGAAGCCGAGGCGGCGCACCGCCTTGGGGTCACCGCCGACGATGATGACCGCCCCGACGTGCTGGAGGGCGTGCGCACACCAATACCACATGTAGAACGGGTGCACGCCGTGGTAGGCGTAGCTCGTCCGGTAGAGGTGCCGGTACCACTCGTCCTCGGCGAAGGAGACCTCGTAGCGCTTCTCGATCTCGACCGGATCGGTGGTGTCGGCCAGCACCTGCTCGAAGAAGTCGATGTAGCTCGGGTGGTGGACGGGGTGGAACTCCCACGGCGTCGGGTGGCTCAGGATCACCACGCCGCCCTCACGCACGAGCGGCTTCCCCCGGTACATGTTGAAGAAGTAGCCGAGCCCGAGGCACGCCACGAGGATCGGGTTCATGATCGAGTGGACGTTGTACGGGCTGATGTAGGGCAGGCCCATGGTGACGATGTCGGCCTGGCCTTCGACCGCCACGAGCTGCTGCTCGAAGACCTTGGCGGTGGTGATGGCGTGCACCGCCTCGATCTCGCCTGCGACCACGCCCGTCATGTCGTGCGGGGCCTCGATCGACTGGAAGAGGTTCCGCTTCATCCGGCTGCTCATCCGGTTGAGCCCGGTGGTGGCGGCAACGAAGGCCATCCGGTCCCGGGCGGTCCACTCCCACTCCCGCTTCTGGAGGAAGTCGAAGGGCTTCGGGAAGGTGTCGTTGTTCATGGTGGTCTCGATCTGGAAGACCTTGACCCCGGCATCTCGCAGCACCTTGCCCATGCGCCAGTTCGAGCTGTGCAGCTCGGAGCGGTGCTGGTCCATGAACGACTTCGAGCGTTGCATGGTCTTGACGTTGTGGTGGTGGCGCAGGCTGCGGTAGCTCGAGAGCCCGGTCGCCGTGGACTTGTGGCCGCCGTCCATCGAGACGAGGTTGATGTTCACGTAGACGAGCAGGTCGGACTCGGCCGCTCGCTTGTTGATCTCGACCTCTTCGCCCTGCTCGGTCTCGCCGACGAGGGTGAGGTTGTCTCGATCCTCGGCGTCGTGGTTGTACAGGAGGCCACGAGGCGCGAACGCGTCGTACACCCGGTCGCCGACGGCGTGGCGGAGCTCGGCCTCGGTCATGCGGCGGTGGAGGGCGAGGGCGGCGATGAGGTGGACGTCGTCGACACCCGCCTCTGCAGCGAGGTCGAGCACGGCCTCGATGACCCGCTGGCGGATGTCGGGGCGACGCATCTTCGGGAGCGGCAGGCTCACGTCGTCGAACGCGATCGTGAGCTTCATGCCAGGGAAGAGCTGCGCAGGCAGCGGGTCCTGGCCTTCCGGGTGGAGCAGCGCCTGGCGGATCGCCTCGTCGGGGTCGCGGAGGACCGGGAGCGCCTCCGCCGGGTAGACGATGCGGCTGCCGACGGGGAGGCGCTCGAGTCGGAAGCCCTCGCCGTGGTGGAACAACGTCGGGGGTGTCGACCGGTCGACCTCGAGGACGAACCCAGGTCGGGGGGCTCGGCCCTCGACGACCTCGTGGCCGGGGCGTCGGGGTGCTGCTGGGCTCATCGGTTGCGTTCCCTCTCGTTGCGGAGGTCGAAGGCGATCTTGACGGCGCCACGGCGACCGGCTTCAGCGGCGTGGGCGATGGCGTCGGCGTAGCGGGCCAAGGGGTACGTGGCGGACACGAGCCGGCCGAGGTCGGCTGCGGCCACGAGGTCGAAGGCCAGCTCGAAGGTGGGTCGCCCGTCACCGGGGCCGTCCGCCTCCTCGGTGCCGTAGGCGTAGGCGCCGACGAGCTGGAGCTCGCGCTGCCAGAGCGGGGTGAGGTCGACGTCGACCTGGCCGGGCATGCCCACGAGCACGACCCTGCCCCCAGGCGCGGTGATCGACAGCGCGCTGGCGATGGACGCCGGCGAGCCGACGCAGTCGATGGTGACGTCGGCGCCGCCGGCGAGACGGTCGATGCTGCCGTCGCCCACGGCCATGGAGCCCGTGACCCGGCGCACCGCTCGGGCGAGGCCGTCCGGTTCCACCACGACGTCGGCGCCGAGGGCGGCGGCGAGCGTGCGCTGGTCGGGGTGCTTCGCGGCGGCGATGACCGTCGTCGGGAGCTCTCCGGGCAGGTGGCGGAGGGCAGCGATGGTGGCGAGCCCGAGCGTGCCGGCCCCGATCACCGCGACGACGCTCGTGCCTGCGGGGACCTTGCCTGCACCCCGGATGGCGCACGCCGTCGGCTCGACCATCACGGCGGCCTCGTCGCTCAGCGCATCGGGGACGGGGTGGAGCTGGCTCTCGTGGGCGCTGAGGGCGATGGACCAGCCGCCACCGGTGTCGGCGCAGTACCCGGTCTGCAGTCCCGGCTCGAGGTGGCCGAACGTGATGTTGAGGCACTGGCCGACCTGGCCCGCCGCGCACCGGGAGCAGATCGGGTCGATGCCCCGGGCAGCACACCCGAGGACGGGCTGCAGCACGACCCGGGTGCCGTCGTCGAGGTCGCCGACGACCTCGTGGCCGGGTACGAACGGGAAGCTGACGATCGGTTCGAACCAGCGGCTCGACGTGGCGTCGATCGTCGCCAGGTCCGAGCCGCAGATCCCCGCCAGCCGGGGCCGGACGCGCACCCAACCGGGTGCGTCCACCTCGGGCACGTCGATGTCGACGAGGCGAAGCGGCCCGGGCGTGGCTCCCCGCCCAGGCGCGAGCGCGCCGGCGATGCGCGCCGCTGCGAACCGGGGGAGCGACCGCTCGAACCGGAGCGCCTTCATCGCTGCCGGTCTTCTCGGCACGTGTGGCCCCACGGCGTGGTGCCGTGCGTGCCGAGATCCGAGGTGGTGGTCACGAGGTGAGGCCGATCCCGCCGGGGACGTCCCGCCGGAACGACGAGGGGCGCGTGCTCGTGCCGATGGGGAGGAGGGCGCGAGGACCGCCAGGCGAGCGCTCCCAGTCCTCGACGAGCCAGCCCCGCTTGCGGGCGATGGCCGACAGCCGGGTCTCGGGGTTCACCGCCACCGGGAAGCCGACCGCCTCGAGCATCGGCAGGTCGCTGGCGGAGTCGGCGTAGGCGACGGCTTCGGCGAGGTCGAGCCCCTCGCGGTCGGCGTAGTCGGCCATGGCCATGGCCCTCGCCTCGCCGGTGGGAGGGGCGTCGGTGAGCTCGCCCGACCAGTGCTTGCCGTCGGGCGTGCGGGACATGCGCGCGCACACGATGTCGTCGAACAACGGCGCCAGGTTGCGCTCGACGACGATGTCGAGGGCGCCGGTGATGAGCACGGTGCGGTGACCGAGGCGGCGGTGCTCGCGCACCCTGCGGAAGCCGGCCGGGAACGACTTGGTGAGGATGAGCTGGCTGAACAGCTCCTGGGCATCCTCGGCCAGCTGGTCGATCGGAGCGTCCTCGTAGCGACGGTAGAACGAGCGGAGGAAGTCGCCGCGGTCGCGCCGGTCGAGGGCGAGGAGCGACGGCGCCTCGGCCAGCGTCTTGAGGGCGAAGCGGATCCTGTCGTCCCGGCCGAGCCTGCGGGTGGCGAGGAACGAGTACGACTCGACGACGTTGGACGCGATGAGGGTGTTCTCGAGGTCGAACGCGGCCAGGTGGCGCTCGGGGCTCAGCACCTGCGCCCGGAGCCGGGTGGAGCGGCTCTGGCGGTTCGACGCGCCAGGTGTGGTCTTCACCCTGGCGTGGGCCACCACCGATGGCAGGTGGATGGTGGTGACGTACATCTCCCAGTCGATGACCTTCGGGTCGAAGCAGAACGTCGCCTGGTCGTGCTCGTCGAGCGTCTCCCACCGGGCGAGCAGGCGGTCGACGGCGAAGCTGGCCTCGGTCTCGGCGTAGGCGCCGTACAGCTCGACGTAGGTGCTGGCCCGATCGACGTCGACCTTGCGCTCCTCGAGCGCGGCCGACCACCTCGCCTGGGTGCCCCGCAACGGGAGGGCAGAGAGCGCCTTCTCGGAGAGCTCGATCACCTTCGACGCCCTGTCGAGCTGCTTGGCCACGCGGCCGCGGCCGGGGAACGACCACGCCGGGACGACGATGGGCTGTCCCTTGGGGTCGTAGAGGGGGTGCTCGGAGAACCACTGCTGGACCATGCCGACGAGCCGGCGGTAGCGCAGCGGGTTGGCCGACCCGGAGGCGACCTGCACGACCTCGGGCTCGGCGTCCGGCTGGGGACGCCGAGCGGCGGCGTCGATGGTTGCGGCGACCACGATGTCGACGGGGATCACGTCGACGACGCCCTCGGGGATGCCGGGGAACTCCTTCAGCAGGCCCTGCGCGTAGCTGATGATGACGGGCTCGGCCATGCGGAACCCACGGATCCACCCGGGGCTCGGCTCGGCGAGGGCGGACTCGATGATCGACGGCCTGACGATCGTGACCGGCACCCCGTCCCGGGTCTCGAGCAGGGCCCGCTCACCGAGCGCCTTGGTGTAGGCGTAGGCATCGGGCCAGCCGAGCGAGCGGGAGCGGGCCCGGCCCGCCTCGACGAGCTGGTCAGACACCCAAGCGTCTCGGATCTTCTCGGCCTTGGACGCGAGGAGCGGCGTCCCCGCTGCCCCGAGCTCGGAGCGAGCCTCCTTGGCGAAGCGGGTGAGCCGGTCCGGCGTACGGCTCTCGGCCTCGACGTCGCCGCGCGTGCGGCGAGCGGCGGCGACCTCGTTCGCCCACGACACGTCCGGGGTGAAGGGCTGGTCGAAGACGGGGAGCTCAGGGGCGCGACCGCGGCGGTTGCCGGCCACGTAGCAGGTGGACACCGCGACGAGGTGCGCGGGCGACGACGCCTCCCGGATGGCGGCGGCGACGCGCATCGGGCCGAGCAGGTTCACCTCGACGGCGCTGTCGAGCGGCGAGTCGAACGCCACCGTGGCGGCGGAGTGGATGACGACGTCGCAGGTGGCAAGTGCGGCCCGGCCGGCCTCGTCGAGCCCGAGGCCGTCGGTGCCGACGTCGCCGCCGACCACGCTGACCCGGCGCTCGGTCATCTCCTTGTAGCCGTCGACCCCGAGCTGCTCGCGGAGTCGGTCGAAGGCGTCGTTGCGCAGCACCTCGCGAGCCACCCGCTGCTCGGCCGTCGTGCGGCGCCCGGGGCGGACGAGGAGCACCACCTCGCAGCCGGGCACGCAGCGCAGGAGGCGCTCGAGCAAGGCCGTGCCGAGGAAGCCGGTGGTCCCGGTGATGAGGATGCGCTTGCCGTCGAGGGCCTCGGCGATCACCGCACTTGTCTACCCGACCGGGACTGGGGCGGCGACGGGCGGGTGGCGCCACCCCCGGCTGCTGCTGGCACGATGGCAGTGCTGCGACCACGGTGGCGCATCTGCAGGGGGGACCATGGCTGAGGCCCGCAACGGCGACGTGCACATCCACTACGAGACGTTCGGGGATCCGACGAACCCGGCGCTGCTGCTGGTCAACGGGCTCGGGAGCCAGTCGATCTCGTACCGCACCGAGTGGTGCGAGCGCTTCGCCGCCCAGCACTTCCACGTCATCCGCTTCGACAACCGCGACGTCGGGCTGTCGACCCACTTCACCGACGTCGCTCCCGATGTGCCGGGCGTCAACGCTGCGCTGACCGAAGGGCGCCAGCCTGACGTCGCGTACCTGCTCGCCGACATGGCGCTCGACGCCGTCGCTGTGCTCGACGAGCTCGGCGTCGACCGCGCCCACGTCATGGGCCTGTCGATGGGCGGGATGATCGTCCAGCAGCTCGCCATCGACCACCCGCACCGGCTCCGGTCGATGACGTCGGTCATGTCCACGACGGGTGATCCCGACGTCGGCCAGGCATCGGCCGAGGCCAGGGTGCTGCTCTTCGGCCCGCCGGCCACCGATCGGGACGGCGCCGTCGCGCGTGCGGTCCAGGGCCTGCACGTGTGGGGGAGCCCCGACCATCTCGATGACGAGCGCACCGCCGGCATCGCCGGTGAGGCCTACGACCGCTGCTTCGACCCGGCGGGCCAGGCCCGCCAGCTCATGGCCATCCTGGCGTCGCCCCGTCGGACCGAGGCCTTGCGCGGCGTCGAGGTCCCCGCCCTCGTGCTCCACGGTGACGAGGACCGCCTCGTCGACATCTCCGGTGGGCGCCGCACCGCCGAGTCGATCCCCGGCGCCCGCTTCGAGGTGCTCGAGGGCATGGGCCACGACTACCCGCCCGCCTACTGGGACCGCTGGGTCACCCTCGTCACCGAGCACGCAAGGGCGGCGGACGCACGGGCTGAGGCGACCCCGTAGGTGGCCTCGCCCCATCGACTCGGGTGAGCGGGGCGGTCTAGCGTCGTCGGTGGTGGCGAGCGGGGCGGCGAAGGAGGAGCGCGACGGCGTTCCGCTCACCAACCTCGACCAGCCCGTCTTCGAGGGTGCAGACGCCACAAAGCGGGAGCTGGTGGACTACCTCGACGCGATGTCGGACCGGCTCGTCCCGGTGCTCGAGGATCGGCCGCTGTCGGTGATCCGCGTCCACCGGGGCCAGGACGCCTTCATGCAGAAGAACGTCCCCAGGGGCACCCCGGACTTCGTCCGAACGGTGACGATGTGGGCGGCGTCGTCGAAGCGGGAGGTGGCGTATGCGGTGTGCGACGACCGCCGGACGCTGCTTTGGTTCGCCAACCAGCGGGCCGTCGAGTACCACCCGGCGCTGGCCAAGGTCGATGCGCCCGATCGCATCACCCACCTCGTGATCGACCTCGACCCGCCCGAGGGAGCCTCCTTCGACGTCGTCGTCCGCACGGCTCGCCTCGTGCAGGCGGCGCTCGACGAGCTCGGGCTCAGCGGTGCGGTCAAGACGAGCGGGTCGAAGGGCCTCCACGTGTTCGTCCCGATCTCGACCGACCTCGCCCCCGACGACGCCGCAGCTGCCACCCGAGCCATCGCCGAGCGGTCGGCCCGGCTCGACCCCGGCGTGGCGACGACGGCCTTCCTCAAGGAGGATCGAGCGGGCAAGGTCTTCGTCGACGCCACACGGGTCGGCGGGGCCACCGTGATCGCTGCGTACAGCCCCCGGCACCGGCCCGGCCTCCCGGTCTCGTTCCCCGTGACGTGGGATGAGCTCGACGGCATCACGCCCGCCGACCTGACCATCAAGACGGCTCTCGACCGCCTCGGTGCTCGCGACCCGTGGGGCGAGCAGATGCCTGCCCCGCAGGTCCTCAGCGAGGCGCTGCTGGCAGAGGGTCGCGCCCTGCCCGTCGCCCGCGTGGAGGCCATGCACGAGGGAAGGCGGCGCAAGCGGGCGAAGGGAGCCTGACGCCCGCCCCGGGCTCACCGCGGACGGCCGATGCGGGCGCTGCGACGGGCGTGGCGATCGAGGGCGAGGGCGACGAGGCGGTCGACGAGGTCGGCGTAGGGGACGCCTGATGCTGCCCACAGCTGCGGGTACATCGACCACGGGGTGAACCCGGGGATCGTGTTGACCTCGTTGATCAAGAGGCCGCGCCCTGCCTCCTCGTAGAAGAAGTCCACCCGGGCCATGCCCTCGGCCCGCAGCGCGCCAGCCGCCGCCACGGCGAGGCGCCGCACCTCGTCGGCGACACCGTCGGGGAGGACGGCGGGCACGACGAGCTCGGCGCCTTCCCCTGAGTACTTGTCGTCGTAGTCGTAGAACTCGGCGCTCGGCACGATCTCACCGGGGACGGAGGCGGTGCGCGCTGCGTTGCCGAGGACGCCGCACTCGATCTCCCGACCGGTCACCGCCTCCTCGATCACGAGCCACTCGTCGAAGCCGGCGGCAGCCTCGACGGCGGCGAGGAGCGCACCGGGGCCGTCGACCTTGGAGACGCCAACGGACGAACCGAGGTTGGCGGGCTTGACGAAGACGGGCCAACCGAGCGCTGCGTCGACCCGTCCGACCAGGCTGTCGTCCACCTCGATGTCGCGCACGACGAGGTGCCGGCACTGCGGGAGGCCGTGGCTGGCCAGCACGTCCTTCGCAGCGGCCTTGTCCATGCACAGCGCCGAGCCGAGGACCCCGGCCCCGACGTAGGGCACGCCGGCCAGCTCGAGCAGGCCCTGGACGGTGCCGTCCTCGCCGAAGGGGCCGTGGAGCAGCGGGAGGACCACGAGCGGCCCATGGCCTCCGCCGCCCGATGGGAGCAGCATCGGGAGGGGGTCGACCTCGGGACCGCTGGCGTCGAGGGACCGGGGCAGCGAGGCGGCACCGGCGGCGAGGGCGACCGTTGCGGCTTCGGCGTGCACCCAGCGGCCGTCGAGGGTGATGCCGACGGGTGCGATGTCGTAGCGGGCGGCGTCGACGGCCCCGAGCACCGAGGCGGCGGACACGCACGACACCTCGTGCTCCGCCGAGCGCCCGCCGAAGAGCACGACGAGGCGGACCCGCGCCGGCACCGCTGCGGCCGGGACCGACGGTTCGGGCGGGTCGACATCCATCGGTGTGGCACCGTAGCGACCCATGGAGCCGCCGAGGACTGCTGCGCGTGCTGGCGGTCAGATCCCCCACTCGTGGTCGGATCCAGCCGCCAGATCGAGCTTCGCTCCGGGGACACCGACGTGAGGTTCACCGTCGCCGAGGTCGCGGCGGCGACCGGGGGCGCAGCCATGGGCGAGGCGATCGTCGAGGGTGCGACGATCGACTCGCGCGCAGACGTGACCGGGCGGCTCTTCGTCGCCGTGGTCGCCGAGCGCGACGGCCACGACTTCCTCGACGCAGCGGTGGCGTCCGGCGCAGCGGCGGTGCTGGTCGACCGTGACGTGGGCTCGCCGGGCGCCGCAGTGGTGCAGGTCGACGACACGGCCCGGGCCCTCGCCGACCTCGGCCGGGCCGCCCGGGTTCGCCTGCCCGACCTCGTCATCGGCGTGACCGGCTCGGTGGGCAAGACGACGGTGAAGGACCTCTGCGCCGGCGCCTTGCGCGCGTCGCTGCGGACGTCGGCGAGCGAGCGATCGTTCAACAACGAGCTTGGCGTACCCCTCACCCTCGTCAACGCAGCGGATGGCACCGAGGTCGTGGTGCTGGAGATGGGCGCGCGCGGTCCGGGCCACATCTCGCACCTGTGCGAGATCGCAGCACCGACCATCGGCATCGTCACCGCCGTCGCTGCGGTGCACACCGAGACGTTCGGGTCGATCGACGGGGTCGCCCGGGCCAAGGCGGAGCTCGTGGTCGCGCTGCCCGCCACCGGGACGGCGATCCTCAACGGCGACGACGAGCGGGTCGCCGCCATGGCGATGGCCACCGAGGCAGCCACCCTCACGTTCGGCGTCGGGTCGCACCACGACCTCACCGCGACGGGCATCGCCGTCGATGACGAGCTTCGACCTTCGTTCACGCTGCACACGCCCTGGGGCGCAGCCGAGGTGCACCTCGCCGTCAGGGGTGAGCACCAGGTGGGAAACGCGCTCGCCGCAGCGGGCGGCGCCCTCGCCGCCGGCGCCCCCCTCGACGCCGTCGCCGCCGGCCTGGCGTCACCGCCGGCCTCGCCCTGGCGCATGGCGCTCGGTCGCGCGACCTCGGGGCTGACCGTGCTGAACGACGCCTACAACGCCAACCCCACGTCGATGGTCGCAGCCCTGCGTGCCCTCGCCAGCCTCGACGCAGGCCGGCGTGTCGCCTTCCTCGGCACGATGGCCGAGCTCGGTCCGGGGAGCGCGGTCGCCCATCGCGAGGTGGCCGCCGCTGCGAAAGACCTCGGCATCAGGGTGATCGCCGTCGCCGAGCCCACCTACGGGACCGAGCTCGTCGCCGACGTGGAGGCCGCCGTCGGCGTGCACGCGGAGCTGGGTCTGGGCGCAGGCGACGCCGTCCTCGTCAAGGCGAGCCGCTCAGCAGGGCTCGAACGCCTCGCAGCCGCGCTGCTCGCCACCTAGGTTCTGGGCGTGGCCAGGAGGGACGATGCCCGCTCGGCTGGCGCGGCAGCGATGCGAGTGCTCCGCCAGGACCTGGCCGAGCGGGCGGCCTCGGCGCTGAAGCAAGACCCCGAGCTGACGAGCACGGCCATCGAGGTCGGCCTCGTCGACCGGGACTGGGTCGAGGAGCCCGGACGTCACCCGGTCCGCACCTCCAGCGCGCGGGAGGTGGTCCAGCGCTTCCTCGAGCGCTCGGTGGAGCGCAAGCCCTCGGTGCTCGGCGCGGTGGGGGTGAACGCGCTCCAGCTCCTCGCCATCGGCTCCGGCGAGGACGGGCGCGGCGGCGCCTCGCCGCTGGCCATCACCTTCACCGACCTCGAGGGCTTCACGAGCTTCACCGCAGCCGAGGGGGACGATGCCGCCCTCGCCCTGCTCGCCGAGCACCACCGCACCGTCGGCCCCATCGTCCGAAGCCGGGGCGGCAGGATCGTGAAGCGGATCGGCGACGGGCTGATGCTGTCGTTCCCCTCGTCGGAGGCGGCGGTCATGGCTGCGCTCGAGCTGGTCGACGTCCCACCGCCGCCGTTGCGCCTGCGGGCGGGCGTGCACTGCGGCGAGGCGGTGACGGCCGGTGACGACCTCATCGGCCACGACGTGAACGTCGCGGCGCGGGTCGCCGACGAGGCTTCGGGCGGCTCGGTGCTGGCGACGGCCCACCTCTGCGACACCGTCGGACCGCTC
>JBBSLC010000037.1:0-22198 GCA_038255685.1 Acidimicrobiales bacterium | reverse complement strand
CTGCGGAAGCGTCACCCCCGCCATGTCGTGGGACGCGGTGACCTCGCCGGAGTCGTCGAGCGTCGAGGTCTCGGTGCCGAGCACGACCTCGCACACGTAGGACTTGGGCAGGGCGGTGAGGAACTTCAGCAGCCGGGTGACCGGCCCCACCCCGAGCAGCAGGACGCCGGTGGCATCGGGGTCGAGGGTGCCCGAGTGCCCGACCTTCTTGGTGTGCAGCTGGCGCCGGGCGCGGGCGACGACGTCGTGCGACGTGAGCCCCGCCGCCTTGTCGACGACGAGCAGCCCGGACGGCTGACGTGCTCGATCAGGTGCGCCATCAGACGACAGCGGGGCCATCCCGGTCGTCGTCGTCCCGCAGCCGGTAGCGGCCGTCGGTCAGCTCCGGGTGCTCGTCGCGGATGGGTGGGGCGTCCCGCAGGAGCTGCTCGATGCGGTTGCCGGTCTCGACCACGGTGTCGACCTCGAAGCGGAGCTCGGGCGTGCGGCGCATCGACGCTTGCCGGCCGATCGCCGCCTGGAGCCGGACCCGGTGCGACTCGAGCGCCACCTTGGCCTCGTCCTCCCCCTCTCCGAGGGAGGTGAACATGACGAGGGCACGGCTCATGTCTCGATCGACGCGCATGAACGTGATCGTCACCAGCTCGAGGCGCTCGTCGTCGATGAGGCGGAGCTCGTCCGCCACGATCTGCTGGCACAGCTCGTTCAGCCTCGCGGTGCGCGGGTACTGCCGTGCCCCGCTGCGGTCCTGGGAGCCTCGTCGACCACGTGCCTTCGCCATCACATCCACGTCCTCTCGCACGACACGACCTCGACCTCGGGGAAGCTCCACACGAAGCGCTCCACCGCGTCGAGCACCTCGACGAGCTGGCGGTGGGACGACGCGACGGCGGCGATGCCGATCTCCGCCCGCTGCCACTGGTCTTGGAAGCCGACCTCGGCGACCGACACGCCGAAGCGCCGCCGGCACCCCTCGGTGACGGGCTTGATGACCGCTCGCTTCGCCTTCAGCGAGCGGGGCTCCGGCAGGTGCAGATCGAGCTCGATCACAGCAGCGTGCACCCCACGAGGCTAATCACGACCTGCCCGACCTCGAGCTGGCGGCTGCATGCGACCGCGGCGGTCGCATCTGACCGCCAGCTCGGAGGGAGGGTCGGGGGTGCTCAGCTGCGGGGGATCTCGCGGTCCTCGTAGGTCTCGATGACGTCTCCCGGCTTGAGGTCCTGGAAGTCGGTGAGGCCGATGCCGCACTCGAAGCCCGATGCCACCTCCCGCACGTCCTCCTTGAAGCGCCGCAGCGAGCTGATGGCGCCCTTCCAGATGATGGTGCCCTCACGGAGGAACCGGACCTTGGAGTTGCGGGTGATGACGCCGTTGAGGACGTAGCACCCGGCGATGGCGCCGATGCGGGGCACGCGAAAGATCTCGCGCACCTCGGCGTCGCCGGTGACGACCTCCTCGAACTCAGGGGCGAGGAGGCCGAGCATGGCGTTCTGCATGTCCTCGAGGACCTGGTAGATGATCTCGTAGGTCCTGATCTCGACGTCTTCGAGGTCGGCGAGCGACCGGGCCTTGCGATCCGGCCGCACGTTGAAGCCGATGATCGTCGAGCCGGTGGCCGAGGCCAGCTGGATGTCGTTCTCGGTGATGCCGCCGACGCTGCGGAGCACGAAGGTGATGCGCACGTCGTCACGCTCGAGCTTGCGGAGCGAGTCGGTGAGCGCCTCGAGCGAACCGGTGACATCGGCCTTGAGGATCAGGTTCAGCGTCGCCGCCTCACCCTTCTGGATCTGCTCGAAGACGTCCTCGAGCTTCACGCCGGCCTTGATGGCCGAGGCATCCTCGGCTCGGTCACGGATGCGGGCGTAGGTGCCGCGCGTCTCGCCGACCCGACGGGCGGTGCGCTCGTCGGGGGCGACGACGAAGTCGTCACCGGCGTCGGCGACCTCGGAGAGCCCGAGCACCTGGACCGGCATGCCGGGGCCGGCCTCCTTGACCTGCTCGCCCTTGTCGTCGATCAGGGCGCGGACCCTGCCGTAGGCGGGACCGGCGACCATGGGGTCGCCGACCTTGAGGTTGCCGCGCTGCACCAAGACGGTGGCCACGGGGCCACGTCCGACGTCGAGGTTCGCCTCGAGCACCACGCCGTAGGCGCGACCCTCGGGGTTCGCCTTGAGGTCCTCGAGCTCGGCGACCACCACGAGGTTCTCGAGCAGCTCGTCGATGTTGAGGCTCTGCAGGGCCGAGATCTGCACGAAGATCGTGTCGCCGCCCCAGGACTCGGGCACGAGGCCCTGCTCCGAGAGCTGTTGCATGACGCGGTCGGGGTTGGCGTTCTCCCGGTCGATCTTGTTGACCGCGACGATGATCGGCACGTCGGCGGCCTTGGCGTGGGCCAGGGCCTCGAGCGTGGTGGGCATGACGCCGTCGTCGGCCGCCACCACGAGCACGACGATGTCGGTCGCTTCGGCCCCGCGCGCCCGCATGGCGGTGAACGCCTCGTGGCCCGGTGTGTCGATGAACGTCAGCTGCTGACCGTTCTTCTCGACGGTGTACGCACCGATGTGCTGCGTGATGCCACCGGCCTCGCCGGCGACGACGTTGGCCTCGCGGATGCGGTCGAGCAGCAGCGTCTTGCCGTGGTCGACGTGGCCCATGACGGTGATGACGGGCGGGCGGGTCCGCAGCGTGGACTCGTCCTCATCCTCCTCGTCGAGGACCTCGAGCATCTCCTGGAGGCCGACCTCCTGCTCCTCACCGGGGTCGACCATCCGCACCTCGGCGCCGATCTCGGCGGCGAAGAGCATGATCATGTCCTCGGACAAGGTCTGGGTGGCCGTGACCATCTCGCCCTGCTGGAGCAGGAAGCGGACGATGTCGGCCGCGGAGCGGTTCAGCTTCGGCGCGACGTCCTTCGCCGTCGAGCCACGCTCGATGACGACCTCGCCCTCGGGGATCGGTGCGCTGTCGGGCGTGTAGCCCGCCATGCCCTGGGGCTGCAGCTCCTCGCGGTTGCGACGACGACGACCACCACGGCGCTTGCCGCGCGGGCCACCGGGACCACCTGGGCGGCCACCGCCACCGGGTCGGCCGCCGGGGCCACCGGCACCCGGCACCTGGCCGGGGCGGAGCATCTGCGGACCACCTGGGCGGCCACCCGGACCGGCGAAGCCGCCGGCGCCAGCGGGACGACCTCCGGGGCCGGGCGTGCGACCGGCGCCGGGCGCTGGGCGCGACGGGCCGCGCCCGCCGAGGCCGGGCGGGGGCGGGATGACCTTGCCGCCCCGAGAGATCGGGGGCGGGCCGGGCGGCGGCGGGATCGGCTTGCCGCCGAGCGAGCGAGGCGGGCCACCGGGCGGCGGCGGCACGGCTCGTCCGCCGGGAGCGCGCACGCCGGGCGGCGGGCCCGCCGGGCGGGGCGGAGGGCTGCTCGCGGGAGCGGTGGAACCGGGGGCGACAGGTGCCTCGCCGGACCCAGGCGCGTCGGCCGGAGCCTGGTGAGCCGCAGGTGCCACCACGTCGGGAGCGGGGGCCGGCGGCGCAGGTGCGGGCGCCGGTCGAGGCGGCGGCGCGGGCGCCGGGCGCGCCGCTGGCGCCGGACGAGGCGCGTCGTAGTCGACCTGCTCGCTGGCGGGTGCGCTGCGCACCATGCGATGCGGCGTCGGCGTCGGTGCCGGCTCCTCTGGCTCGGTCGCAGCCGGGGCTGCCACCTCTTCCTCGGGAGCAGGCGCCGGCGGGGTCGGTGCAGCCGCAGGGACCTCGGCGGCGGGCGCTGCCTCCTCTGCCGGCGCGGCGGGCTCCGCCTTCGGGGCTGCCTTCTTGGCAGCAGCCTTCTTGGGCTTGGCCTCGGCCTCGGGCTCGGGCGGTGACACGTCGCGTCGCAGCCCGTCCCGGTCTGCCTTGCGGCGGATCCGGTCGGCCTGGGCGTCGACGATGCTCGAGCTGTGGCTCTTCACGCCCACACCGAGGGCGTCGCAGAGGTCGAGCGTCTCTTTGTTCGTGAGGCCGAGCTCGCGTGCGAGCTCGTAGACCCTGATCTTCGCTGCCAAGAAGCTGTCCTTGCCCTTCTTCTACCGTGTCGTGCCCAGGCCGGGATCATCCGGCCGCGGCGCGGTCGGGTCCTCCAGAGGGGCTTCCATCCTCGCACGTCCCGCCTGCTCCGCACGAAGCGATGCGACGGAACGCTCGTTGACCGTCCCTCGCAGCGCCCGTGGGAAGGCGCCACGTCGAGTGGCCAGGTCGATGCACGCCGGCGAACCAGCGCAGAGCCACGCACCCCGCCCGGGGAGCGTGCGCCCTGCCACCAGTGTGCCGTCTCCGGCCCGGATCACACGCAGGAGATCGGGCTGGGGTGCCTTGCGCCGGCACCCGACGCAGGTGCGCAGCGGCGTCGAGGCGCCTATGAGGCGCCCCCCGCCCGGTCGGCGCCCTCGTCGGGCGCCGCTTCGTCACCGCCTTCAGCAGGCTCGGCCTCGCCCGCCACCGGAGCGCTCTCGACCTCGCCACCGTCGCTGTCGGCAGCCGACTCGACCCGGTCAGCCCCCTCGTCGGGCGCCGCCTCGTCACCGCCCTCGGCAGGCTCGACCTCGCCTGGCGCATCGACTTCCTCGACGTCCTCCGCATCGGCAGCGTCGGTCAGCGGCTCGCCGTCCTCCTCGTCACCGGTGCCGGCGTTCCACTCCTGCGCAGAGAGCGCAGGTCCGCCTTCTGCTGCGTGCCAGACCATCTCGCCCGAGTCGGGGTCCTCGCGCCACTCGCCCTCGGCCCACTCCTCGCCCTGGTAGCCGGCTTCTTCCTCTGCGAGCTGGGTCTCGGACTTGATGTCGACGCGCCAGCCGGTGAGGCGGGCGGCGAGGCGGGCGTTCTGGCCCTCCTTGCCGATGGCGAGCGACAGCTGGTAGTCGGGGACGATCACCTCGGCCGTGCCGGTCTCGTGATCGAGCCTGACCTCTTTCACCTTGGCCGGCGAGAGGGCCTTCATCACGAAGTCCTGGAGGTCCTCGCTGTAGGGGACGATGTCGATCTTCTCGCCTCGCAGCTCGTTCACGACCATGCGCACCCGTGCACCACGAGCGCCCACGCAGGCACCGACGGGGTCGACGTTCGAGTCGTTCGACCAGACGGCGATCTTCGTGCGGTGCCCGGGCTCGCGGGCGACGGCCTTCAAGATCACGATGCCGTCGGCGATCTCGGGGACCTCGAGCTCGAAGAGGCGCTTGATGAGGCCGGGGTGGGTCCGGCTCACCACGATCTGGGGGCCGCGGGGGTTCTTGCGGACCTCGACGATGTAGGCCTTGACGCGGTCGTCGGGCTGGGGGCGCTCGTAGGGGACCTGTTCGGCCTGGGGCAGCAGCGCCTCGACCTTGCCGAGGTCGATCAGCGTGAAGCGGCTGTCGGTCTGCATGATCTTGCCGCTGACGATGTCGCCCTCGCGCCCTGCGTACTCCTCGTACTTGAGCTCCCGCTCGGCCTCGCGGACCTTCTGCATGAGGACCTGCTTGGCGGTCTGGGCGGCGATGCGACCGAAGTTCTCGGGCGTCGCGTCCCACTCCCGGGTGACGTTGCCGTCCTCGTCGAGCTCTTGGCCGTACACGCGGAAGTCGAGGTTGTCGGCATCGATGGTGACGTAGGCCTCCTCGGCTGCGCCCGGCATGCGCTTGTACGCAGAGACCAAGGCGTTGGCGAGGGCCTCGAGGAGCGAGTCCACCGAGATGCCCTTGTCCAGCGCCAGGGCCTGGAGGGCCTCCATCATCTCGAAGTTGCCGGTGCTGGCGGTGCTCATGAGCTGGCCTTGCCTCTCTGCGTCTGGGCGGCGCCCTTGGAGCGCTTCGCCGATGCCTTCGTGGTGCTCTTCGAACCGGCCTTGGGTCCCCCCGGGCGGGGCTGGCCGCCCCACTCGAACACGGTCCGGGTCCGCTCGACCTCGTGGTAGCCGAGGGCGCGGACCCCGTCGGCGCCCTCGACGGTGAAGCTCTCCTCGTCGGCCTCGACGAGCGTCGCCTCGAAGCGTCGCTCACCTGCGACGCCGGGAAGGGTCTTCACGTTGATCTTGGACCCCAGCGCCCGGGCGTAGTGGGCCGGGGTGCGCAGCGGGCGCTCGAGGCCCGGGCTCGAGACCTCGAGGGTGGTGGGCCCGGACAGGGCGTCGACCTCGTCGATGGCGTCGGAGACGAGGCGCGTCGCCGCGGCGACGGCGTCGAGGTCGATGCCGCCGGGGCGATCGACGAGGACCCGCAGCACGCCGCCGGTCTCCTCCACGTCGTAGAGCTCGAAGCCCTCGGCCTCGAGCAGGGGTGCCACGAGGGCGCAGATCTCCTCAGCGTTCACCTCAGGCACCTCCTCTCCGACGTCAAGGACCACTCCGACAAGAAAAAACGTGGGCTCGCGCCCACGTGAAGCCGGCCCGGAGGCCGCAGTCGATCGAACGCAACAGCCCGGCGAGCATAGCGGAGTGCGCTCGCCCCGACCGTGGCGGTGGGCCACGATCTGCACGTGTCGGGAGGCGACGTGGCTCAGGTGGTGTGCTCTCGCACCTTTGCGTCCTGATACCCGAGCGGTTCTCGTCTCAGAGCGTGAGCACGCGGCGGAGCCCGTCGTCGATGAGGTCGACGAGCCAGGCTGGGAGCGCTCCGACACGCTCCACGACGTCGTCTCGGTCGATCGTCGCCACCTGCGTCACGTTGACCACCGAGTCCTCCGGCAGACCGCTGAGAGCAGCAGCGACGCTCACGTTGCCGGGCATCGAAGCCAAGCGGGCGTTGCTCGTGAGCGCGACGACGATGACAGTGCGAAGGCGGCTCTCGTTGTAGCGGTCGGACTGGACGACGACGACGGGGCGCCGGAGGGCCGGCGCCGAGCCTCGGGGCTCACCCAGATCCGCCCACCAGACCTCACCACGCTGGATCATCGCGTCGGTGTCGTCGCCTCATCGCCCTCGGAGGCGAGCAGCTGCTGTGCCGCTCGCCGGACGAATGCGGTGTCTTCATCGCCCATCTCTGCGAGCGCGTGATCGATCTCCGCGGTGAGGTCCTCGTCGTCGAGCTCGTCGACGAGGCGCTCCGCTGCGGTTGCGAAGAACGCGCTGCGGGAGAGTCCGAGACGCTTGGCGTGCCGCTCGACTCGTTCGAACAAGGGGTCGGGGAGGGAGATCGCAGTCTTCACCGGTTGGAGTATACCTCGGTCATACCCTGCTCGTCGGACTGCGGACGTCACAGGTGGAGGGCGAGGAAGACGGCGTCGTCGAAGGGGTTCGGGCGGTACGGCGCGACGTCGGTGAAGCCCAACCGACGGTAGAGGGCGCATGCGGCGACGAGCGAGGCGCGGCTGTCGAGCAGCAGCCTGCGGTACCCGAGCCGACGGGCCTGGGCGATCGCTGCTTCCCCGAGCGCCCGTCCCAGACCGAGGCCCTGGGCGACGGGCTCGACGTACATGCGCTTGAGCTCGGCGTCACCGGCGTCGGCGTCGAAGGCCCGCACACCGGTGAAGCCCACGATCCCCCCGGTCCCGAGGCGGGCGAGCAGCGCTGCTCCGGTGGGTGGGCCGTACGAGGTGGCGGGGTCAGCGAGCTCGGGGTCGAGCCCCTGGAACCCGATGTCGAAGCCGAGCGAGTCGAGGTACGCCGAGATCAGTCGGACCGCCTCGGCCCAGTCGGACTCGCTCGAGGCCAGCCTCACCGGCCCCTCCCTGTTCTCGGTGCAGGAGACCGTCACTTCTGCGCCTCTCCTGCACCGAGAACGAGCAGGGGGGGCTGTCGGTCCACCGGACTAGCCGTCGGCGACGGTCTTGCGGATCAGGTCGACCTTGACGCCGCTCGCGTTGGCATCGTCGCCCTGCTCCTCGAGCAGCGCGATCCGGTCGGCCTCGGCCGCCTCGGTGGCACCGGCCTCGGCCCTGCCGAGCGCACCCTCGACGCCCTCCTCCATGATCAGGTCGGCCCACTTCACGAGGGACTCGACCATCTCGTCCTCTGGCACGACCGCCACGTTCTGGCCCCGCACGAACAGGTGGCCCTTCTTGCGGCCAGCGGCGATGCCGAGGTCGGCATCGCGCGCTTCGCCGGGGCCGTTCACCACGCAGCCCATCACGGCGATCTGGAGTGGGATCTCCCGGTCGGCGAACGCCTCCATGGCCTCCTTGGCCACCTGGATCACGTCGATCTCGGCCCGGCCGCAGCTCGGGCACGCGATGAGGTCGACGTTCTTGCGCTCGCGCAGGCCCATGGCCTCGAGCAGCACCCGGCCGGCGCGAGCCTCCTCCACCGGGTCGGCGGTGAGGCTGTAGCGGATCGTGTCGCCGATGCCCTCGGCCAGCAGCGTGGCGATGCCGGCGGTGCCCTTCACCAATCCCGCAGGTGGCGGCCCGGCCTCGGTGACGCCGAGGTGCAAGGGGTGGTCGGTGACGTCGGCCAGCTGGCGGTACGCCTCGATCATCAGGGGCACGTTGGACGCCTTGACGGAGATCTTCACGTCGTCGAAGCCGACCTCGTCGAAGTAGGCGAGCTCGATCTGGGCCGACTCGACCATGGCCTCGGGCGTCACCTTGCCGCCGTACTTCTCGTAGAGCTTCGAGTCGAGGCTGCCGCCGTTGACCCCGATGCGGATCGGGACCCCCCGGTCCTTCGCCTCGGCGGCGATGTCCTTGATCTTCGTCGGGTCGGTGATGTTGCCGGGGTTGAGCCGCAGGCACGACACCCCCGCCTCGAGCGCGGCGAAGGCCATGAGGTGGTTGTTGTGGACGTCGGCCACGATCGGGACCGGTGAGCGGGGGACGATCTGCGCCAGTCCCTCGGCCGCATCCTGGCGGTTGCAGGTGCAGCGCACGATGTCGGCGCCAGCAGCGGCGAGTGCGTAGATCTGGGCCAACGTGCCGTCGACGTCGGCCGTCTTGGTGATCGTCATCGACTGGATCGAGATCGGGGCGTCACCGCCCACCACCACGGGGTTCGTGGGGTGGGCGAGGGTGATGGAGCGGGTGCGCCGGCGTGGCGCCCTCCCCGAGGTGAACTGCACGTGGCCTCCCTACTGGAAGGGGTTGGCGGCGGGGTCGGCGATGTCGAGGTAGAGCGCGCTCACGCCCACGAGCACCAGGATGCCGATGACCCCGATCGTGAGGGGCACGAGCTTGGAGACGTCGGCGAAGTGGCGCTTGCCGCCCCGGCTGCGCAGTCGCTCGTAGGTCGCGATGACCACGTGGCCGCCGTCGAGGGGCAGGAGCGGGACGAGGTTGAAGACCCCGACGAACACGTTGATGATGAAGAGCAGGAACACCACCGAGGCGAGGCCCACGTCAGCTGCCTGGCTGGCGATCCGCACCGCTCCCACGGGCGAGAGGAGCCGGTTCGCGTCGGGGTCGGCGGCAGGGTCTCCGCCCGGTCCAGCGGCGTCGTCGCCGCCGCCCGCGCTGTTGGAGATCGTGTCGAAGTAGCCGGAGATGCCGCTCGGCGAGAAGAACGAGCCGAGGGCGGTCACGGACTGCCACATCGTGGTGCCGGTCCGTTCGACGGCCTCGACCGCACCGAGGAGGGGGTTCAGCTTGACGAGGTCGTAGGTGGGGCCGACGCCGAGGAACCCGACCTGCTCGCCGGTGCTCGGGTGCTCGTCGGCGAGGGTCGCCTGCAGCTGGACCGGCTGACCGTCGCGGAGCACCGTGATGGCGACCTGGTCGCCTGGTCGCGCCCGGAGGTGCTCGGAGAGCGCAGGGAACCCGGCGAAGCGCTCGCCGTCGACGCTCGCGACCCGGTCGCCGAGCTCGAGGCCGGCTTGGTCGGCGGGGCTGCCGGCGGTGATCGCACCCACCGCCCAGCGGTCGCTGTCAGCGGGAGCAGGCTCGCCGCTGAACACGAGCAGTCCGAACATGAGGGCGATGGCCATGAGGAAGTGCATGGTCGAGCCGGCGACCGCGACCGACAGGCGGCGGGGGTACGACTTCTGCCGGTAGGTCCGGTCCTCGTCCTCGGGGGGGACCTCCTCGAGGTTGCTCATGCCGATGATGCGCACGTAGGCGCCGGCGGGGATCAGCTTGAGGCCGTACTCGGTCTCACCCTTGCGGAACGACCACAGCCGGGGTCCGAAGCCGATGAAGAACTCCGTGACCTTCATCCCCGCCCACTTGGCGGTCAGGTAGTGGCCGAGCTCGTGCATGAAGATCATGAAGATCAGGGCCCCGACGACGGCGAGGGTCGTGAACGACCCGAGCACGCCGATGGCGACCGTGCCGGCGACGACCATCGCCAAGCGCAGCGGGCTCGACCCTGCCCCCCGCTCCGGGGCGCCGGGAACGGGCTGGTGGCGCTCCGGTGCTTCGTCGGCCTTGGCCTCGACGGTGTCGGTCACGATGCCGTTCTCCTCTCGATGACCGTGCGGGCGAGCTCGCGCGATCGCAGGTCGACCTCGATGACGACGCTGACGTCGTCCATCACGACTCCATCATGGCGGTCCAGGCACTCCTTCAACACGTCGGGTATCGACGCCCAGGGCAGCCGACCTGACAGGAACGCCTCGACGGCGACCTCGTTGGCCGCGTTGAGCCACGCCGGGCCCGAGCCGCCGAGCCGGCCGGCGGCGTACGCGAGGTCGAGGCACGGGAACGCCTCGCGATCAGGCGGCTCGAAGTCGAGGCTCGCGACGCGGGACCAGTCGACGACCCCGACCGCCACCCCAGAGCGGTCCGGGTACGCGAGGGCGTAGGCGATGGGGAGGCGCATGTCCGGCATCGACAGCTGGGCGATCGTGGCGCCGTCGGTGAAGGTGACCATCGAGTGGACGACCGACTGCGGGTGCACCACGACCTCGATGGCGTCGTAGGGCGTGCCGTACAGCTCGTGGGCCTCGATGACCTCGAGGCCCTTGTTCATGAGCGTCGAGGAGTCAACGGTGATCTTCGGACCCATCTTCCAGGTCGGGTGCGCGAGGGCGTCGTCGACCGTCACCCCGGCGAGGTCGGCGCGGCTCCGACCCCGGAACGGTCCGCCGCTGGCGGTGAGGACGAGGGCGGCGACCTCCCGGTCCTGCCCTGCCCGCAGGCACTGGTGGAGGGCGCAGTGCTCGGAGTCCACGGGCAGGATCTCGGCACCAGGCGTGCCGCGGACCGTGGCGACGAGGGGCCCGGCTGCGATCAGCGACTCCTTGTTGGCGAGGGCGAGGCGTCGCCCGCTGCCGAGGGTGGCGAGGGTGACGGGGAGCCCGGCGAAACCGACCACGCCGTTGACGACCACGTCGGCCCCCTCGCAGAGGCTGGCGAGGGCGTCATCGGGTCCTCCGGTGCCTGCACGCACCTCGCACCACGGGAGTCGTCGTGCGAGCTCGGCCCCTGCCGCCTCGTCGGCGACGGCCACGACCTTCGGCCTGACCTCCTCGGCCTGGGCGACGAGCAGGTCGATGTTGGCGCCGCCGGCCCCGAGGGCGACGACGTCGTAGCGGTCGGGCTCGGCCCGCACGACGTCGAGGGTCTGGGTGCCGATCGATCCGGTCGAGCCGACGATGGCGACCGCAGTCACCCGGTCAGGCGATCTCGAGGAGGCGACACAGGTAGTAGGCGGCGGGGAGGACGAAGAGCAGCGCGTCGAAGCGATCGATCAGGCCACCGTGGCCAGGGAGGATCGAGCCCATGTCCTTCACCTCGAGGTCGCGCTTCACCATCGACTCCACGAGGTCACCGATCGGAGCGAGCACCGCCACGAGCAGCCCGAGGGCGAGCGCAGAGCCCCCCTTCGCCTCCCACGGGTGCAGACCGACGAGGTCGAGCACGACGTAGCTCACGACGATGGCGGCGACTGCGCCGCCGATGGCGCCCTCGATCGTCTTGTTGGGGCTGATGTCCGCGGCGATGGGCGCACGGCCGAACCGGCGACCGGCGAAGAGCGCGCCGACATCGTTGGCCACGACGGCGAGCACGGTGCCGAGCAGGATGCCGGTGCCGTTGGGGAGCCGGAGCATGAGCGCAGCGAACGAGCCGAAGAGGCCAACGTAGGTGACGGCGAAGATCGTGAGCCCGGCGTTGGTGGTCGGGGCGATCCTGGTGACGCCCACGAGGTACCACAGCAGCGTGAACGCAACGGTGAGCGCGAGCACGAGCGGAAGGGCGGCCTCGCCCTTCCAGTAGGCGCTGAGGACGAGGGACGCCGTCGCCACCAGGCCGAGGAGGGTGGCCGGCTGGTACGCCGCCCGTTGGAGCGCACCGAACAGCTCCGCTGCGCAGAGGGTGACGACGACGGCGACGAAGGCCACGCCCCAGGCGGGTCCGATGGTCATGGCCACGATGCCGGCCACGGCGAGGCCCACACCCACGCCGACCGCAGTCGGCAGATCTCGGTCGCTGCCCGGCTGGCCGGTCGGACCATCGCTGACGGCACCCGGCGCAGGGCGACGAGGGCGCGGACGGGGTCGGGCGTCGTCACCCGAGGAGGAGCTGCCCGAGGAGGAGCCGCCCGAGCGTCGTCGGGCGGGGATCGGGTCAGGCTCCGGATCGGCATCGGGCCAGTCGTCCTCGACACCCACGACCACCGCGGCAGGCTCGTGGATGTCCTCGATGTCCTCGAAGGCGAAGAAGTCGTCCGGGGCCGGACGGTCCCGGTCGTCGAGCGCGCCGATCCTGGTCTCCTCGTCGTGCACGAGGTTGCCGACGGGGTCGTCCTGGTCGTCCCAGCCCCCGGGCGCAGCGTCGCGCCAGCGGGGGCCAGCACCGAGACCGGACCACACGTCGAGGTCCTCGTCAGGACCGTCCTCACCCGCCTCGTCGGCCTGGGGCGCGAGGATGCGAGGGACCTCGCCGGTCGGGGGGTCGGTCCAGTGCGGCAGTGCCGGCGCAGGCGAGCCGCTGACGCGCGGTCGCGCCACGTCGCCGGCATCGCTCCCGGCGCTCAGCGGGAAGCGCAGCGCGGGTCGCGGGCCTTCGGGTGGTGACTCGGGGCGGTCGCCGTAGCGAGGCATCCCCTCCGCCCGTCGAGACGAGGCACCGGCGCCCTTCTCGACCGCCTCGGCTGCCTCTTCGGCTCCGATGATGCGCACGCCCTCCGTCGGCGCATCGGCGCCGGTCGTCGCGTCGTCGTCCTCTTCGCCAGGTCGATCCCAGGGCGGTCGCTCGTCCATCAATCCTCCGGTGTGCATCGGGGCGCGCCACCACGAGCGGCGCTGCCGGTCTCAGACCTCGGTCAGCTCCTGCTCCTTGTGCTCGAGCGCGGTGTCGAGGTCAGCGATCTGTGCTGCGGTGACCTTGTCGAGCTCCTTCTCCGACCACTCGAGGTCGTCGGCACCCATCTCGCCACCCTTCTCCGCCGCTTCGAGCTGCTGGCGCGCCGCCCGGCGGAGGTTGCGGATTGCGATCCGGCCGTCCTCGGCCATGGCGCGCACCATCTTCACGTACTCCTTGCGCCGCTCGGCCGTGAGCGGCGGGAAGTTCAGCCGGAGCACGTTGCCGTCGCTGCTCGGGTTGAGACCGAGGTCCGAGTTGCGGATCGCCTTCTCGATGGCGCCGACCGACCCCTTGTCGTAGGGCTGGATGACGAGGGTCCTGGCCTCCGGCACGCTGAAGCCGGCGAGCTGCTGGAGCGGCACGTCCGAGCCGTAGTAGTCGACCACGAGCTTCTCGACGAAGGCGGAGCTCGCCCGCCCGGTGCGGATCGTCGAGAACTCTTCGCGGCTGTGGGCCACGGCCTTGCCCATCTTGTCGGTCGCCTCAGCGATGATGTCTTCGATCACCCGACCAGCGTACCGACGCCACCCTCGCCCATGAGGACACGCCGCAGGTTGCCGGGGGTGAGGACGTCGAACACCACGATGGGCAGGCCGTTGTCCATGCAGAACGTGATGGCGGTGGCGTCCATCACGTGGAGGCCCTTGTTGAGCACGTCCATGTAGGAGACGGTGTCGAGCTTGGTCGCCGTCGGGTCGAGGCGGGGGTCGGCGGTGTACACGCCATCCACACCGCCGTGGGTGCCCTTCAGCACGACCTGCGCCTCGATCTCCACGGCACGCAGCGCAGCGGGTGTGTCGGTGGTGAAGAACGGATCCCCCAGCCCGCCGGCAAGGATCACGACCCGACCCTTCTCGAGGTGGCGGATCGCCCGGCGGCGGATGTAGGGCTCAGCGAGCTGGGCCATGTGCACGGCGGTCTGCACGCGGCTGTCCTGGTCGAGTCGCTCGAGCGCGTCCTGCAGGGCGAGCGCGTTGATGACCGTGCCGAGCATCCCCATCGAGTCGGACTGCGCACGGTCCATGCCGACGGCGGCGCCGGTCGCACCCCGCCAGATGTTCCCACCGCCGACGACGACGGCGACGTCGATGCCGAGCTCGCGACGCACGTCGACGATCTCCGACGCGATGCGGGTGACGACGTCACCGTCGATCGAGTAGCCGCCGGCATCGGCGAAGGCCTCCCCCGACAGCTTCAGCACGACCCGCTTCCAGCGGGCCCCGCTGGCGGGCAGCCCCTCGACGCCGTCCGCCACGTGGGTCAGGCGCCGATCTCGACCTGGGCGAAGCGCACCACGGTGGCCCCGCCGAGGAACTGCTGGATCGACTGCTTGTCGTCCTTGGGGTACGCCTGCTCGAGGAGCACGCCCTTGGGGGAGCCGGGCTTGCCGACCTCCTTGAAGAAGCCCGTGAGCTTGCCGCCCACGATCTTCTCCATCGCCGCCTCCGGCTTGCCCTCGTTGCGGGTCTGGGCCTCGAGCAGCGAGCGCTGCTCGGCGACGACGTCGGCAGGGACCTCGTCGCGGGTCAGGTAGGCCGGCCGGTTGAAGGCGATGCTCACCGCGACCTCGTGGGCGAGCTCGGCGTCGCCGCCGGCGACCTCGACGACCACGCCGTTCACGCCCCGCTCGGCCTGGACGTGGAGGTAGGTGTCGAGGACGTTGCCGGGCGCCGCCTCGAAGCGGACGACCGTGCCGACGTCGATGTTCTCCTTGAGCTTGATCTTCAGCTCGTCGAGCTTGTCGGAGAGCTCCGACGTCGCCGCCTCGCCACGAGCGGCGACCGCGTCGGCCATCGCCTGGGCCATCGCCGTGAACTCCGGGCTCTTGGCGACGAAGTCCGTCTCTGACCGCAGCTGCACGAGTGCAGCGACACCGTCGGCGGTGGTGACGGCCACGCAGCCCTGGCTGTTCTCCCGGTCGGCGCGCTCGGCGGACTTGGCGAGGCCGCGCTCGAGCAGCCACTTGCCGGCTGCGTCGAAGTCCCCCTCGGTCGCGACGAGGGCGTTCTTCGCATCCATCATCCCGACGCCGGTGGCGTCGCGGAGCTGCTTGACGTCCTTGGCGGTGATCGCTGCCATCGGTTCGCGTTCCTCTGTTCGTCTCGAGATCGGGGGGTGTGCCGGCCGGGCCGCGAGCGGTCCCGGCCGGGAGATCAGTCCTCGGCGTCGGGGGTGCCGGCGACCGGTGCGTCTGCCTCGTCGGCCCCCTGCTCGGCGTCGGGCGTGCCGGCGACCGGTGCGTCGCCCTGCTCGGCGTCGGCACCGACGGCGTCGGTGGTGGCCTCGGGCTCGGGCTCGGTGGGCTCGGGTGCCGTGACGGCTGCGTCTGCCTCGGCGGCAGGCGACTGCTCGGGGACGGCGGTGTCGATGACCTGGTCGCCGGCAGCCGGGTTGGGCGCGGTGGCGGCGAGGCGGGCGTCGCGCTCGGCTGCCTGGCGGGCGGCGTCGTTGCGGGCCTCGGCCTGCTGGCGAGCGCGGTCGGCCTCCTGCTCGGCGGTGAGGCTCGCCGGCTTGGGCTTGGCCGTGCCTCGGCGCTCGGCGATGTAGCGACCCTCCTTGACGGCGTCGCTGATGATCCGGCACATCAGGGTGCCGGAGCGGATCGCATCGTCGTTCCCGGGGATGACGAAGTCGATGATGTCGGGGTTGCAGTTGGTGTCGACCACCGCGACGATCGGGATCTTCAGCTTGTTCGCCTCGGTGACCCCGATGTGCTCCTTCTTGGTGTCGATGATGAACACCGCATCGGGGAGCTTCGCCATGTCCCGGATGCCGCCCAAGTTCCGCTCGAGCTTCTCGAGCTCGCGGGACTTCATGAGCGCTTCCTTCTTGGGCATGACGTCGAAGTCGCCGACAGCGCGCATGCGCTGGTACTCGGTCATCTTCTTCACGCGGCCGCTCATGGTCGAGAAGTTGGTGAGCATGCCGCCGAGCCAGCGCTCGTTGATGTACGGCATGCCACAGCCCTCGGCGGCAGCGGCGACGGGGTCCTGGGCCTGCTTCTTCGTGCCGATGAACAGCACGTCGCCGCCGTCGGCCACGAGGTCGCGCACGAAGCTGTAGGCGGTCTCGATCCGCTGCAGGGTCTGCTGCAGGTCGATGATGTAGATGCCGTTGCGCTCGCCGTAGATGAAGCGACGCATCCGCGGGTCCCAGCGGCGGGTCTGGTGACCGAAGTGGACGCCGGCCTCGAGCAGCTGACGCATGGTGACGACGGGGGCCATCTCTTGCTCCTTGTGCACGGTTGGTGGCTCCCGACGCCGCGCGCCCGGAGGCGACCGTGGATGGGCGAGGGAGGCATGGATCAGCCGGCGGCGGGGTGCCACCGGACCAGCGGACGAGCATAGCGGCCGCCCCGACCCGCTCCCAGCCTCCCCCGCTCCCGAGACCCGTTGCTCAGCCCCCGACGACGGTGAGGGCGCCGGTGAGGGCGCCGGCGAGGTCGTCGACGAGGCGGACGGTCGGTCCTGCTGCGGTGCCGGTCCCCTGCTCGAGGGCGGCGATCGCTGCTGCCGTCGCTGCTCGGGCCGTCAGCGCGACCGTTCCCACACAGGTCGGTCCGGCATCGCCGAGGGCGAGGGCCAGCTCCCGGGCGGCCTCGGGCGACCCGGGGAGCCGGCCGTGAGCCGTCACCCCGCCGACCGGCACGACCACGTTCGTCGCACCGTCGAGGACGCTCGACAGTCCCGGAACGACCAGGTCACCGGAGGCGGCGATGGAGGTCACCGCCACCGTCCGCGCTGGCGGGCGCCGAGCGAGCAGCGCGAGGAAGGGCGAGCCGGCGGCGAGCTGCGCCACCGCTGGTGCCGCAGGGTCCACGCCGCCGCCCGTCAGCTCGGCCAGCCCGGCGGCGACGCCGCTGCCCGCAGCGGTCAGGTCGAGCTGACGGGCGACCGTGGCCAGCGTGGCGCCGTGGTGAGGCGACCCGAGGGTGACGAGGTGGGACACGTTCGCCCCGGCACCCGGCGCAGACAGGGCCGCTCGCGCGACGAGACCGCCCTGGGAGTGTGCGAGCACGGCGACCGGGACGCCGGGGTGCGACGTGGCGATCTCACCCAGCAGCTCCCGCAAGCGCTCGCCCGCCTCGTCGAGGTCACCCATCGACGCCGTCGGCCCGTACCCGCTCGTGGCGACGCCGTCGACGTCACCGACGCCGGGCACCCTGCCGCCCTCATAGGAGAGCTGGACGACGTCACTGGCGGCGAAGCCCAGCGCAGCGGTGTCGATGTCGAGCACCTCGGCGGCACCACCGCTCGAGCCGTAGCCGGCGACGAGGACGGCGATGCGACGCCCCGTCGGCTGTGGCGGCGCCACGTCTGGAGGCGTGCAGCCCTCCTGGTCAGCGGCCAGCTCGTGGAGGCCCTCCCGAGCGTCGGCCATCGCTCCGACGAGCAGCAGCGGCAGCTCGACCCGGCGGCGAGCGTGCGCCACCGCAGCACCCGCACTCCTGTCGACCAGCCATGCCGCCGCTGCGGATGCGACGCCACCGGTCCCGACGAGGGCCTTGCGCAGCGAGCGCCGCTCGTCTGCGACGGGACCGGGCACGCGATCCTCCACAGGGACGAGGTGGACCTCGACCGCGTCGCTGGCGAGCAGCAGCGCCGGGTCGACGTAGCGCTCCCCCGCTCGCACCCCGAAGTGCACCGAGCCGGTGCTCGTCCCGACCGGTTCGCCACGACCGACGACCTGGCCACGGTGCACGGTGACGGTGGCGAGGTACGAGTAGCTCGTCCGGAGCCCGTCGGGGTGCAGCAAGACGGCATGCAAGCGGCCACCCACCTGTCCGGCGAACGTGACCTCCCCGGGTCCCGCAGCCCGGACCTCGGCCCCGGGGGGCGTCTCGTAGTCGATGCCCCGGTTCCCGGCCGCGTACGGGTTGGCCGGCGCACGGAAGGGATCGGTGACGGGCCCGTCGACGGGCGGGGCGTAGTCGCCGGCGACCTCTGCACCCGCCGGTGGTGGGGCGCCCACAGAGAGCAGGGCGAGGACGAGCAGAGCGACGACGAACAGGGTGGCAGCCGCCGTGCGACGGCGGCCACGCCCGGGGTGCGGGCGGTGCATGAGCTCCCCCTCGGAGCGCGAGTGACGACGTAGGGGGAAGCAGCTGTGCGGGACGAGCTCGCGTGGGAAGCCCCGGCGGGTGGACCTGCGGTGCCGGCGTGGACGCTACCGCCGCCGATCGGCCCGGGGAAGGGCCAGATCGTCCTAGGCCGGCTCGCGCTCCGTCGCGACGATCTTGGAGCGCAGGTGGATCACGGCCTTGGTGTGGATCTGGCAGACGCGGCTCTCGGTGACGCCGAGCACCTGGCCGATCTCGGCGAGCGTCATGCCCTCGTAGTAGTAGAGCATCAGGACGACCTTCTCCCGCTCGGGCATGCGGGTGATGGCCTCGGCGAGGACCTGGCGCATCTCCTCGACCTCGTAGGACTGAACCGGTCCGTCGGCGCTGTCGGCGACGGTGTCGCCGAGCGTCAGCGACTCGCCCCGGTCACCGCCGACCGAGAGCATCTCGTCGAGCGCGACGAGCCCGATGAAGCTGATCTGGCTCAGGGTCGTCCCGAGCTGCGCCTCGGTCATGTCGAGCTCCTCGGCGAGCTCGGCGTCGGACGGGCTGCGGTGCAGCGAGGACTCGAGCTTGGAGTACGCCTTCTCGATGGACCGGGCCTTGGAGCGCACCGAGCGTGGCACCCAGTCGATGGAGCGCAGCTCGTCGAGGATCGCGCCCTTGATGCGGGCGATGGCGTAGGTCTCGAACTTGAACCCGCGCTCGACGTCGAACTTCTCGATCGCGTCGATGAGACCGAAGATCCCGTAGCTGACGAGATCCGACTGCTCGACGTTCTGCGGAAGGCCCACGGCCACGCGACCGGCGACGTACTTGACGAGCGGCGAGTAGTGGAGGATCAGCCGGTCTCGGTCAGTTGCGCTGGTCGACGACTTGTACGCGCTCCAGAGCCTGTCGACCTCCGCTTGCTCCTCGAGCTCCATCAGCGATCCCCGGTGGTCGGCCTCGCGCGAGGGTGGGTGGCCTCGTGCACGGAGCGCAGCCGCTCCTTGCTCACGTGAGTGTAGTGCTGCGTCGTCGAGAGGTCGGCGTGGCCCAAGAGCTCCTGCACCGCTCTCAGGTCGGCACCTCCGTCGAGGAGATGAGTCGCGTAGGTGTGGCGGAGCGCGTGGGGGTGGGTGGGGGCGGCGGACCGTCGGTCGATGATCCGCCGCACGTCGCGTGATCCGAGCCGCCGACCCAGGCGGTTGAGGAACAAGGCGTCGGGAGGCGTGCGCTCGTCGGCGAGCCCCGCCCGCCCGTCGTCGAGCCACCCCCGGATGGCGTCGACGGCCGGCGCGCTCATGGGCACCTGGCGCTGCTTCGACCCCTTCCCCCACACCGTCACCAGGCTCCTGTCGAGGTCGACATCGCCGGGTGTGAGCCCGCACAGCTCGGCGACCCGCAGGCCGCTGCCGTAGAGCAGCTCGAGCACGGCGTCGTCCCGGAGGCGCACCGCCGGCGGATCCGCGTCGACGGCTGCGGGCGGCTCGTCGAGCAGGCCGGCCAGCTCGTCGGTCCGCAGGACACGTGGCAGGCGCCCCCCTCCCGAAGGCGCAGACAGACCGGCGACGGGGTCGGCGGCGAGGCGCCCGGTGCGAACGGCCCAGGCGAAGTACCGGCGGATGGACGATGCCTTGCGGGCGACCGTCCGCTTCGCGTACCGCCGGGTGGCGAGGTGCGCCAGGTAGCGACGAGCCACCAGGCGATCGACCCCCCCGGGGTCGTCGACCCCCGCTCGAGCCGCCCACTCGACGAACGCGTCGAGGTCGCTGCGATAGGCGGTGGTGGTTGCGGGAGCCACGGACGTGAGCGACCTCGTGAAGGTGTCCAGCTCCCAGCTCACCCGCGCACGGTAGCGGTGCGCCTCTTCGCAGGCGGGGACCGCCGGAGCGACGGGTCATGGTCGCCCCACGGCCAGCCGGGTGTACCACGCGCCGGTGCGGACGACCGCACCGAGGCGCTCCAGCTCGGCGAGGTGGAGCGCTGCGGGGCCGAGCGGGACCTGGAGGCGGTCGGCGACCTGTTCGAGGGTGGTTGCGTCCCAGCCGAGCGCGCCGAGGACGACCCGCTGGTCGTGCGTGAGCGCAAGGGCGTGCGGCTCGAGTGAGGGCTGTCGCCCTCGCGCCCCGTCGCCGACGGCACCGAGCCCGAGGGCCACGAGGACATCGCCCGCATCGCGGGCCGGGGCGCACCCTGCTGCAAGGAGCCCGTTCGTCCCCGCCGCGGCGGGGTTGCGGACCGAGCCGGGCACGGCGAGCACGGTGCGGTCGCGATCGAGGGCAGCGTCGACGGTGTGCATCGACCCTCCCTTTGCCGAGCTCTCGACCACCACGACCACCTGGGCCAGGGCGGCGAGGATGCGGTTGCGAGCAGGGAAGCGCCACGCTGCCGGCGGGGTCCCCAGCGGGTACTCGCTCACGACGGCACCCACCGCCGCGACCTCGTCGGTGAGCGCAGCGTGCTCGCGCGGGTAGGCGACGTCGAGGCCGGTGCCGACCACCGCTGCAGGGGGTGACCCCGCTGCTGCCAGCGCACCGCCGTGCGCCGAACCGTCGATGCCGAGCGCCAGCCCCGACACCACCGTGACGCCCGCCCTCGCCAGCTCCCAGCCGAGCTCTCGCCCCACCGCCCTGCCGGTCGGCGTGCAGCGGCGAGTCCCGATGATCGCCGCGCACGGGCGCTCGAGGACAGAGGGATCGCCCCTGGCGAACAGGACGAGCGGTGGCTCGGGGTCCTCGAGGAGCGCCTGTGGCCAGGCCGGGTCCTCCGCAGTCAGCACCGTGACCCCCTGGTCCTGGTGCGCCTCCCACCGCGCCAGGACATCGGTGCTGCGTGCAGCCAACGCCCACCCGCTGCAGACCTCGGCGCTGAGGCCGCGACATGCCTCGGCCAGGGCCTGATCCTCGCCGAGGCCACCGGCGCGCACCCGCTCCCACGCTTCCTCGCCTGGCCAGCGGGCGAGCAGGGCGCGAAGCCGGACCGGACCCATCTTCGGTAGGCCGGAGAGCACGGTGAGCCATGCAGCTGCGGGCAGCGTCGCCTCGCTCATGCTGCGACCCCGAGACGGTCGGTCTCGGCGCGCAGGTTGAGCGCGAGCGAGACGTCCTCGGCGCTGATCGCCCCTGGCCGGCACGCCAGGTCGGCGATGGTCCGGGCGACGCGCCGGACCCTGTGAAGCCCCCGAGCGGTGAGGGTCCCCACCCGCAGGCCGTGCTCGAGGAAGGCCGTCGCACCGTCGTCGAGGGGTGCGAGCTCGTCGAGCTGCGAGCCGGGGATCTCGGCGTTGCAGCGCACGCCGCGCTCACGAGCGAGCAGGCGGGCCATGGCCACCCGCTCGGCGACAAGGGCCGTCGCCTCACCGGGCGGGCCCGTCAGCAGGTCGGCCGGGTCGGGGCGACAGACCTCGACCCGGAGGTCGAAGCGGTCGAGCAACGGCGCCGAGAGGCGACGCTGGTAGCGGAGGCGGGCAGCGTCGGAGCACCGGCACGCGCCCGGGGTGCTCGCCTCACCGCACGGGCACGGGTTCATGGCACCGACGAGCAGGAACCGCGCCGGGTAGGACACCGCCGCTGCCGCTCGACAGACCCGCACCACCCCCTCCTCGAGCGGCTGGCGGAGGGAGTCGAGGATGACCGACGGGAACTCGCCGAGCTCGTCGAGGAAGAGCACGCCGTTGGCGGCGAGGCTGATCTCGCCCGGTCGGAGCTGGGCGGTGCCGCCGCCGATCAGCGAGACGGCGGAGGCGCCGTGGTGCGGCGCCCGCAGCGGTGGTCGGCGGATGAGCCCGCCCGCGGGAAGGGACCTGCCCGCTGCGGAGTGGATGATCGTCGCCTCGAGCGCCTCCTCGGGCCCGAGGTCGGGGAGGATGCCAGGGAGGCGCCGGGCGAGCATGGTCTTGCCCGAGCCGGGCGGTCCGACCATGAGCAGGTGGTGGCCGCCGGCCGCGCTCAGCTCGAGCGCGGT
>JBBSLC010000036.1:0-22214 GCA_038255685.1 Acidimicrobiales bacterium | reverse complement strand
GGTCGCGCTCGCCCACCATGGTCGTCGTCGTGCTCGGTGCTGTCGTGGCAGCCGACGTCGGCGGGGCCGTCACCGCTCGTGGCGGCAGCGGCGACGCCTCCTCGAGCCTCGCGACCTCGGGGGTCACGGACCAGGATGCAGCGACCGCGGCGCTCCCGTCGTCGAGGTCGACGTGCCACCAGTCGCTCTGAGCCCGGTCGGCTCCGATGGCGACGACCATGAAGCCATGCCTGGTCAGCTCGGCCCAGCGCACCTGGGGGAGCTGACCGCCGATCACGTCGACCGCTGCCGGAGCGAGGGACGGGCTCGGGAGGCCGACGATCTCCGAGAACGGATCGGCGGTGACGCTCGGCGTGACCCACTCCACGGTGAGCGGATCTCCACTTGGTCCGGGTATCTCGAACGCCCACGACGAGTGCACGTCGCCGGTGACGACGATGGTGGGCCCGGCAGCGGCGATCGACGCGAGCAACCGGTCCCGATCGGCGGGGTAGCCATCCCATGCGTCGGGGTTCACGACCTTGCCCTCGATGGTGAGGCCGAGGGCGCTGGTCGGCGACGCCAGGGCAGCCGGCACCTCGAAGGCGAGAGGCGTGAGCACCACCTGGTTCCCGAGGATCCGCCATGAGGCGGTCGAGGACCCGAGCGCACCGGTGAGCCAGGTCTGCTGCGCCTCGGAGACCATCCGGCGGTCGGGCGAGGTGAGCTCGCCCAGGCCCTCGTCGCCATCGGTTGCGACCTGCTCGTCGCGTCCGTCGTGGCGGGTGTCGAGGAGCAGCAGGTCGGCGACACCCCCCAGCGGCAACGCGCGCCAGATCCGATCGGGCTGCGCCGGATCGGGGAGCCGGATCGGCAGCCACTCGAGCCAGGCCTGCAGGGCGGCCGCTCGCCGCTCCTCCCACGGCCCGTGCTCGTCCGGGTCGTGGCCTGCCGCACCACCTCGCCAGGCGTTGCCGGCCACGTCGTGGTCGTCCCACACCGGAGCCATCGGGTGCGCAGCGTGCAGGCGGCGGAGGTCGGGGTCGCTGCGCTGCTGGGCGTGGCGGCGCCGGTAGTCCGAGAGGGTGACCGGTGCTCCGGGAGGGTCATGGCGACGGGGGCCCCGTCCGCTGTCGTAGAGGTAGTCACCAAGGTGGACGACGAGGTCGACGTCGGCCGACGCCAGGTGGCCGTAGACGGTGAACGGTCCCGCCGCGAAGGACGAGCACGAGACGACGCCGATCCGGAGCTCTGCGAGGTCGTCGGCGGCCTTGGCGGTGCGGGTGCGGCCGACGGGGGAGCGAGTCCCGTCCGGGGCATCGAAGCCGTAGAAGTAGGTGGTCGTCGGATCGAGGCCGTCCACGTCGACGTGGACCGTGTGGTCGGCCGCCGCCGCCGCCACCGCCGTGCCGGCGTGGACGACGTCGGTCAGCGCCTCGTCCAGCGCGACCGTCCAGCTGACCTCGACGTCGCTGGACGCCCCGCTCACACGGGTCCAGAGCACCACCGCCTCGGCCGTGGGGTCCCCGCTCGCCACCCCGTGGGCGAACGGGCCGACGACATCCGTCTGGCGAGCACGGGTGAACCGGCGGCTGGCGAAGGCACCGGTCACCGCCGTGCCCCGACGCAGGAGGTCACGTCGGCTGAGCACCGCACCATGGTGCCCGGAGCGGCGACGTCAGCCCGCAACCGTCGGTGCGGCGCACCAGTGACCGGTGCCACGCACCGACAGAACGCACGACGGCGGGCCGCCGGCAGCGTCAGACGCGCAGGCCGCCGATGCGATCGAGGGTCGCCTCGGCCTCCTCGACGAAGCGGCGCACGAGCTCAGCGGCGGGGACGAGCTCTTCGATGGCGCCGGCGCCCTGACCGCACGGGAAGAACTCCCGCTCGACGTCGATCCCCTCGGTCTCAGGCCCGGCACCGAGGTGGAACACGCCCTCCTCCATGGAGCGCCCGACCTGCGCCGGGAAGGGCTGCAGCTCATCGGGGTGCTCCTCGAAGTGGCGCGTGTAGGGACCGGCCACGACCCGGCACGTCTTGCCGGTGTAGGCCCGGGACACGACGGTGCCGTCCTCGCCGGTGCGCAGCAGCACGTCCTTGTAGCCAGGTACGGCGCGCGCCTCGGGGGTGGCGATGAAGCGGGTGCCCACCCAGATGCCGTCGGCCCCGAGCGCGAGTGCGGCGGCGAGGCCACGCCCGTCGACGATGCCACCGGCGGCGATCACCGGCACGCGGTCCCCGACGGCGTCGACGATCTGGGGGACGAGCGGGAACGTGGCGACCTGGCCGGTGTGGCCGCCGGCCTCGGTGCCCTGGGCGACGACCATGTCGCAACCGGCCTCGACCGCAGCGATGGCGTGACGGACCTTGCCGCACATGTTCATGACGATGACGTTGTGCTCGTGGCACAGCTCGACGACCTCGCGCGGCACACCGAGGCCGGCGACGAAGACGGTCGCCCCCCCTGCGATGACCGCCTCGACGTTGCCGACCATGTCACCTGGTGACGCAGTCAGCAGATCGACGCCGAACGGCTTGTCGGTGGCCTCGCGCACCGCCTGCATCTCCCTGACCATGACCTCTCGGCTCATGGTGGACGCACCCATGCACCCGAAGCCGCCCGCCTCGGAGACCGCGGCGACCAGTGGTGCGTAGGACACCCCGCCCATGCCGGCGAGCATCACGGGGTGCTCGATCTGGAGGATCTCGGTGAGGCGGGTGCGCATCTGACGTCTCCTGGGTCGATTGACGTCGCACCCTATGCCCGACTGCGCACCCCCTCAGCCAGTCTCTTCCGAGCCTGCGCAGATGCGGGCGACGAGCCGGACCACCTCTTCGAGCTCGAACGGCTTCGTCACGTAGGAGTCGGCGCCTGACTGCCACCCGCGGAAGACCTCTTCGTCGCTCGCGCGAGCCGAGAGGAAGATGACGGGGATGTCGTCGGTCTGGGGCGACGCCCGCAGCGAACGGAGCACCGTGTAGCCGTCGGCGCCCGGCATCATCACGTCGAGGATCACGACGTCGGGGTGGACCGACCTCGCCAGCTCGGTTGCCTGCTCCCCGTCGGCAGCGACGCTCACCTCGTAGCCGTCCGCTTCGAAGTTCAGCGTGAGAACCCGCCGGATCGTCGCGTCGTCGTCGACGACGAGCACCCGTCTCGGGCGCGACAGGGCTGCCTCGAGAAAGGCGGTCGTGTCCATCTGCGTGCTCATCGGTCTCCTTGGGCTGTCAGCAGACGACGGGAGCCGCAGCGCGGACGCCGTCGTGGTGCCGGTAGGGGGTGGGGCGCGCGAGCTCTTCACTGGTCGGCGCGAGGTAGGGGATCGTCAGCTCGAAGACGGCTCCTTGCAGGCCGTCGCCACGGTCCTGGACGGTCAGCGAACCACCGAGCAGCGCCGTGACGTTGCGACAGAGGTGGAGGCCGAGCCCGGTGCCGCCCTGGCGGCGCGTGGAGGACTGGTCGAGCTGGACGAACCGCTCGAAGACGCGCTCTTGGTCCTGCACGGGGATGCCCGGCCCGCCGTCGGTGACGGTGAAGCGCGTGCCCGTGCCCGTGCTCGCGCACCGCAGCTCGATGGGACCGACCGGTGCGTACTTGACGGCGTTCTCGACGAGGTTGGTGAGCACCCGTTGCAGCTTGTCCTCGTCGGTGCAGATCATCTCGACACCCGGTTCGACGACGACCGCCAGGCGCTGCTCGCCGCTGGCTGCTGCGAACTGCTCCTCGATCGCCCGCAGGAGCGCCCCGGCCTCGACCAGCTCTGGCTGGTACTGCGCCGTGCGGTGCTCGGCAGCGGCGACGAGGAGCAGGTCCTCGATGAGGCGGCGCAGCCGAGCGCCCTGCCCGAGCGCCGCTTCGAGGAGCTGCTCTTCGTCCTCGGCGGAGAGGCGCGTGCCGAGCCGGCGGATGGTCTGGATCGAGCCGAGCACCGACGCGAGCGGGGTGCGCAGCTCGTGGGAGACCGCAGCGACGAACTCCGCCTTCTGCCGGTTCAGGTCGATCTGGTGGCGGAGCGCTGCCTCGACCTCGGCGTAGAGGGCGGCGTTGCTGACGGCGAGGGCGGCGGTGCCGGCGAAGGCGGAGAGCACCTCGGCGAGACCGGCATTGCGCTTCTCGCCACCGTGGGGTGCGACGACCGCGAGCACGACGTGACCGCTGTTCGATGGGTCGGACGGGGCGACGACGACCTCGCTCTCCCGGGCGCAGGCGGCTCGCAGCGCTGGGGGGACCTGGTGCCAGCCGAGCTCCACCGTCGTGTCCCCGGTGACCGCCAGCAACGCTTCGATGGCGCCGTCATCGAGCGGTCGGGTCCCGTCGTCGTCGACGATGACGCCGGACCAGCGGCCGTGCTCGCCCTTGGCGCAGCAGATCGCCTGCGAACCGGTGAGCAGGTCCCGCGCTTCACTCGCGAGCACGGCGACGGCCTCCTCGAGACGTGAGAGCCGAGCCGTGCGCGAGGACGCCTCGTACAGCCGCTGGAACCTGAGCCGCTCCGCCGAAGCGTCGGTGACCCGCTTCGACTCGAGGATGACGAGGGCGACGACCGGTGCGAGGAGGAGGGGAGCCGCAGGGGCTGAGCTTGCGAGGATCAGCAGGGCCAGGCCCAGGGCTGCTGAGGCAAGGGCGGTGATCGTCACCGACGTGGCTGCGACGGTGACCATCTTCCGGAACGACGACGTCTCGACGAGGGTGAGCACCCACGTCACGGTGAGCATGCTCGTGGTCGCGAACGCGGCTGCGGCAAGGAGCGCTGCCGCCCAGCCGAGCGGCGACGCAGGGCCGATCGGATCGAAGGCGCCGAAGACGAGCGTGGCCACGGTCGCTGCGCCGAAGGTCTGAGCGACGTTGAACGCCAGCCGGAGCAGCCGGAGGCGTGTTGCGAGGCAGACCAGCAGTTCGCCGGTCACTGCTGCTGCGACGACGCCGGTCGGCGGGAGGTGGAACACCGAAGCGACGAGGACAGCCTCGGTGATCGTGATCGTGTGCGTGTTCTGCCGGAGCTCGAGGTTCAGCGGGATGAAGCCGACGACGGCGAACATCAGTGTGAACCCGATGACGGCGACAATCGGACCGAGCGCGTCGTGGTTGCCACCGAGCAGGAGCGCCATCCCCCCCACGAGGTGGAGGGTGATGACGAGGAGCACCCGGCGGGTCATCTCACCTCCCCGAGCACTGGGCCGTGGTGGTGCGAGCTGCCGGGCGCTCCGAAGAGCAGTCCGGAGGGGTGCACGCTCAGCTCGTCTCGTCGAACATCGTCCAGCGGGAGCCCGTCCAGCGCGAACCCGTCCAGCGGGAGCCCGCCCACTCGGACTCCGTCCAACGGGAGCCCGTCCAACGGGAGCCCGTCCAGCGAGAGCCCGTCCAGCGAGAGCCAGACCAGAGGGCATCGGCCCAGGACTCCTCGGTCCAGCGGGAACCGGTCCAGCGCGAACCCGTCCAACGGGAACCGGTCCAGCGCGATCCCGTCCAGCGGGACCCCTCCCAGCCGGGCGAGACCGTGGGGTCGGTCCTGCCGGAACCCGGCTGGTCGGCTTCTCCAGGTGCTTCGCCGTCGTCAGGGGTCTGGCTCGTCGCAGCGTCGAGGTCGATGAGCCAAGACCCGTCGTCGAGCTCGTCCGCGGTGTCGACGAGAGCGCCCTTCACGTCGATCGGCTCGGCGCCGGGGTGGGCCCCGAGCACGACCGCCGCGGCGCCTGAGGCGAGCGCGGTCGACATCGAGGTGCCGCTGCCACGGAGCGCACCGTCGGTGGCCGTCGCTGGGTGCGCAAGGTCGATCAACGAGCCCGGCGCCCGCCAGGAGACGATGGAGCTGCCGGGGGCGACGACCTCGGGCTTGAGGTCGCTGCGCGAGCGCCCTGACCAGTCGGCGACGGCGTCGTTCTCGGCGTTGGTGGCGCCGACGGTGATGGCGCTCGGGCTCGTCCCCGGGCTGGTCACCGTGCCCTCGCCTTCGTTCCCGGCGGCGACGACGACGGTGAGACCCGATGCCCATGCTGCCTCGACCGCCTGCACGAGCGGGTCAGCGGCGAAGCCCATCGGTGCCACCGTGCCGAACGAGAGGTTGAGGACCTCGAAGGGCTTCTCGGGGTCGTCCTGGTGGACGACGGCCCAGCCGATGGCTTCGATGAGCGTGCCGAGGGAGGTGCTGCCATCGCTGTCAGCGACCTTGATCGAGACGATGCGGGCATCGGGAGCGGTGCGAGCGATGAGTCCCGCCATGAAGGTGCCGTGGCCGTAGCCGTCTCCGGTCTCCTGCCCGAAGCTCTTCCCGTGCTCCACCTCAGCGGTGAGCGGTCCCAGATCGGCGACGCCGGTGTCGATGAGCGCCACTCCGACGCCCGCGCCGGTGCCCGTGTCGGTGTCGGGCTCGGAGGACTCGGGTTCAGGAGGAGCAGGGCGCCCTTCTCCAGCGTTGTCGAAGTGGTCGTCGACAGGTCTCAGCGAGGCGTCTGGCACGACCGAGAGCCCGGCGGCGCGGAGGTCTCCGACGGCGTGGGGCGGCACATGACCTGTGACGGCGCCGATGAGGGTGAGGTGCTCGTCGACCTCGCCGCCTGCTGCTCGGACGGCGACAGCTGTGGCCTCACTCGTCGTGCCGTCGACGACGACGGCGACGAGGGCCGCCGCCGCACCGGCGCCGGCCCCGGCCGGCAGCGTCGGCAGCACTGCTGCGCCAGCGATGCCGGCTGCTGCCAAGCGACCTGCCCACGTCCGCGTCCACCTCATGCCCATGTCATCCTCCAAGCTTGCTTGGAGGCGTTCTCGTCACCTCACGCTCCGTAGTTGAGCAAGAGATGCACAACACGAGGCGTCAGATCGGTGCACAACGGGACGATGACCGCGAAGATCCTCCGATACATCGATGGCCAGCCCCCCCGAGCGCCGGATCCACACCCGGGGGGGGTCGGGCGTGATGCGGCGCTCGGGGGCCGGCACCTGTGGTCGTCCGCATGACCACCGGTGCACCGCTTGGCTGCGAGCAACGTACGCCCGACCTGTTTCAGCGGGATGTCCCCCCGGTGAACCCTTCGATCAGGCCGTCGTCGAGCAGCGGTCGTGGATCAGGTCGCGCCGCGCCAGGCGCCGTCACCGGCGAGGGAGTGCTGCGACCAGCGACCGGGCGTCGCCACGAGCGCACGGGGGTAGTCCTCGAAGAGCCAACGGCCGAAGCTCCGCCTCGTCCAGTCCGAGGCCCCGGCGACCCTCAGCGCCGCCCGCACGCCCCGACGGTGACGGACCGCACGGATGAGCAGCTGCGACATCGTGGCGTCGGGGACGAGCTCCCGCGCCACTGCGGCCTCGTAGCGAGCTGCGGCGCGAGCAGGCTCGAGGCCACCGGCGACGACGATGGCTTCCGCCGCCATCGTGCCGGTGAGCAGGGCTTGGCCGATCCCCTCGCCGGTGAGGGGGTCGGTCGCAGCAGCGGCATCACCGACGAAGAGCGCCCGCCCGCCAGCGGCGCTCAGGATCGTGCGCTCGATGTGGGCCGGGATCGGCCACGCCTTGTGGGGCCCCTCGGGCAAGGCATCAGCTCCGAGCACCTCGCGGACGTGGGGTCGGGCGAGCAGCTCGGGCCACAGCCGGCCCATCTCCTGGACCGTCGTGGTGCCGCCCCGCTGGATGCCGAACCCGACGTTGGCGCCGCCGCCGGCGACGGGGAACGACCAGGCGTAGCCGGGCAGCAGGTCTGGTTCGAACCACACGAAGAGGTCCTTCGAAGCAGCGGGGGCGACGCCGGTGAAGTACTGGCGGAACGCATGCCACTCGCCGAGGTCTCGCGCAGCTGGCTCGGCCCCGAGGTGCTTGCGGAGCGGTGACCACATGCCGTCGGCACCGAGGGCGTAGCGAGCGACGACCGGCTCCCGGCCCAGGACCTCCAGCTCGATGCGGTCCGCTGCTGCGACTGCTCCGGTGACGGCTGCGCCCTCGAGCACGGTGGCGCCGGCTGCCCTCGCGAGATCGACGAGCGCTGCATCGAGCTCGATCCGCCGGGCGACCGCTGCGTACGTCCCCCGACCTCGTGGGAGGGGGAGCCGGACGTGGTGGCCGGCGGGGCCGCGCACGACGACGTCGTCGACCGTCTGCCACGACGGGATGGTCGACGGATCGAGCCCGAGGCCCTCGAGGAGCCGCAGGGCACCCGTGGTCAGGCCGTCGCCGCAGCACTTGTCCCGGGGGAAGCTCGCCTTGTCGAGCACGACGACCTCGCGTCCTGAACGAGCAAGGGTGATGGCTGCGGCGACCCCGGCAGGCCCCGCACCGACGACGGCGACGTCGGCGCTCAGCACGAGGGCGAGCCTAGGGAGCGGTCCCGGCGAACGGGAAGTCGCACCTGGCACCCTGGGTCCGTGGAGCTGGGCACGGAGCAGGCTGCCGCTGGGGTCACCTCGCCCGGGGTCGACCGGACGGCCACGGTCGAGCGCCTCCAGCTCGATGCGACGTCGTGGGTCGACGTCGGTCGTGGCTGGATCACCCACCCCGACGACCTCTACGAGGCGCTCGAGGACGGTGTCGCGTGGGAGACGAGCCGGCTGTTCCGCTACGACCACTGGGTCGAGGAGCGTCGGCTCGGGGCGTGGTGGCGGCCGGGATCACCCCTCCCGCACCCGGCGCTGGCTGAGGCGCACCGCACGCTCCAGCACCGCTACCGGGCCACGTTCGACGGGTTCTCGATGCTGCAGTACCGGGATGGCCGCGATGGACAGGCCTTCCACCGCGACACCGACATGCGCTGGCTCGACGACACGATCATCGCCGTGGTCTCCCTCGGTGCGACCCGGCCGTGGCTCCTGCGCCCGCGGACGAGTCGACACGACCTCGGCGAAGGCAGGGGAGCCGTTCACGACCTCGCCCCAGGACCCGGCGATCTGCTGGTGATGGGTGGTCGGTGCCAGGCCGACTGGGAGCACAGCGTCGCCTACCTGCCCGGCCGCCACGTCGAGCCCCGCATCTCCATCCAGTGGCGCTGGGCGGCGCGTCGGGGCAAGCCCTTCGTCGGCGGCTCCTACCGAGCCGGACTGACCTACGGCGCGCGCCGCTGACCGCTCGCGCCCGGTCGACCGATCAGCAGTCGACGCCCTCCTCGGGCCGGTAGGTGGCGTAGACCTCATCGACCTCGGTGCGCCCGTCGACGAACGTGCGGGTCCGTTCCGTGGTGACCCGCGTGCACTCACCTGCTGGGCGCTCGCTCTGGGCGGTCTGCTCACCGGTGGCGAAGGGCGTCGAGTAGAGCGTCATCGTCACGCTCGACGGCGTGTAGGTCGGCCAGAGCAGGACGCCATAGGGCGTGTTGTTCTCGATGACGAGGTCGGGCTCGGGGAACGAGAGGGTCGCCTCGCGCCCGTAGGGGTAGCGGCTGATGTAGATCGAGTGGGACTGGTAGGCCCCGAAGTCGAGCCCGCCGAAGAAGGCTGCGTTGAACAGCGTCGTGGCGTACTGGGAGATGCCGCCCCCGACGCTCTCCTCGAACACGCCGTCTTGGATGACACCACCGGTGGTGAAGCCGTTCTCGACGGTGCGCCGACCGATGAGGCCGTTCACGGAGAACGCGCCGCCGGGCTCGATGACCACGCCGCGCGTGAGGTCGGAGATGCGGTGGATGTTCTGGACCCGGCTCTGGCCTGCCTGGAACATCGTCGTGAACGAGCCGATGGGCTCACGGATGCCGAGTGCCTGGGCGACGGCCACGGTCCGCTCGGGAGGCGACTCGACGAGCGGGAGGGTGACGGGCGCCGCTGGACGCTCGAGCACCGCAGCACGAACCCGGGCGGCCGCCTCCGCTGCGCAGCAGCGTGTGCCTGAAGCGCCAGGCACGATCACGACGGCGGCGCCCTCCACCCTGAACGTGGCATCGGTCGGGCGGCGCCCGGCGTCGCCGAGGAGCGCCTCGAGGTCGGCACCGATCGCCTCGTCCTCGACCTCCAGCACCAGGTTGCCCGTCGAAGCCGACGACCGGAGCCACGTGCGCATCGTCTCGCTCGGCACCGCCGCTGCGGTCTCACCAGCCACCACCTCGAGCGGTTCAGCGGTGAGGTCACGAGCGCGCTGCACGAGACGTTCGGCGTCCGCCTCACCGAACCGAGGCGGGATCGGCGAGGCCTCGACGCTGACCTCGACGGGGAGTGAGCCGTCCCTGGCCTCGGTCACGATCTCCTCCCACACCGCACCAGGGTCGAGCCCGCGACCGTCGACGCCGGACACGGCCACGAGCTCGCCGCTCTCGCCGGTGATGCTCGGTTCGGTCGGCAGCGTGCGACCGGTCGGGTCCCGCCCGACCACGACCGGGTCGAGGAGCGTGCGGTCCACGACCACCCGGACCTCGGCGCTGGTCGAACCGGTCAGTGACCCGAGCCAGTCGACGAAGCGCCTCCCCGCCGGGCCATCGCGGCCGACGGCGAGCACCTGGCTTCGTGTCGCAGCGACGTCGAGGGCGAGTCCGATCTCGGCTCCGGTCGCCACGAGGTCTCCCTCGGGGGTCCTGATGTTGACCGTCGTCGCCGGGTACTCCGAGGCGACCTCCTGGAGGACGATGTCGAGGGCAGATCCGTCGAGGCCCCCCACGGGGCGTCCAGCGACGTCGACGCCGCGCATGACGTCGGTGCTGTCACCACGTGTGTCCCACGCCCATGCGCCGAGCGCCAGGAGGATGATGGTGACCGGGACGAGTAGGACGACGACGGCGACCCGGAGGACCGTGTCCGACGTCGACCTCCGCCGGCGGTTCGCGCTCAGCGGGTCGACGCGACAACCGGAGGCGTCGCGCCACCCTTAGCCCGGAAGGGCCGTCGGGGGCTCGCCGTGCGAGGGGCGCGTGGCGAGCTCATGTCGAGAAGCCTGCCAGAGACCCCGTGCCGGGGTCACGTCGGGCGAGTCGGGGGCACCACGGGGAGCTCATCCGCCGGTCTGCACCTCGGGGTTCTCGCTCACCTCGTCCGGGTTCGGCTCCGGTGGCTCGGCATGTGACGGGGCGGCGGCGCCGGGGTCGGCGCCGGCGTCACCAGCGGCCATGCGCCTCGCCTTGTCCTCGAGATCGATCTCCGCCTCGCCACCGACGTCGCCGGTCTGGCTCTCGTCCTCGTAGGCCGCATAGCCTGGGCCCGAGGTCCCCGTCCCGGTGCTCGGATTGACGCTGTCTCCACGATCGGCGGACGGCGGGTTGGCGGCTGATTCGTCTCGCTGCATGCGGCCGACCTGCCCGCCGACCGATCGAGGGAAACCGTGGCGGTGCCGTCCTCACGCCCCGAAGAGCGTGAGCTCTGGCTCCCGGCGTTCGGCGAGCACGTCGAAGTCGACCTCGACCCAGGCGATGCCACGGTCCTCGGCGAGGGTCCGCGCCTGCGGCTTGACCGTGCCGGCGACGTAGATCCCGCGGATGTCCCTGAGCGTGGTGTCGCGCTCGAGGTAGCGGAGGTACCGGCTGAGCTGCTCGACACCGTCGATGTCTCCCACCCGCTTGACCTCGACCGCCACAGCTCGCCCTTCGCCATCGAGGCACAGCAGGTCAACGGGGCCGATGGGTGTGGGGTGCTCCCGCCGCACGAGCCGCAGGCCGTCTTCGATGCAGCTGCAGGCCGACGCGAGGAGCTGTTGGATCTCCTTCTCGCTGTGGGTCTTCGTGAGCCCTGGCTCCTCACCCAGCTCGGCGCGGACATCGGAGTGGATCTCGGCGATGGCGATGTCGAGCCGCTCGCCCTTCGATCCGGTCACGGTCCAACCAGCGTCCGACTCGACGATGCGGCACGGCGCGGACATCCAGTTCAGCGCCTTGGACCCCGCGTCGGCGTGGATGAGGATCGTGCCATCGGCCTTCACGACGAGGAGTCGACGGGCCTCGGGCAGGTGGGCGTGGAGGCGACCGGCGTAGTCGACCGAGCAGGTGGCGACGACAAGGCGCATGCGGCCTTTCTACCGGTCGCGACGCGCGCGCCCGGTGACTCAGGACCTGTGTCGCCGTCTGCGACCGGAGCCGGGTCGTCCGGACTCGCCGAGGCGCTTCTTGATCGTCTCCCTGCGCTCCAGCAGCTGCGCGTAGGTGAGCCCCTCGTGGTCGGCATCGAGCCCGAAGCTCGCCTTCACCCCGCTGAGGTCGACCTCGAAGTCGTCCGGCTCGACCCCGATCTCCTTGGCGAGCCGCTCCCCGTGGTTGATCGTGAAGTAGGTGGCGATCTCGGCGATCTCGCCGAAGAGGTCGAGGTTGGGGGCGAGCGACGCGATGGCGCCGTCGAGGAACACCATGTTCTTGATGAAGAGCATCAGCTCCTTGGGCATGCTCGCGCCGTAGCCGAGCAGCGCCTTCACGATGGCTCGCAGCTCGGCCACGAGCTCCTCGCCGCTCAGCGTGGTCGGGTCGACGGGGGGTCGGTCGAGCTTCAGGTCTCTGATGACCGCCGTGAGGTCCGTGTCGGACGGGAGCGCGCCGAGGTCGACCAACGCCGCAAGCTGGCCCTTGATGTCGTTGGTGATGCTCCCCATCAGGAGGCGGAGGAAGGCGAGCCGCTTCACCTCGCTCAGCCGGCCGGTGATGCCGTAGTCGAGCAGGGCGGTGCGGCCGTCGGGCTGGATGAACAGGTTCCCGCCGTGGAGGTCGCCGTGGAAGATCCCGTGGATCATCGCGCCTTCGAGGAACCCGATCATCCCGGTGCGCACGACCGTCTCGGTGTCGACGCCTGCTTCACGCATGCCTGCCACGTCGTCGAAGGCGAAGCCGCTCAGCCGCTCCATCACGAGCAGCCTGCGGGTGACCAGCGACGGGTGGGGTCGGGGCACCACGAAGTGGCGCTGACCGAGGTCGGCGAGCACCCGGGCGACGTCGAGCATGTTCTCGGCCTCGAGGCGGAAGTCGAGCTCTTCGGTGATCGTGTCCGCGAACAGCTCGACGAGCGCAGGCGGGTTGGCGAGCGCAGCGACGGGGATGCGACCGACGAGGGCGGGAGCGACCCACGACATGACCCGCAGGTCGGCACGCACCAGCGTTGCCACCGACGGCCGCTGGACCTTCACCACCACGGACTCGCCGGTGACGAGCGTGGCGGCGTGGACCTGAGCGATGGAGGCGGCGGCGAGCGGCGTGCGCTCGAAGGAGGAGAACACCTCTGCGATCGGTCGCCCGAGCTCCTCGAGCACCACCTGCTCGACGACCTCCCACGGCTCGGGTGGGACACGGTCACGGCAGAGCTTGAACTCCCGCACGAGCTCCTCGGGGAAGAGCCCCTCGCCCGAGGAGATGATCTGGCCGAGCTTGATGTAGGTGGCCCCGAGCTTCTCGGCTGCGACCCGCAACCGGCGTGACAGGCCCGCCCGGGAGACGGCGCCGCCGGTGCGCCGGTCCGTCGCGCCCCAGACGGCGAGCGGGACCCCGAGGTGGCGCACAGTGGTGACGAGCCGGCCGATCGGGGGCACCCGCCGCCGGCGGGTGAGCTCGGGGACCTCAGCCCTGGTGCGCGCGCGGACTCGGTCGAGCCCCGTCCGCCAGGTGATCGTGGCCGGGTCGACGGTCCACGGCGGGTCGTCGCTGAAGGTGCCGAGCTCGAGGTCGGCCGGGCTGGTGGTGCTCACGCCACAACACTACGGACGCTGTCGCCGGTACCGGCAGGCCGGCCGGTCGCTCAGCAGCCGCCACCGCTCGACGGGCGGTCGGGGATGCTGGGATCGACGACCTCCAGGTGGACGTGGGGCCACGCCGGTGATGCGGTGTGATCGTCGACCTGCGAGTCGAACGGGAGCTGGGTCGGGCGCCTGGCGAGCACGGTCTCGCCGGCCAGGACACGATCACCGGCGGCGACCGTGACCCCGTCGATGTGGAGGACCTTGACCTCCCACCCGGGGCGGGCATCGGGCTCGATGACGGCGTAGTCGTCGGCGTGGTCGCAGTAGAGGACGTAGGTGCCGGCGCGCAGGACACGTCCCGTCACCGGTGCCCGGATCTCCGCTTCGGGGTCGGAGACCACATCGGCTGCGGTGCGAGCCCCCGTCCCGCGCTCCCTCGACTCGAGCACGATCGGGTTGGCGGCGGTCGAGAGCGGTTCGAGGTCTCGGGCGCCGTCGTGGTTGGACTCGTGGAACCCGACCGCCTCGACCCGGGCAGACGGGTGGTGGAGCACCACGCCCTCGATGGAGGCGAAGGGCGTCCACGCCTGCTCGTGCACCGACCGCGGTGCCGGTGGTGGAGGAGGTGGGGCGGGGGCCGTGACGAGGGGAGCGACCGAGGCGGTCACCGGCGCCGCGGTGGTCGGGGCCGGCGGTGGGGCGGCGGTCGTGCTCGGCGGGCGAGGGGCGGGCGTCGGGGCGAGGGTCGTGCTCGGCAACGGGACGGTCACCGGCGCCGCCGCCGACGCCGCAGCGAGCGGGGCCGGCCCGGGCTCGACGAGCGCGGAGCGGGTCAGCGTCGTCCCGCCGTCGGATGCGGGGGCACACCCCGCCACGAGCCCGGCGAGGAGCGCGAGCACGCTGACCACCCGCCTCCGCCACCCCACCACGGTGGACCACGGTACCAACGCCACCCACGCGCAGTCAGATGGAACGCAACGTCAGTCTCGACGAAGCGGCACGTGCCTTCCACAAGGTGTGCGGCTGGGGCCCGCTGCGTTGGCACGTGATCACCAGAGGCTGGCTCGGCACCGATCTCACACCGGAGATCGCTGTGTGGATGGACGAGGGTTCCTTCGCCCGGCACCTGCTCTCCCGGCAGCCGCCGGTCACCGCGCTGCTCGCGGACATCACCCCGTTGGTCTCGGGGTCAGTGGCGAGGAGGATCCGTCGTGCCCTCCGGTCGTGGGATGTGCTCCCGATGGAGGCGGGCCGGCCCCGCACGGGTGACGCGGCGTGGCGTTGACGCCGTGGCCGTCTCCTCGCGCCTGCTCAGTGCTGACGAGTACCTCGCCGGTCCGCCCGACGGAAGGCGAACCGAGCTCGTCGCCGGTGAGATCGTCGTGAACGAACCTGCGGTCCGCCACCAGCGGGTCGCACTGCGATTGCTCATCGCGTTGCAGCGCTGGACCGATGGCGGCCCTGGAAGGGGTGAGGCGTTCTTGCCCCTCGATGTCCGGTTGGACGAAGCCAACGTCTACGCACCGGACGTGCTGTGGCTCTCCGAAGCCCGCCGCCCGGGGTGGGAGGTCCTCAACCTCTCGGGTCCCCCCGACCTCGCTGTCGAGGTGCGCTCGCCATCGACGTGGCGCTACGACGTCGGGGTCAAGCGCGCGGTCTATGGACGCCTCGGTCTGCCCGAGCTCTGGCTCGTCGACACCACAGCCAGGACGGTCCTCGTCCTCCGTCGGCTGTCGCCGTCTGCGCCGACGTTCGACATCGCCGAGGAGCTCCCCGTGGGCGCAGTGCTCAGCTCACCGCTCTTGCCCGACTTCGAGCTGTCGATCGGGGACCTCTTCGCCGAGTGACCGCCTCGGCGCCGCTCAGGCGGCTTCGCCTTCGGCTGCCGGCTGGTCGTCGGCGGGTGGGGGTCGGGGGGTGTGGAAGCTGACGCCCCACGTGTCGAGGCGTTCCCCGGTGGGGTGCGTCCAGTCGGGGGTGGGATGCCCGGTGACTGCCCACGTGGGCGAGCGTGTGCGGCTGCGAGAGTTCGTGTGCTCGTTCGAGGTGGCGCCATCCACTGGCGACGTCTTCCCGGCGGTCACGACCCGCACCGGTCGTCGCAGCTGTCGGCTTCGGCGAGGAGTGCTGCTGGAGGGGTGCAGCACACATCGCCGCGCAGGGCGTTCCGGCCCTCGCGCACGGCGAGGGCGGCGATGAGGAGACCGGCGACCGGGTCGGCCCAGCTCCACCCGAGCGTCGAGTTGATCACCAAGCCGCCAAGGAGAACCGCGGACAGGTAGGAGCACAGCAGGAGCTGCTTCGAGTCGGCCACCACGCTTGCGGACCCGAGCGCTTCGCCGGTACGTCGCTCGACGAACGAAGCGATCGGCATGACGAGGAGGCTGAGGGCGGCGAGCGCGATGCCGAGCGAGCTGCGCTCGGCCTCCCGGCCTCCGGCAAGGGACAGCACCGCGTCGACGCTCACGTACGCGGCGAGCGCGAAGAACGAGTACGCGACGACGCGCAGGGCACGGTGCTCCCGGTCGCTGGGCGTGTGGTGTGCGTACTGCCAGGTGATCGCCAGGGCGGACGTGACCTCGACGATCGAGTCGAGGCCGAATCCGACGAGCGCCGTGGACGAGGCGATGGCGCCGGCGGTGAGGGCCGTGGCCGCTTCCAAGACGTTGTAGACGAGCACGCCGCCGACGAGCAGGCGGACTCGGCGTCGAAGAACCGTGGTTCGGTCGGGGGCGAGGACGGCGGTCACGTCAGAGATCGCAGTCGGAGCCGACAACGATTTCGAGGAGGTCGCGGATGGCGTGGGCGAGGTTCGGGTCGGCGATCTCGTACCGGACCTGGCGTCCTTCAGCGGTCGCGGTCACGAGGCCGCATCCGCGGAGGCACGAGAGGTGGTTGCTCGTGTTCGAGCGGGTGAGGCCGAGCGTCTCGGCCAGCTCACCCGGGTAGGCGGGGCCGTCGAGGAGGGCGACCAGGATGTTGCACCGCCCGGGGTCGCCGAGCGCCCGTCCAAACCGGTGGAGAGCGTCGTGGCGATCGGTACGCGTCAGCACACACTGAACTGTACAGCGCACGCTGAACTATGACGCGCAGGCGACCTGCTGCTCGCTGCGGTACCGCAGGGACCACCGATGGAGAGCCGGTCCCGGTTCGATCACCCTGGCCCCAGATCGCTGCCAACGGGTCTGACGCGTGCCACAGAACAGGCAGGAACGGAGGCCGGCCTGAGGGGCGGGTTCCCCTAGGAGAAGCTCGGTGGGCGGCGCTCGGTGAGGGCGGCGACGCCCTCGTTGAAGTCGGGGGCGCCGATCATCGACTGGAGAAGCTCGGTGGCGCGCTGGATCGAGACCTCGAGCGGGTCGAGCTGGTCGGCCCAGAGCTGGGCCTTCAGGACCCGGAGCGACGAGGGGGCGATCTCGGTGGCCATCGCCTTGGCGAACGCCAGGGTCTCGGCGAGCAGCGCATCCGCCGGATAGACCCGGTTCACCAGGCCGATGCGCTCCGCTTCCTCGGCGAGGACCACGCGGGAGGAGAAGAGCAGCTCGGCGGCTCGGGCCGGCCCGATGAGACGGGGGAGGATCCAGGTGATGCCCCACTCGCCGGGCAGGCCGAGGCGCCCGAAGCTGGTGGTGAGCTTGGCGCCCTCGGCGGCGAAGCGGATGTCGGCGTAGCAGGCGAGCACGAAGCCGACCCCGGCGGCCGCCCCGTTCAGCGCAGCGATCACCGGCTTGGTGAGGCCGAGGTGGAAGGCGTGGGGGTGGTCGAAGTCGGGCCGAACGCCGTAGCCGGGCGTCGCCGGCTCGGACCGCACGCCGTCGTCGTAGGTGCCGGCGGCGACGAGGCCGGTGAGCGCATCGGTGTCGGCGCCGGCGCAGAACCCCCGCCCGGCGCCCGTCAGGACGATCACGCGCACGTCCGGATCAGACTCGGCCTGGTCCATGGCCCAGCGGTGCTCCTCGTCCATGCGCCCGGTCCACGCGTTGAGCCGTTCGGGTCGGTCGAGGGTGATGAGGGCGACCCGGTCGGCGACCTCGTAGCGGATGGCTCGGAGCTCCATGGTGCGATCCTGCCACCCGGTGTGCGGCCCGGTGGTGGCCGGCAGGTGCTGGAGGGGGGAGACTCCCCAGGTGATCGTCGACTGCGCCGTCTACGAGAAGGGCCTGCGCCGTCAAGGCGAGGTGCCGCTCGAGCGCGCACTCGAGGAGGGACGGGCCGACTCGGACCGCTTCGCCTGGATCGGCCTCGCCGAGCCGGACGCCCGCGAGCTCGAGGTGATCAGCGAGGAGCTCCAGCTGCCTGCACTGGCGGTGGAGGACGCGGTGCACGCCCACCAGCGGGCCAAGCTCGAGGTGTACGGGGAGACGCTCTTCGTCGTCTTGAAGGCGGCGCGCTACGTCGACCGGGAGGAGGTCGTCGAGCTCGCTGAGCTCATGCTCTTCGTCGGTGACGGGTTCGTCGTCACGGTCCGCCACGGGCAGAGCGCAGTCTTCGCCGAGGTCCGCAAGAGCATCGGCGACGCGCCCGAGGAGCTCGGCTGTGGCCCCGCCGGGGTGCTGCACGCCGTGCTCGACCATGTGGTCGACGACTACGAGGTGGTCCTCCAGGGCCTCGACACCGACATCGACGAGATCGAGCTGCAGGTCTTCTCCGACGCTCGGATCGACCACGCCAAGCGCATCTACAAGCTCAAGCGCGAGGTGCTCGAGTTCCGCCAGGCCGTCACGCCGCTCAGCGTCCCCCTCGAGCAGCTCGTCGCCGGGAAGGTCCCCAACATCGGGGACGTCCCGCTCGAGTACTTCCGAGACGTGCTCGACCACGTGCTGCGCGTCGCCGACCGGATCGACGCGCTGGGCGCGCTCCTCGACAGCGCCCTGTCGGCGAACCTGGCCCAGGTCGGGGTGCGCCAGAACGAGGACATGCGCAAGATCTCGGCGTGGGTGGCGATCGCCGGTGTCTCGACGCTCATCGCCGGCGTGTACGGCATGAACTTCCAGCACATGCCCGAGCTCGGCTGGCTGCTCGGCTACCCGTTCGCCCTGGCGCTGATGGTGGGCTCGTCGCTGTACCTGTACCTGCTCTTCAGGCGGCGTGGCTGGCTCTGAGCGCCGGTCACCACCAGCGCTCGAGCGCGGCGAGGCAGGTCTCGGCCAGCTCGGGACGGCAGACGAGGAAGTCGGGGAGCCAGGGGTCCGGCTGGTTGTACAGGAGGGGGGAGCCGTCGATCCGGCTGACGTGCATGCCGGCGGCGGCAGCCACGGCGGCTGGGGCAGCGGAGTCCCACTCGTACATGCCGCCTGCGTGGGCGTAGGCGTCGGCCTCGCCGAGGACGACCGCCATCGCCTTGGCACCTGCCGAGCCCAGCGGGAGCAGATCGGCGTCGAGCGCCCTCGCCACCCGGGTCGCCGCCTCGGGCATGCGCGTCCGGCTCGTCACGACGCGCAGCCGACCCGTCGTCGCCGGCGGCAGCTCGGGTGCGGGGTCGGTCGAGAGCACGAGCTGGCGCGCCGGGAGGGCGACGGCGCCGGCGACCAGCGTGCCGTCGATGGCGAGGGCGACGTGGACGGCCCAGTCGCTGCGGCCCGCCTCGCCGTACTCGCGGGTCCCGTCGAGCGGGTCCACGACCCACACCCGCTGGCGGCCGAGGCGCCGTGCGGTGTCGACGCCCTCCTCGGACAGGAGCCCGTCGTCGGGTCGCGCCTCGTGCAGCCGGTCGGCGAGCAGCCGGTGGGCCTGGCGGTCACCCTGGTCCTTCAGCGTGGCGGGGTGGAGCGACGCACCGTCGAGCCGCAGCTGGAGGAGGAGCTGGCCCGCCTCCTCGGCGAGGGCGGCGGCCAGGCGGTGGTCGTCGGGCGTGGCGGCGTCTGTCATGGCCGAGCGACCGTACCGCCCACATCCTCTGGTCAATGTTGAGTGGAACGGTCGGGATTCGGTACCGTGAGCGCCATCGACACGATCACGCCCTCTGACGGCGCACCTGCGCCGGGGACCTACGAGCTGTCCCACCTCGCCGCCCTCGAGGCCGAGGCCGTCCACATCTTCCGCGAGGTCGCAGCGGAGTTCGAGCGCCCCGTCCTGCTGTTCAGCGGCGGCAAGGACTCGATCGTCATGCTCCGCCTGGCGGAGAAGGCGTTCTGGCCGGCGAAGATCCCGGTCCCGGTCATGCACGTCGACACGGGCGAGAACTTCCCCGAGGTGCTCGAGTTCCGGGACAAGCGAGTCGCCGAGCTCGGTGTGCGCCTCGAGGTCGCATCGGTGCAGGACGCGATCGACAGCGGGCGAGCGACCGAGGAGACCGGCCCCCGAGCGAGCCGCAACCGCCTCCAGACCGGCGTGCTGCTCCATGCCATCGAAGCGCACGACTTCGATGCTGCCTTCGGCGGGGCTCGTCGGGACGAGGAGAAGGCCCGGGCCAAGGAGCGGGTGTTCAGCTTCCGTGACGAGTTCGGGCAGTGGGATCCGAAGAACCAGCGCCCCGAGCTGTGGAGCCTCTACAACGGGCGTCACCGCAAGGGCGAGCACATCAGGGTCTTCCCGCTCAGCAACTGGACCGAGCTCGACATCTGGCAGTACATCGCCGACGAGGGGATCGAGATCCCGTCGCTGTACTACGCCCACCACCGCGAGGTCGTGCGTCGGGACGGGATGCTGATGGCCATCAACGACCTCGTCCCGGTGCGTGACGGCGAGGAGCCGTTCGAGGCGCTCGTCCGCTACCGCACCGTCGGTGACGCGACGTGCACGGCAGCCGTCGAGTCGGCCGCCACGACCGTCGAGGACGTGATCCTCGAGGTGGCCGCCACCCGCATCACCGAGCGGGGCGCCACCCGCGCTGACGACCGCTTCTCCGAGGCGGCCATGGAAGACCGCAAGCGCGAGGGGTACTTCTAGCCATGGCCGAGCTGCTGCGGTTCGCGACGGCCGGATCGGTCGACGACGGCAAGTCGACCCTGATCGGCCGCCTGCTCTACGACTCCAAGGCCATCTTCGAGGACCAGCTCGAAGCGGTGGAGCGCACCTCTCGCCAGCGCGGAGAGGAGCACACCAACCTGGCGCTCCTGACCGACGGCCTTCGGGCGGAGCGCGAGCAGGGCATCACCATCGACGTCGCCTACCGGTACTTCGCCACCCCGAAGCGCAAGTTCGTCATCGCCGACACCCCGGGTCACATCCAGTACACCCGCAACATGGTGACGGGGGCGTCGACCGCCGACCTCGCCCTCATCCTGGTCGACGCCCAGAGCGGCCTCGTCGAGCAGAGCCGTCGTCACGCCTTCCTCGCCACGCTGCTGCGGGTCCCCCACATCGTGGTGTGCGTCAACAAGATGGACCTCGTCGGCTACGACGAAGCCCGCTTCGAGGAGATCAAGGCCGACTTCCGGGCCTTCGCCACCAAGCTCGAGATCGGCGATCTCAGCTTCGTGCCGATCTCTGCCCTGCACGGGGACAACGTCGTGCACCGCAGCGCCAACATGGGCTGGTACGAGGGGGGGTCGCTCCTGCACATCCTCGAGGAGGTCCACATCGCATCGGACCGCAACCTCATCGACGCTCGGTTCCCCGTGCAGTACGTGATCCGACCCACGATCGGCACGGCCACGCCGCGAGACGACCGGCGCTACGCCGGCACCGTGGCCGGTGGCGTCTTCCGTCCGGGTGACGAGGTCGTCGTCCTGCCGTCCGGGTTCAAGACGACGATCGCATCGATCGACACCGCCGACGGTCCCGTCGCTGCGGCCTACACGCCGATGGCGGTCACCATGGGCTTCGCCGACGACCTCGACATCAGCCGTGGGGACATGCTCTGCCGCCCCGCCAACCAGCCGTCTGTGAGCCAGGACATCGACGCGATGCTGTGCTGGCTCGGGGAGGTCCCGCTCCAGCTGCGAGGGAAGTACGTGCTCAAGCACACGACGCGCTCGGTCCGGGCCCTCGTGAGCGACGTCCAGTACCGGCTCGACATCAACACCCTGCACCGTGAGGACGGTGTCGACGCGCTCGGCCTCAACGAGATCGGTCGGGTGCAGCTGCGCACGACGGCGCCGTTGTTCACCGACGAGTACCGGCGCAACCGGACCACGGGGAGCTTCGTCCTCATCGACGAGACCACGAGCGCGACCGTCGCAGCCGGCATGATCCTCCACGGGTCCTGAGTGAGCGACGACAGCGTCGAAGCGGCGGCAGCGGAGCGCAACCTCACCTGGCACGCGACGGCGCTGACCCGCACCGAGCGCTGGAAGGCGACCGGCGCGAGGGGAGCGACGATCTGGCTGACCGGGCTCTCCGGTTCGGGGAAGTCGACGGTCGCGACGGCGCTCGAGCGCCTGCTCGTGGCCGACGGTCAGCCCACCTCCATGCTCGACGGCGACAACGTCCGCCACGGGCTCAACGCCGATCTCGGGTTCTCAGACGAAGACAGGACTGAGAACGTCCGACGCGTCGGCGAGGTCGCCCGCCTGATGGCCGAGGCGGGCGTCGTCGCGCTCGTGCCCGTGATCAGCCCCTTCCGCGCCGGTCGGGACGCTGTGCGGGCGGCCCACGAGGCCGACGGGCTGCGCTTCTTCGAGGTGTTCGTCGACACCCCGCTCGCAGCGTGCGAGGAGCGCGATCCCAAGGGCCTCTACGCCAAGGCCAGGAGCGGCGCGCTCACCGGCATGACGGGGATCGACAGCCCCTACGAGGCGCCACT
>JBBSLC010000035.1:0-22656 GCA_038255685.1 Acidimicrobiales bacterium | reverse complement strand
GACGGTGGCGTAGGCAGCGTCGAGGTGCTTCCAGCGGCGTTCCCCGCCGCCGTGATCGAACCAGGTCGCGAGCTCACCGCAACGCCCGCACCGACCCCGGCGGCGAACCTTCGGGCGGACCCAGACGTCCAGTCGAGGACGGTCCCCGTCGATGAGCTCGAAGCCTCGGATCACGACCTCGCGACCCAACCCACAGATCGCCTTGAGTACCTTGCTGACGCGCACGCCGTTCCTTCCACGCTGCCGGACCTAGACAGCTGGGAACGTAGGGAGCGGGCGGCGTGCGCACGCGGATCACGCCAGGCGGCAGGGCTCAGCCACCCACGAGAGCGTCAGTTGAGCCCCATTTGCCCGAGCGAGCCGCCACACTCTTCTCGGTCCCGGCGCGTTGCTACACCAGGCGCTGCGATGAGACCCGTTCCGCACGGTCGAGGCATTCGCGGAGTCCCATTGCGTCTCCGACCGACCAGCTCTCCAGCGCGAGCTCCACACAGCACGCGAAGGTCCAGCCTGCGATGCGTCGCGCATCAAGATCCAGACGATCGGCAAACAAGCCGATCTGCTCCCGCGCGTTGCGCAGGTCACGCCGGGACAGAGAGTGCCCCACGTCAAAGGCGCGATCACCCAGCACCGGATACGGATCGATCGCCAACCATCCACGCTCCGAGAGCACGACGTTGCTCGGCCCAAGATCGCCGTGTAGCAACACCGTGTCCGTAGAAGAAGAGGTCAGGGACCTGAACAGCTCGTCCGCGTGCGCGACGACGCCTCGATCCACCGGCGGCTCGAACCGTTCGAACCAGTCCCACATCGTCTCGCAGGAGCGCTCAACCAACATCGCGAGTGGCTCGAACTCGTCCGCTGCAGGAGGTTCGACTGCGTGTAGCTCGGCGAGCACCGACGCAACGGCCTTGTTCGCGGCCGCGACGTCGAGGTCATCGCCGTTCGTGCCTGGCATGCACCGCTCGAGCAGCAAGATCTGACTCGCCTCGTCGGAGTCGAGAAGTCGCGCCGCTCCGCGACCCGCCCAATGTTGGAGGCCCTTTGCCGCCCAGGGATTGCGATGACCCGGACACTCCACCTTCAACACCGCGTCGCTGCCGTCCGCTCGACGTACGGGGGCAACCCACCCGACATTCCCGCCCGGCTCGAACGGGGTACCGACCTGCAGCTGCCAAGCACTCGCCGCGTCAGCGACCAGGATCGGTAGTCGCGCCAGCCAGTCGCGTCCGACATCGCCGAACGCCGAGACGACGATGCGCGCCAACCGATCCGGGATTCGAAGCGCAGTCGTCATGCATCAGCCCCTTGGTCCTCGGCCGCATCCTGGCACTGGGTCGGCCCGGACGCTGTCAGGAGTGACTGGCACGACTTCCTCACCGAGCGCTCCGAACGCACGCTCAATACTTCGTCCTCCGGCACCCGACCCGGTGCCCCGATAGCGCGCTTCTCCAGCGGGCGTTCCGGTGCGTCGCTCGGCCAGCGCAGTTGTCCGGCCAAGCTTCGACGTGTTCTCCGACCCCTTGGCCAGACGGTTCGGCGTCAGCAGGACTTCGTGCGAGGCGCTAGAGCGATTGCGCTGTACCCCATCGATCGGCTGCTTTGACGAGGCTGCGCCTGGCGCTGCCGTCCCGGCTGTCGACGCCTGGAACGGCACGCTGGCGACCAACTTCGACACGAAGTCCAGGTAGACAGCACGGTCGCCGACGCCATCAGGACCGACGCCTGCACTGCACTGCCGCGCCCCACCCGCGCCCTCTGCGCGCCCTGCGATGGCGCTCGCCCGGCGTCGCAAGGCCCTGACCTGCAACGTTATGGTCTCGATGGTGGCGCCCTCGGCAGGACTCGAACCTGCGCACACGCCTCCGGAGGGCGATGCTCTATCCGCTGAGCTACGAGGGCAACGAGCCCGGTCATCGTAGCCGGCTCTCGGAACGGGGTCTCCGACCGCAGCCGCCGACCCCGGTCGAGCGAGGCGGACACCGACCGGTCGATCCAGCGCATCGCCGACCTGGCGCCCACAGGCGCGGGTCCAGCGCCCGTCGTACGCTGGCCGGGGCCGACTCGACGCGGCGAGAGCAACGGAAGGGTCGGGCATGTCGGACGAGATCGTCCTCGACGAGCTGGAGGTCGAGGACCCGGACGGGCTGACGACGGTCGTGCACCGGTGGCTGCCGCCGTCGCCGCACGCCGTCCTCCACCTCCTGCACGGGTGGGGTGAGCACGCCCGCCGCTACGACGAGACGGCACAGGTGCTCGCCGCCGCCGGGTTCGCCGTCTGGGCGGACGACCACCGGGGGCACGGCCAGAGCGGGGTCCGGGGTGGGACGCTCGGCGACCTCGGCCCGCGCGGCGCCGACGGCGTGCTCGACGCGGTCCACGCCGTCACGCAGCGGGCCGCGGCCGAGCACCCGGGGCTCCCGGTGTTCGCCCTCGGCCACAGCTGGGGGTCGATGATCCTCCAGCGCTCCCTCCGGCGGTGGAGCGACGAGCTGGCCGGGGCCCTGCTGACGGGGACGACGTACCGGGACCCGGCGGTGCCGGTGCCCGACCCGCGACCCTCGCGCAACGAGCGCTTCGAGCCGGCGCGCACCCCCTACGACTGGCTGACGCGCGACGAGGCAGAGGTGGACCGCTACATCGCCGACCCGCTCTGCGGGTTCGAGATCATGCGCGCTCTCCCCGGCGCTCGCGCCGGGTCGCCGTCGCCGGAGGCGGCTGGCCGGCAGGTCTCGCCGCAGCTCCCGATCCTCGTCTTCAACGGAGCCGACGACCCGATCGGGGGCGACGCCGGGGGCGAGGCGCTGGCAGCGCACTACCGCGACCAGGGCGTGCACGACGTGACCTTCCTCTCGTACCCCGGCGCCCGGCACGAGCTCTTCAACGAGCTCGAGCGGGACCGCGTCCGGCGCGACGTCCTCCTCTGGCTCGCCGCCCGCACCTGACCGGTCGCTCTAGGGTGCGGCGCACGGCCGCGAGGACCACCCGGGGGGATGATGGACATCGACGCAGCAGCCGCAGGGTTCGACGAGGGCCGACTGGCTCGGATCGACGAGCACCTCGAGCGCAGCTACGTGCAGCCGGGGAAGATCGCCGGCTGCCAGACGCTCGTGGCCAGGCGAGGGCAGGTGGCCCACTTCTCCTCACTCGGGTCGATGGACCTCGAGCGCGGCCGGCCGGTGCAGGACGACACGATCTGGCGCCTCTACTCCATGACCAAGCCGATCACGGGCGTGGCGCTGATGACGCTGTACGAGCGCGGCTACTTCCAGCTGACCGACCCCGTGCACCGGTTCATCCCCTCGTGGCGTGGCATCCAGGTGCGCGAGCGCGCGGAAGACGGGTCCACCCAGCTCGTGGCGCCGGACCGGCCGCCGAGCATCCGCGACGTGATGATGCACACCGCAGGGCTCGGCTACGGACCCGGCAACGCCGACCTCGCGCTCCCCGAGCCCGGCTCAGGCAACCGAGGATCGAGCGCCGACCGCTACGAGAGCCTCGAGGCGCTGGTGGAGGACCTGGCCACCGCCCCGCTGCGGTTCCAGCCCGGGACCCACTGGCTCTACTCGTTCGGCACCGACGTCTGCGCCCGGCTCGTCGAGGTCATCTCGGGCATGCGCTTCGACGAGTACCTGCAGCAGGAGGTCTTCGACCCGCTCGGCATGGTCGACACCGGCTTCGTCGTCGGAGACGACGCCGTCGACCGCTTCGCCACCTGCTACGGGCGCAACGCCCGCAAAGAGCTCGTCGTGGTCGACGACCCCGGTGACAGCGCCTACCGCAAGCCCCGCTCGTTCCTGTCCGGTGGTGGCGGCCTCGTCGGCACGACAGTCGACTACTTCCGGTTCTGCCAGATGCTGTGTGACGGCGGGCAGCTCGACGGCACCCGGGTCCTGGCCCCCCGCACCGTCGAGCTGATGACGATCAACCACCTCCCGGGCGGCGTCCAGCTCGCCGACGTGGCCCGGCCAGGGGCGTACGGCGAGACCGGCTTCGAGGGGATGGGCTTCGGCCTGACGATGGCCGTCAGCCAAGGCCCCGCCCAGACGGGCGTGAGCGGGACCGCCGGCGAGCTCATGTGGGGCGGGGCGGCGTCGACGACGTTCTGGGTGGCGCCCGAGGACGACCTCGTGGTCGTCTTCATGACCCAGCTCCTCCCGTCGGGCACCTTCAACTTCCGCGGTCAGCTCAAGGCGCTCGTCAACGCCGCCATCGTCGACTGACTGCGTCGCAGCGCTGAGGGATCGGGCCCGGCCGGGTCAGGCGCTGCGGGCGACCTCGTCGGCGGGTGCGTGGGCCAGCCCCGCCCGCACCAGCGGCGCCACCTCGGTGCCGTAGCGCTCGATGCTGGCGAGCACCTGCTCGTGGGGGAGCGTCCCGTTGCTCACCTTGAGGTCGAAGCGGTCGAGACCGAGCGCCCGTGCGACGCGCACGATCTTGTCAGCGACGGTCTGCGCCGAGCCGGCGAAGAGCGCGCCGTCGGGACCTGCCGCCTGCTCGAACTGCGCCCGGGTCATGGGGGGCCACCCACGCTCACGGCCGATGCGAGCGTGCATGGCCGAGTAGTGCGGCCACAGCTCCTCTCGCGCCTGCTCGTCGGTCTCGCCGACGTAGCCGGGGCTGTGCACCCCAACGGGCTGCGGGCTGTACCCGAGCTGGTCGAGGGCGCGGCGGTGGAGGTCGACGAGGGGGGCGAAGCGGACCGGTGACCCGCCGATGATGGCGAGCATCAGAGGGAGGCCGTAGCGCGCCGCCCGCACGACCGATTCGGGGCTGCCGCCGACACCGACCCATGTGCGGAGCGAGCCCGACTCGGTGGTGGGGAACACGAGCTGGTCGCGCAGCGGAGGCCGGATGGTGCCCGACCACGTGACTGGCCCCTCCTCGCGGAGGTGGGCGAACAGGTCGAGCTTCTCCTCGAAGAGCTGCTCGTAGTCCTGGAGCTCGAAGCCGAACAGAGGGAACGACTCGGTGAACGAGCCGCGCCCGAGGATGACCTCCGCCCGACCGTTCGACAGCGCGTCGAGCGTGGCGAACCGCTGGAACACCCGGATCGGGTCGTCGCTGCTGAGGACGGTGACCGCGGTGCCGAGGCGGATCCGCTCGGTCTGCGTGGCGATGCCCGCGAGCACGACCTCCGGCGCGGAGACGGCGAAGTCGGCTCGGTGGTGCTCGCCGAGCCCGAAGAAGTCGAGGCCGACCTCGTCGGCGAGGATCGCCTCGGCCACCACGTTCCGGATCACCTGCGGCTGGGGCACGGGGCTCCCGTCTGCGTCCACCGTCACGTCGCCGAAGGTGTCGATGCCGAGCTCGAGTCCTGCCATGTGGGCCTCCCGGTCCTGTCGTCCTCAGGATGGTCAACGGGTGTTCTTGCGGACGTATTCCTTGCGCGCGCAACGACCGGCGTCTGGGCCGGACGGACGGGCCCGCTCGAGCCCGGCGAGGTGCACGGGAGGGACGAGCTCGTCACGGATCTGGTCGAGCGGGTGACCGAGCGGCGCGTCACCGCACTGCTCGGTCCCCGCCGTTACGGCAAGACGAGCGTGCTGCGCCGGGTGGGGGCCGAGCTCGAGGCGGGCGGCGGCAACGTCGTGTGGGTCGACCTCTACGAGGTGACCTCGCTGGCGGACCTCGCCGTGCGCCTCGATGCTGCCCTGGCCGAGGCGACCGGCACGTTCGCCGAGCGGGCCGGCGCCATCGCCGCGGGTGCCGAGGTGAACCTCGGAGTGCTGCGCATCGAGCTGCGACGCCCACCACGCGAGCGGCCCGACTCGCTCGCTGCGCTGCACAGCCTGCTCGATGTGCTCGTACGCGCGGCCACGGCGACACCGACAACCGTGGTGTTCGACGAGTTCTCCTCCATCAGGCGCGTCGCGCTGCGCTTGCCGGCGAGCTCCAGGCGCAGCTCGCCACCGACGCGCTGCGGATTGTCAGCGAGCGTCTCGTACACGAACTCGATGCAGGCAGATGCGCTGACGTCGCTCGTCTCCGAGCGCGACCTGCGCGTCGTGCTGCTGTTCGCCGTGCAGCAGTCCCAGGGCGACCCGTCGCCCTCGCACACCGTTGCTGACGCCACCGGGCTGCGCCCCGACAACGTCCGCCAGATCGTGTCCCGCACCCGCCGCCGCTTCGCCGACCTCGCCGGGTCCGACGCCCGCTTCGAGGACCTCGGGACCCTCCCGTTCCTCGGCCTGGCCGACGTGGCCTGAGGCCTGACGGGCTCGGCCGGCAGGCACCGGCCCCGGTCGGGCAGGATGGCGGTGGTGCCGCGCCGGCACCGACGTCCATGACCGGGGGGCACGGTGGATCCGACCTACAGCAGCGACACCGACGGCTATCGCAAGGAGGTGCGGGCGTTCCTCGACACCCACCTGCCGGCCGGGTGGAAGGGCACGTCTGCGCTCCCGGACGACGAGCGGTCGAGCTGGTTGGAGCAGTGGCAGCAGACCCTCGCCGAGAACGGTCTCCGCGCCGTCGCCTGGCCGAAGGAGTACGGCGGTGGCGGCCTCAGCCCGCTCGAGCAGGTGGTGCTGGCCGAGGAGTTCGCCAAGGCCGACGCGCCGCTCACCCTCGGCAACGACGGGTTCGGGATCGGCATGGTCGGCCCCACGATCATCACGTGGGGCACCGACGCGCAGAAGCGCGAGCTGCTCCCCAAGATCATCTCCGGGGAGCACCGGTGGTGCCAGGGCTACTCGGAGCCCGACGCCGGCTCCGACCTCGCCAACATCGCTACCCGAGCGGTGCTCGACGGGGAGGAGTGGGTGATCAACGGCCAGAAGATCTGGACGTCGTCCGCCCACACCGCGAACTGGATCTTCGTGCTCGCCCGCACCGACCCGGAGGCGCCGAAGCACAAGGGCATCACGTTCCTGCTCGTCCCGATGGACCAGCCAGGCGTCGAGGTGCGCCCGATCAAGGAGCTGACGGGGCACGCGCTGTTCAACGAGACGTTCTTCACCGACGCCCGCACGGCGCGGGACAACGTCGTGGGCGAGGTGAACCAGGGCTGGACGGTGGCCAACACGCTCCTCGGCTTCGAGCGCGGTGGCCGGGCCACGGTCGTCTCCATCGGCTACCGCAAGGAGCTCGACAGCATCATCGAACGGGCCCGCGCCCTCGGCCGCACCTCGGACCCGATCATCCGCCAGCGCCTCGCCGCCGCCCACACCGACGTCGAGCTGCTGCGCTACTCGGGCATGCGCACGCTCACCCGCAGCCTCGGCGGCGACAAGCCGGGTGCCGAGGCGTCGACGTTCAAGCTCGCGTGGAGCGAGTACCACAAGCGCGTCACCGAGCTGGCCCTCGACATCCTCGGACCCGAGGCCATGACCCCCTCTGGCGCCGGCCTGTCGAGCGCCTTGGCGGTGGCGGAGGGCGAGCTGAGCTCTGCCGCTGCGGTCGGAGCGTTCCTCGGCGCCCGCGCCGGCACGATCTACGCGGGGACATCGCAGGTGCAGCGCAACATCATCGGCGAGCGGGTGCTCGGCCTGCCTCGGGAGTCCCGCGCCGACGCCGGGCCCTGGAACGAGCGGACCGCCGCCGGTCGCGGCTGAGGGAGGGCCGACCCGAGTCCATGAACCCCGTGACCGCAGCGGGGGAGCGGCGTACGCTCCGGAGGTGACGACCGCTGATGCGGTGACCTCGATGGGCCTCGCCGGTGAGGCGATGGCGACGTTGAACGTCGACGCCGCGGTCGCGCACCTCTCTGCTGCGGTGCGGTCGCTCACCGACGCTGGCGACAACCGCCCGGCTTCGATGGCGTGTGCGCAGCTCGGCGAGCTCTACGAGAGCTGGATGGGGAACAAGGTGGCGGCGCGACCATGGTTCGAGCGCGGGATCCGGCTCGTGGCCGACGAGGCGCCGTGCGTCGAGCAGGGCTGGGTGGCAGTGGCACCGCTGGGGTGCGACGTGGACGATCCCGCGCTGCTGTGGGAGCGGGCGTCGCTCGCGCTCGAGCGGGCCCGCTCGTTCGGCGACGTCGACCTCGAGGTGAAGGCGCTCGCCGACGGCGGCCTCGCCCGGGTCCAGTCCGGCGATCTCGAGGCCGGCATGGCCATGATCGACGAGGCGATGGCGCTCGCCTGCGGCGGACAGACCACGAACGCCGATGCGGTCGGCAAGTCCGTCTGCTCCTTCTACACGGCGTGCTACCACACGGCGGACTTCGAACGGGTCGCATCGTGGAGCCGCGCGTTCGCGGTCCACGGCATCCTCGGCCCGGCCCCGGGTCCGCAAGCCTTCCTCAGCAGCCATTGCGGCAGCGTGCAAGCGGCGCTGTTGTGCCACCTCGGACGCTGGGGTGAGGCCGAGCAGGTGCTGCTGCTGGCCCACAACGCCATCGAGCAGGCCATGCCGGGTGCGGCATGGCACACGCCGATCGCGCTCGCCGAGCTGCGCATCCTGCAGGGCAGGCTCGAGGAGGCAGAGGTGCTGCTGCTCGGTCGGGACGACCACATCCAGGCGCTGCTCCCCATGGCGCGCCTGCACCTCGCGCGGGGCGACCACGACCTCGCAGCGGCGGCCGCCCGGCGCGGGCTGCGGATGATGGCCGGCGACCGGGTGCGGTCTGCGACGCTGCTCGGCGTGCTCGTCGAGTCGGCGCTGGCCGACGGTGACCTCGTCGGCGCCACGGCTGCGTCGGTCGACCTCGACGAGCGCGTCGGCGGGCTCGGCCTGCCGGCGTTCCGGGCCGAGGCGGCGAGGCTGCGGGCCCGCGTGCTGGTCGCCTCCGATGACACCGAGGACGCGGTCGAGGCCCTTCGCGTCGGCATCGACGACGTGTCGTCGCTCGACCTGCCACTCCTCCGGTCGTCGCTCCACCTCGACCTCGCCCGCCTCCTCGAGCCCGCCGACCGTTCGGGCGCGGTCCTCGAGGCGAAGGCAGCAGCGGCGCTCCTGCAGCGGATGGACGTGCTCCTCCACCCCGACGACCACACGCTCCTCGCTCGGCTCGGCGCGACGCCGAGCGCACCAGGTGAGCGTGTGCCCTGCCGGGTCGCCTGGCTGACCCGCGATCTCGCATGGTGGACCGCCGGCTGTGGGGAGTCCACGGTGCGCCTGCGAGACACGAAGGGCTTGCGCCACCTCGCTGCGCTCGTGGCCAGGCCGGGGGTCGAGCATCACGCCCTCGACCTCGTCGCCGCCGTCGAAGGGCTCTCGACCGAGGGCGTGGACCGCCGCCGCCTCGGCGACGCCGGCCCTGGGGCCGACACCCAGGCGCGTGATGCCTACCGGCGTCGCATCACCGACCTGCGCGACGAGGTCGAAGACGCGCTCGCCGTCGAGGACGACGAACGTGCTGCGAAGGCCCAGTCCGAGCTCGACGAGCTCGTCGCCGAGCTGGCGCGGACCTTCGGGCTCGGAGGCCGTGCGCGCCAGCAGTCCTCGGCCGCGGAGAAGGCCCGCCTGAACGTCACCCGGGCGCTGCGCTCGGCGCTCGTCACGCTGGCTGAGGCACTCCCCGAGGCGGGCGCCGTGCTCGACCGTCGGGTCCGCACCGGCACGTACTGCGTGTATGAACCGCACGTGGACGATGGCATCACCTGGAGCGTGCACGCACCGGCGAACGCCGGCGCCGCCCGCTGAACGAGCAGCACAGCAGACGACGAAGAGCACAGCAGGACCGAACGAGGGCCGACGAGGAGGACGTCATGGAACACGATGAGGCGCTGCGGCGGGCAGGAGCACTTGCAACGGTCGCAGCGGCGCACGCCGACGAGGCGGAGGCGGGCTGTCGGATGCCGGCGGACACCGTCGACGCGTTCGTGCGCTCGGACCTCGCCGGGTTGGTGGCACCCACCGCCATCGGCGGCCACGCCGCCCACCCGGGCACCGCTGTGGAGGTGATCGAGACCGTGACGCGCGCTGACGGCTCGGCGGGTTGGTGCACCGGCATCGGGATGGGCAGCAACTACCTCGCCGCGATCATCGACGAGGGTGCTGCCAAGGAGCTCTTCACGGACATCTCCCGAGCGGGGGCAGGGCCATTCGCCCCGTTTCCCGCTCAGGTGACGGCGGCTGGCTACCGCGTCAGCGGCCGGTGGTCCTATGCCAGCGGGTGCCAGCATGCTGCCGTCTCCGCCAACGGGATCATGGCCTTCGACGAGGGGCGTCCCGCTGAGCTGCACCCCGACGGGGCTCCGGTGATGCGCCTCGCGTTCCTCTCCGAGGACCAGTTCAGCGTGGAGGAGACCTGGGACACCGTTGGCATGCGGGGGACGGGCAGCCACGACGAGCTCGTCGCAGACGTCGAGGTCCCGCGCGAGCGCACCGGCACGCTCTGGGGCGAGACGTGGCCGGACGACCCCATCTTCCGGCTCCGGAGCTTCGATGTGCTCGGTCCCTCGCTCGGCGCGGTGCCGCTCGGCCTCGGCCGGGCAGCGCTCGATGTCATCGCCGCCAAGGTGCGTGCCGAGGAGGAGCACCCGCCGCCGCCCGGCCCTCGGTTGCGCTTCGCCGACGACCCGATCTCCCAGCGTGACCTCGCCGTCGCCGAGGCGCGCCTCCGCGGTGCCCGAGCCCTGCTCCTCGATGCGGTCGACGCCGCCTACGACCACGCCCTCCGTGGCGACACCCCGCCCCGTGCGGCCACCGCGCTCGTCGGCGTCGCCTGCCACGAGGCGCTGGCGGCGGCGACGGTGGCGGTGGAGACGGCCTGCCGGCTGAGCGGCTCAGGCGCCATCCGGGTCGGTCAGCCGCTCGACCGCATCAGGCGCGACCTGAGCACCGCAGGCACCCACGTCATGTTCTCCACGTCGATCGGCGCCGGCTTCGGACGCCAGCTGGCGGGGATCGACACCGTCGTCTTCCCGTTCCTCCCGACGCTCGACGGGTGAGGTGTTCACTCCCGGCTGAACGGAACGGGCGCAGGTGAACGCCCTCAGGGCATGGAGACGACCATTGACGAGATCGCCGACGGGATCTACCGCCTCAGCACGTTCGTGCCCGAGGTCGGGCCTGCCGGCTTCAGCTTCAACCAGTTCCTGATCGCCGGGGAGGACCCGCTGCTCTTCCACACCGGCCCGAGGGGGATGTTCCCGCTCGTGGCCGAGGCGGTGGCCACGGTGCTGCCGGTCGAGTCGCTGCGGTGGATCACGTTCGGCCACGTCGAAGCCGACGAGTGCGGGTCGATGAACATGTGGCTGGCCGCTGCGCCCCGGGCCGAGGTCGCCCACGGCGCCCTCGGCTGCGACGTGTCGCTCGACGACCTGTGCGACCGCCCGCCCCGAGCGCTGGCCGACGGCGAGGTCATCGACCTCGGGGGCAAGCGGGTCCGCCACCTCGACACCCCGCACGTGCCCCACGGCTGGGAGGCGCGGGTGCTGTTCGAGGAGACGACCGGGACGCTGCTGTGCGGCGACCTGTTCTCGCAGCTCGGGGGTGGGGTCGCGCTCACCACGAACGACATCGTCGAGCCGGCGATGGAGGCCGAAGCCATCTTCGGGGCCTCGTCGATGGCGCCGACGACGGCGTCGACGATGCGGAAGCTCGGCGACCTCGCACCCACCACGCTCGCCGTCATGCACGGCGCGTCGTTCACGGGCGACGGTGGCAAGGCGCTCTACGACCTGGCCGACGGCTACGAGCGCACCTACCTCCAGCCGACGGGATAGCTCTCCCGTAGCGGGGGCGGCCGGTAGCCTGCCGCGGTGGCTGGGACCGTGGTGCGGGTGCTCGTGGTTGACGACGACCCGGTCATCCTCAAGCTGCTCGGCGTGAACTTCGAGATGGAGGGGTTCACGGTGCTCACGGCCGCGGACGGTGAGGCAGGGCTCGCCGCCGCTCGAGAGCAGCGACCCGACATCGTCGTCAGCGACATCATGATGCCGAAGATGACCGGCCTCGAGCTGGTGGCCGCGCTCAAGGCGGATGACGTCACCGCGGACATCCCCGTCATCCTCCTGTCGGCCAAGGCGCAAGTCCATGACGTGCGCGCCGGCATGGACGCCGGTGCCGACGACTACGTCACCAAGCCGTTCGAGCCCCTCGACCTCGTCGACCGGGTCAACGCCCTGCTCGGCCGCTGAGCGGCGCGTCGTGGTCCTCGACGCGCTGCCGCACCACCTCCTCCCGCTGACCGCCTCCACCGACGAGGGGGGTCGGCTGTCCCTCGGAGGCGTCGACCTCGTCGACCTCGCCGCCGAGCACGGCACGCCCCTGTTCGTCTACGACGAGCTGCACCTGCGCGAGCGCTGCCGTGAGGCGGTCGCTGCCTTCGGTGACGGGGCGAGCTACGCCAGCAAGGCCTTCCTCTGCAAGGCGATGGCCGCCCTCGTCGCCGAGGAGGGGATGGGGATCGACGTCGCCACCGGCGGCGAGCTCCACGTCGCCCTCGCCGGCGGGACCGATCCGTCGAAGGTCGTGCTCCACGGCAACAACAAGTCGACAGAGGAGCTCGCGCTCGCCCTCGAGGTGGGGGTCGGGCGGATCGTCGTCGACAGCCACGACGAGCTCGACCGGCTCGAGTCGCTCGTCGCCGGCGGTGCTCGCCGCCCCGAGGTCCTCCTGCGGATCACCCCGGGCGTTGAGGCCCACACCCACGTCTACGTGCAGACGGGCCAGGACGACTCCAAGTTCGGCTTCACCCTCTCGACCGGTGCGGCGGCGACGGCGGTCGCCCGCGCTGCGGCCTCACCTGCGGTCGAGCTGGTGGGCGTACACGCGCACATCGGGAGCAACGTCTTCGCGCTCTCGAGCTTCGGCCTCGCCGTCGAGGCGCTCGCCGACTTCGTCGTCCCGCTCGACCTGCCCGAGCTCTCGCTCGGCGGCGGGCTGGGGGTCGCCTACGTGGAAGGGGAGGAGACCCCGTCGATCGCCGAGTGGGCGGGCGTGCTCCGGCGTGCCTGCACCGCCGCGGGGATCACGTCCAGGATCGCGATCGAGCCGGGCCGGTCCATCGTCGCCGGCGCCGCCCTCACCCTCTACACGGTCGGCACGATGAAGACCGTCGAGGGTGTCCGCACGTTCGTGGCCGTCGACGGCGGCATGAGCGACAACCCGCGACCCGTGCTCTACGGCAGCGGCTACGAGGCGTTCCTGCCGCGCGCCGCGACTGCGGCCCGGCCCTTCGTCGCCAACGTGGTCGGCAAGCACTGCGAGTCGGGCGACCTCATCGTGCGCGACGCCCGCCTGCCGGCCGACGTGGCCGTGGGGGACATCCTCGCCACGCCGGTCACCGGCGCGTACGGCCACTCGATGGCGTCCAACTACAACAAGGTCACGAGGCCGGCGGTCGTCTTCGTCGCCGACGGCGAGGCCAGGGTCGTGGTCCGGCGGGAGACGTTCGACGACCTGCTGCGGCTGGACACCTGACGTGGCAGGAGATGTGCGGCAGCGGTTCCGAGCCGTCGCCACCGTGGGCGTCGTGTGCGCACTGCTCCTGGGCGGAGTCGTCCTCGGGCTGACCGGCAGCGTCGCGCTGGGTGCTGTGGTCGCCGTCGTCGTGGCCCTCCTCCTCGTCGGCCTCGGCGTGGTGGGCGTCCGCCAGGGCGAGGCGCAACCGGCGGCGATGGCCGCGCACGAGGCCCGTCAGCGCCGGCTCCGACAGGTCCTGGAGCCCGACGCCGACCCCACAGCTGAACGGCCGCCCGGGCCCGGATAGGGCGACGAGCCCGAGGTGGGCAGCCGGTACCGTGGACGGGTGCAACCCCACCCCGTCCGCATCGGGCTGCTCGGCTGCGGCAACGTCGGCGCCGGGCTCGTGACCCTGGTCGCCGAGCAGGCCGACGCCATCGAGCGCCGCACCGGCCTCCGCCTCGAGATCACCCGGGTCGCCGTGCGCAACCTCGGCAAGGCCCGCTCCGTGTCGCTGCCTCCCGAGGCGTTCACCCACGATGCCGGCGAGGTCGTCGCCGACCCCGACGTCGACGTCGTCGTCGAGGTGATCGGCGGCATCGAGCCGGCACGCACGCTGGTGCTCGACGCCCTCAAGGCGGGCAAGCCCGTGATCACCGCCAACAAGGAGCTCGTGGCCAACGTCGGGGCCGAGCTCTTCGGCGCCGCCGACGCAGCAGGCGTCGACCTGCTCTTCGAGGCCGCCGTCGCCGGTGGCATCCCTCTCATCCGCCCCCTGCGGGAGTCCCTCGCCGGCGAGCGGATCAGCCGGATCACCGGCATCGTCAACGGGACGACGAACTACATCCTGACCAAGATGAGCGAGGAGGGCGCGACCTACGGCGACGCCCTTGCCGAGGCGCAGAGCCTCGGCTACGCCGAGCGGGACCCGACGGCCGACGTCGAGGGCTACGACGCCGGCGCCAAGGCAGCCATCATCGCCACGATCGCCTTCGGCGCCCACGTCGTGGCCGGCGACGTGTACCACGAGGGCATCGCCGGGGTCACCCCCGTCGACGTCGCCGTCGCCGCCCGGCTCGGGTTCGTGATCAAGCTGCTGGCGGTCGCCGAGCAGGGCGACGACGGCAGCGTCGCCGTGCGCGTGCACCCGGCGATGGTGCCGGCCAGCCACCCGCTCGCCGCCGTGCGGGACAGCTTCAACGCCGTCTTCATCGAGGGCGACGCCGTGGGCGAGCTCATGTTCTACGGCCGTGGGGCGGGCGGGGCGCCGACGGCGAGCGCCGTGCTCGGTGACCTCATCGACGCTGCTGGCAACCTGCGCAAGGGGACGGCGGCGACCCTCGGCCTCCTCCCGCGGGCCGTCATCCGACCGATGGACGAGGTCCGGTCCCGCTACTACCTCCACCTCGAGGTGCGCGACCGACCCGGCGTGCTCCACGCCGTCTCCGGGGTGTTCGCCGAGCACGACGTGTCCATCGGCTCGATGGAGCAGGAGCTCGTCGGTGCAGAGGGTGCCGATCGCTCACAGGCCGCGGGTGCCCGCATCATCTTCATCACCCACGAGGCGCCCGAGTCGGCCATCCAGGCGACGCTTCGGGACCTGCGCGAGCTCGACGTCGTCGAGGACATCACCAGCCTCCTGCGCGTCGTCGGCGACGGCGCATGAGCGAGCGCAGCGAGCGTGGCCCGAGCGGCCCGGCCGCAGGCCAGGAGCGGGGCACATGAAGGAGGTCAGCTACGTCAGCACGCGTGGTGTCGCGCCCGCCCTCGGCTTCGACGACGTGCTGCTCAGCGGCCTCGCTCGCGACGGCGGGCTGTACGTGCCCGACGCCTGGCCTCAGCTCGGCGACGAGGTGTGGGATCTCCCGGCGGACGCCCCGTACGCCACGCTCGCGGCGACGGTGCTGTGGCCGTTCATCGCCGGTGGCAGCGTCACCCGCGCCGACCTCGACGCGATCTGCGCCGACGCCTACGCCACGTTCCGCGACCCCGCCGTCGTGCCCCTCGTCGAGCTCGAGGCGGCCAGCGGCAACCGGGCCAGCACCCACCTGCTCGAGCTGTTCCACGGCCCGACGCTCGCGTTCAAAGACGTTGCCCTCCAGCTCGTGGGCCGGCTGTTCGACCACGTGCTCGCTGCCCGGGGCGAGCGGCTCACGATCATCGGTGCCACCTCGGGAGACACCGGCTCGGCGGCCATCGAGGCGTGCCGGGGTCGTGATGCGCTCGACATCGTCATCCTCCATCCCGAGGGGCGCACGTCGGAGGTCCAGCGTCGACAGATGACGACCGTCGACGCACCCAACGTGCACAACGTCGCCATCGACGGCAGCTTCGACGACTGCCAAGACCTGGTGAAGGCGATGTTCAACGACATCGAGTTCCGGGATCGGCTCCGGCTGTCGGCGGTCAACTCGATCAACTGGGCCCGCATCGTCCCTCAGGTCGTGTACTACGTGGCTGCGATCCGTGCGCTCGGCGGTCGGGACGAGCCGGTCGCCTTCTCGGTGCCGACCGGCAACTTCGGCAACGTCTTCGCCGCCTACGCCGCCCACCGCATGGGCGCCCCGGTCGACCAGCTCGTCATCGGCAGCAACGCCAACGACATCCTCTTCCGGTTCCTCAAGCGCGGGGACATGGAGATGCGCGACGTGGTGCCGACCACCAGCCCGAGCATGGACATCCAGGTGTCGAGCAACTTCGAGCGGCTGCTGTTCGAGCTCGACGAGCGCAACGGTCCGCTCGTCGCCGCCCAGCTCAGCGAGTTCCGGGAGACGGGCACCATGTCGCTCCACGCCACGGCGATGAACGAGCTCCGCCGGCTGTTCGATGGTGCCCGCTTCGACGATGCCCAGGTCGCCTCGTGCATCGCCGACGTCCACCGTCGCACCGGCCTCCTGCTCGATCCTCACAGCGCCATCGGCGTCGCCGCGGCGGCCGAGGTCCGCCTGCACCACGACGTGCCGATGGTCGTCGCTGCTACCGCCCACCCGGCCAAGTTCCCCGACGCCGTCGAGGCGGCGACGGGCGTGCGGCCGACACTGCCCGATCACCTCGCCGACCTCTTCGACCGACCCGAGCGCTTCACCTCACTTCCGAACGACCTCACCGCCGTCCAGGCGTTCGTCGCCGACGTCAGCCGCGTCCCCGCCTGAGCGGAGCGGGCGGTCCCAACCGGCGGGCGGGCAGTCCTCGGCGCTTCCGCCCTGGAGCCTGAGCTCGAGGCGTGGCCACACCACCTCCTTCGCCGGCGTGCCGCCACGGAGCCGGACCCACCAGGAGTGGAGGCGCAGCGGCACCCACAGGACCACCTCGAGCGCGAACAGCTGGACCATGGCGGCCACCACGGTGGCGACCGGCACCACCATGAAGGGCAGGGCCACGACGGTCACGAGCAGCACGAGCGGGGCCTCGTCGCGCCATCCCGCTCGGCCGCCGGGCTTGACCAGCGCCGCCCACCGGACAGCCGCCCACATCACCCATCGTTGGAAGAACGGCACGTCGAGCTCGCGCATGGCCCGCCGGAAGATCCCGTCGGCATCGACGTAGCGGAGCTTCCCCGTCGCCGCACAGTCCCGCCAGAGGTGGTCGTGCAGGATGGCGGCGAGGGTGTACGGGCCGTACCTCGGCAGGTACCAGACGACGGGCCTCGGCACCGAGGCGAAGTCGGTGCACATGCCTCGCGGCACGGTGAAGGTGTCCCTCGTCCCGTGGTAGCTGAACGGCTCCCACACCACCCACTGCTCGTCGTCGTGCTGCTGGACGATGACCCGGGCGTCGTCGCTGAACCCCGTCGCTCGAAGATCCACGCCTCGAGTACACCACCTGACTGCGTCGTCGGTAGGCGCATGCTGCTGGACGCTGGACCACCGCAGCGGTCGTCGAGCGTCCAGCATCGGCGCCAGCGCCTTGCCGGAGAGGGCGGCGGTTAGCGTCGATCGGATGATCGAGCGCATGCCCTTCGGACGGACCGGCCACGACAGCAGCAGGGTCATCTTCGGCGCGGCGGCCCTCGGGGCGATGCGCCAGGAGCGGGCCGACGAGCTGCTCGAGGTGCTCCTCGAGCACGGCGTCAACCACCTCGACGTCGCCGCCAGCTACGGCGACGCCGAGCTGCGCCTCGCACCGTGGCTCGCCGCCCACCCCGACACGTTCTTCCTCGCCACCAAGACGGGTGAGCGCACCGGTGACGGCGCCCGGGCCGAGCTCGAGCGATCGCTGGAGCTCCTCGGCGTCGACTCGGTCGACCTGATCCAGCTCCACAACCTCGTCGAGCCCGACGAGTGGGAGGTGGCCCACGGCCCCGGCGGCGCCGTCGAGGCGCTCGAGCAGGCTCGCGACGAGGGCCTCGTCCGCCACGTCGGTGTCACCGGCCACGGCACCCGCATCCCCGGCATGCACCTGCGCAGCCTCGAGCGCCATGACTTCGCCTCTGTCCTGCTGCCCCTGAGCTTCACGATGCTCCAGGACCCCGCCTACCGGGCAGATGCCGAACAGCTCTTGGCCCTGTGCGAGGAGCGGGGCGTGGCGGTGCAGACGATCAAGTCCGTCGCCCGACGGCGGTGGGCCGACGACGACACCTCACCTCACTTCAGCTGGTACGAGCCGATCGCCGACCCCAGCGCGCTCGGGCGGGCTGTCCGCTGGGTGCTCGCCCACCCCGGCGTGTTCCTCAACACCTCGAGCGACGGCCGACTCCTCCGACCGATCCTCGAAGCGGCCGCTGCCGGCGGGCCGGGGCCCGACGACACCGAGATGCAGGCCGACGTCGACGCCCAGGGCATCGAGCCGCTGTTCGATGGTTCCGAGCTCGAGCGGATCTGAGCCGTGCTCGTCGAGGTGACGACGTTCCGGCTGCGCGCCGATGTCGACGAGGCCGATGCCCGCGCCGCCGACCATGAGGTGCAGGTCGGCTTCGCCCACCACCAGCCCGGTCTGCTTCGCCGCACCACCGCCGTGGCCGACGATGGCGAGTGGCTCGTGGTGACCCTGTGGCACGCCGAGGCCGACGCGCTCGCCGCCGAGGCCGCGGGTGGCGACGACCCTTTGGTGTCGGCCCTGCGCGCGCTGCTCGACGGGCCGCCGGTCGTGCGCCGATACCAGGACGTCGGCGGCTGAGGCGAGGTCGTGGCGTCTCGGGCACATCTGACCCGGAACATGGGTCGATCGTGCCGAAGTCAGGCGGCGGTCGACTCGACTACTGCTGGACGAGGGTGACGGGGTTGCCCTCGGGGTCGGTGATCGCCGCCAGCGAGGGGCCTCCCGGCACGTCGAACGGCTCCGAGAGGATCGAGCCGCCGAGCTGGGCGGCCATGTCGAGGGACTCCCGGAGGTCGCGCACCTGCACATACAGCGTCACGCCGCTGCGGTCGCTGGCCCGGATGTGGCCGGCGGGACCGGGCTCGGGCCCGCCGAGGCCCTGGGAGATGGACATGATGAAGCCCTCGCCGATCTCCCAGGTGAAGAGCTCGGCGTAGAACGCCTTCAGCCGCTCCGGATCGACCGCCTCGATCTCGAAGTGCACCACCGGCCGAGCCCAGTCACCCTCCACGCGCACTCCTCCAGTCGTCGCCGCCAGACGCTACGTGACCCGCCCGCGGAGCAGCGCCCGTAGCCCTCACAGGCCGAGGTGGAGTCGGATGGCGTCGTCGAGCTCGGCGAGGAGCTCGCTCGTCAAGCGCCCGGCAGGCTCGCCGACTCGCTCGGTTGTGACGGAGCGGATCTGCTCGGCCTGGGCCTTCGAGGCCTTGGGCAAACCGCACGAGCCTGCTGGCAGCAGCACCTGGAAGGGGTACACCCGCGCCGTCGAACCGGTCACCGGCACCACCGTGACGACCCCGCGACCGAGGTTCTCGGCCGTGCGGTTCGCGCCGTCGTTGCTCACCACGACCGCCGGGCGGCGCTTCTCGGCTTCGTTCTCCCGGGCGGGGTCGAGATCGACCCAGACGACATCACCGCGCCGCATCAGCGCGGGTCGCTGGCCTGGCCGAGACCGTCGCCGACGACGGCCTCCCAGACCTCTCCGCCAGCTTCGTCCCACTCGCTCCACGCCGCCTCGTAGTCATCACCCAGCTCGACAGCACGAAGGAGGGCGACTGCCCGCTGGACTGCTCCCGAGCGAGTGCCGACGCCGTGGTCAGCGGCGTAGCGATCGAGGAACTCGACGTCCTCGTCTCTCATGCTCACGCTGACCTTCACAAGGCGATCCTACCTGGGTCGCCTCGCAGGTACGACCCGGGTACGACCCGTCGAGCACGGTCAGACGGTCAGTGAGCCAGCGCCTGCGCCGCGCGCACGTCCGGCGACGGGTCGAAGCCGTGGTCGAGGAGCCACGTCGCCGATCCCAGGTGGCGGACGATCCAGTAGGCCCGCACGACCGCGACGGCCGAGGGTGGTGCGCCGTACGCCTCGAGGACGTCCGCGAGCCGCTCTTGGTGATGGGCGGTGAGCACCGCCAGGTCCCACAGCGGGTCACCGGTCGACGCATCGCCCCAGTCGATGATGGCGAGCACCGTGTCGTCCTCGTCGAGCAGGACGTGGTCGGGTTGGCAGTCCCCGTGGAGCAGCCGGCGCTGCGGCAGAGGCATCGGAGGGGTCGGTGCTGCGCACGACGGCACGGTGCGGATGGTCCACGAGCACCTCGTCCACGGCGGGTGCCATCCGCCACCGGTCTGCGAGCCGGGCCAGGCCGGCCACGAGCAGCGCTGATCGGTCACCGGTCATCGCGGCTCCACTCTGGTGCGTCCCGTCGCGGAACTCGCTCGTGCGCCGCACCCACCTCCGGTGATCATCGGGTGGTGCACGACGTCCGCAGTCATCGGTTGCAGTGGTACGAGATCCCCGACGGCGTCCGCACCTGGATCGAGGCGGCGCTCGGGAGCGACGTCGTCGATGCCGTCGGGCAGCGTGGCGGCTACGGGCCGGGCCTTGCTGCGCGCTGTCGGCTGGCGGACGGGCGGCGGGTGTTCATCAAGGCGGTCTCGTCGGGCCAGAACCCCGATACGCCGAGGATGGTGCGGGCAGAGGCGGTGACCGCAGCGGACCTGCCGGACGCTGCGCCGGCCCCGGCGCTGCTCCACGTGCTGGACGACGGCACGTGGATCGCCCTCGTCTTCGAAGAGGTCGCAGGATGCCATCCCGCGCTGCCGTGGGAACCCGACGAGCTGCGCCGGGTCCTCCGCGCCACGGTGACGCTCGGTGAGCTCACCCCGCCGCCGTCGGTGCCCACCATCACCGAGCGCTACGGGGCGATGTTCTGCGGCTGGCGGACGCTGCAGGCTGCCGGCGAGGGATCGGTCTCGGACCCGTGGTGCGTGCGGCACCTCGACCGGCTCGCTGCGCTCGAGGCCGGTTGGGGAGGAGCGGCCGCTGGGGAATCGCTCGTCCATGGCGACGTCCGCAGCGACAACGTCCTGCTCGTCGGCGACAGCGACGTCGTCTTCGTCGACTGGGCGAGCACGTGCACCGGTGCTGGCTGGTTCGATGTCGTCGCCATGGCGCCCTCCGTCGCGCTGGAGGGTGGCGGGCCGCCCGAGGAGGTCCTGCGCCTCGCTGATCTCACGATCGCCGAGGGCGAGCTCGTCCCGGTCGTCGTTGCCATGGCCGGCTACTTCGTCGAGCGCGGGCGCCTGCCCGACCCGCCGGGGCTCCCGACGCTCCGGGCCTTCCAGCGTGCGCAGGCGCAGGTGACGCTCGAGTGGCTCAGGCGCCTGCTGCCAATGCCTTGACGGGGCTCAGGCCGCACACGTGATGCAGGTCCGGGACGCCGGACGGATGGCGAGGCGCTCGTCTGCGATCGCGCCACCGCACGTCTCGCACGTGCCGTAGGTCCCCGAGTCGAGCCGGGCGAGGGCGGCGTCGATGTCGGCGAGGTGCGCTGTCGCCTCCCGGAGCAGGGAGGCCACCTGCTGGCGCTCGTAGGCGATGGTGTGGCCCTCGGGGTCGTGCTCGTCGTCGTAGGCGTCGGACTCGCACGCCTCCACCACGCTGTCGAAGTCCCGGGTGAGGGCGTCGATCTGGGCGACGGTGCGCGCCCGCTCGTGCTCGAGGAGGGGGCCGGGCGCAGACATCGACCCCTCGTACCCAGGGACGACCGGCGAGCGCGCACCACAGGCGGTGGCCGACCTCGGGAAGGCGCGACCGGCCACGTAGCCTCGACGCCATGAAGGCGAGCAACCCCGAGGCGAGCAACGTCAAGTACGTGGTGTGCGTGCCCGACGGGTGCGCGGACGAGCCGCTCGCCGAGCTCGACGGCAGGACGCCCCTCGCGGCGGCCGACCTGCCGACGTTCGCCGCCCTCGCCCGCCGGGGTGAGGTGGGGCGCGCCGCGGTGATCCCAGCGGGGATGCCGCCGGGCAGCGACGTCGGGAACATGAGCATCCTCGGCTACGACCCGCACCGGTTCCACACCGGCCGGGCACCGATCGAGGCCGCTGCGCTCGGCCTCCGGCTCCGACCCGACCAGGTGGCGTTCCGGTGCAACCTCGTCGACGTCGGCCCCGACGGCACCATGCGGGACTTCGCCGGGGGTCACCCCTCGACAGAGGACGCCACCAAGGTCATCGACGCCCTCCAGGCCGAGCTCGGCACCGATGAGGTCTCGTTCCACCCTGGCTTCCAGTACCGCCACATCGTCGTGGCCCCGACGTCGTGGGCCGATGCCGAGTGCGCGCCGCCCCACGACCTCTCCGACAAGCCGGTCCTGTGGCCGACCGGACCGTCTGCACCGCGGTTGCAGGCCCTGATGGACGCCAGCCGGGCGATCGTCCCCGGCATCCTCGGTACCGCCAACCAGGTCTGGCTCTGGGGCCAGGGCACCCAGCCGGTCATGCCCCGCTTCGCCGATGCCTACGGGCTCCAGGCCGGGCTCTGCACCGCCGTCGACCTCATCCGAGGCCTCGGCGTCCTCACCGACATCGAGGTCGTCGAGGTGGCAGGGGCCACCGGTTGGTACGACACGAGCTACGAGGGCAAGCGCGACGCAGCCCTCCGAGCGCTCGCCGACGGCGCCGACCTGTTCGTGATCCACGTCGAGGCCACCGACGAGGCCGGCCACGCCGGCAACCTCGAGGAGAAGGTCAAGGCGCTCGAGAACTGGGACCGGCGCATCCTCAGCCCCCTCGTCGAGGGGCTCGACGAGCTCGGCGACTGGCGCCTCCTGCTGCTGCCCGACCACGCCACGCCGGTGGCCAAGAAGACCCACACCATGGACGCCGTCCCCTGGCTGCTCGTCGACAGCGCACACGACGGCCCCGGGGGCGAGTACACCGAGGCGGCCACGGCCGACGCCACGCCCGTCCCCGGTCACGAGCTCATGGCGCGCCTCACGGGACGCAGCCCCCAGCTCGACGGCGGGTCGAGGTG
>JBBSLC010000034.1:0-22794 GCA_038255685.1 Acidimicrobiales bacterium | reverse complement strand
GAAGCGCTCGTCCAGCTCGTCCATGGCGTTGCGCACCGAACCCGCCGTGCCGAGAGGGGTCTCCTCGGTCGCGTAGACCATGCGCACACCGAACTCGCTGCCGTCGCCGAAGTAGGTGCGGATGTTGTTGGCGAGGAACGCGACCGTCACGACGATGTCGTCGAAGCCGTGCTTCTGCAGCAGGTTGACGATGTGCTCCATCATCGGTCGGTTGCCGAGCGGGATCATCGGCTTCGGCTGGTTCGAGGTCAGGGGGCGGAGTCGGGTGCCCTCACCGCCCGCCATGATCACGGCCTTCATCGGTGGACCTTCATCGGGTGACCTTCCCGGCGCGCCCATCGGAGAGCGCCTTGCGAGCGAGCGGCACGTAGCCGGCGGCAGACCAGTAGCTGAAGGCGAGACCGGGGATGGCGAAGACGTAGGCGAGCACCTCGGCGGCGCCTGCCCACGACAGCGTCTCTGAGCTCCCCGCCAGGAACAGCGGATAGGCGAACATCAGCCCGAACGTCCCGGCCTTGCCAGCCCAGGTGACGTCGATCCGCTTGGCCCCCATGCTCGCCAGGGTGAGGGCGGTGATGGCGACGAGCCCCTCGCGGAGGAACGTGAGGGCGGCGATCCACAGCGGCACGGCATCGGCGATCACGATGCTGACGACCCCGACGGCGAGGAGGAGGCGGTCGGCGGTGGGGTCGAGGATCTTGCCGACCGTGCTGACCTGATGCCAGCGCCTGGCGAGGAAGCCGTCGACCCAGTCGGTCGCACCGAGCACTGCGAGCAGCACCGCTGCGCCGACCCGGTCGTCCTGGCCGAAGAGCAGCCACACGAACACCGGGATGAGGAGGAGCCGAACGAGGGTGATCGCGTTGGGCACCGTCACGACCCGATCGACGTCGGCTGGCACGTCCTCGGTGGTGGCGTCGACCGGCGACGTCGTCAGCTCGGTGGGCTCCGGCATCGGGTCAGGGGCCATGGGGCGAGTCTCGCGCAGCGTGTCGAGGCGCAAACCCGACGGCTGCCTCTCCGGCTTCAGACGGCCGCCACGAGCTCGGGCCCGTCGTTGCGGACGTTGCCCACCGCGGGCGACACCGCCACCGCCTCGAGCAGGTCCGCTGCTGCCGGCCGGAGGAGGCCGGTGAGCAGGTCGAGGTCCTCGTTGACGGGATCGAGCCATGCGTCCCATGACGATCGCGGGAGCACGACGGGCATGCGGTCGTGGACCGGGCGGACGAGCTCGTTCGCCTCGGTCGTGATGAGCACGCAGGAGACGATGCGACCATCGTCACTCCCCCGCTCCGGGCGCCACGAGTCCCACAGCGCTGCGATGGCGAGGGGCTCGCCGTCGCGCCGCCTGATGTGGAAGGGCTGCTTCGCCTTGGTGCCCGGCCGGGCCTGCCACTCGTAGAAGCCGTCGGCGGGCACCAGGCAGCGCCGGCGCTCCAAGGGCCTGGCGTAGGCAGACTTCTCGCGGATGGTCTCGGCTCGGGCGTTGATCATCCGGCTGCCGACCGACGGGTCCTTGGCCCAGAAGGGGACGAGGCCCCAGCGCATCTCCCCCATCCGCCTGGTCCCATCCCGCTCCACGACGCTGAGGACGGGGTCGGTCGGGGCGACGTTCCACCGTGGTCGGCGCTCCCCCACCGCCACCTCGTCGACGGCGAAGTAGACGGCGAGGTCCTCGGCCGACGTCGTCGAGGTGAAGCGCCCGCACACGGGCGCGACGCTACCGGCGCCGCCGTCAGGAGGTGCGGGATCTGCCCTTCAGGAAGTCAGCGACGAGTCCCGGCCAGAGGGTGACCTCGGCCAGGCTCGGGGCGACGTGGAGCTCCGCACGGACGAGGGCACCCGCGAGGGCGGTGGCGGTCGCGACGGGATGGCCGGGATCGCCCTCCCAGGCGAGCACGAGCGTCGGCTGGTCGAGCGTGGCGAGCCGGTCGAGCGGCGGGAGATCGGTGGCTGCGGCTCCTCGCAGGACGGTGGGCAAGACGTCGGCAGCGACGTCAGGCGGTGATCCGAGCAGCTCGGGGTGACGGGCGAAGATGGGCGGTGGCGGCAGTGCCGCCCTCGCCGCCATGAGGCCCTCGATGCCGGCGTCCTCGACCAGCGCGGCACTGCCCTCGTAGACGCCCCTCTGCGCTGGGCGGGTCGCCCACGCCGTCGGGGGTATCACGAGCACCATCGCATCGATCCGCTCCGGTCGGGCCACTGCTGCGTGCAGGGTCGTGGCGGCTCCCATGGAGGCACCGCCGGCCGAGAAGCGATCGAGCCCGCAGGCGTCGGCGAGGGCGAACAGGTCGTCAGCCAAGGCGTCCCACCCGTACGCCGCCTCGTCGCCCGCCGCTGCAGACCCTCCGTGACCCCGCGCGTCGTACCGGATGAGCTCCCGCTCGACGGTGAGTCGGGACCAGTCGAAGAGCCCGGCGTCGTCCTCCTTGGCCATGCTCGACGTCAGGCCGTGCCCCCACAGGAACGGCCGACCTGCGCCGGTCCGGCGGACGGTCAGCGAGGTGCCGCCAACCTCGAACCTCTCGTCACCCACGTCAGGCAGGGTCGAGGACGCCGAGGTGGGCGAGCAGGTCGACGGCTGCGCCCTCATCCCCCGCCAGGCACCGCCCGACGAGGTCATGGGTCTTCGGATCGCGGTCGGCCGGCACGTCCTTACCGACCGCCGTCTCGTCCTTTGACCGCGTTCCGGACACGTGGACGTGCCCCGCTGCTCCCCCCTCGATCACGAGCTCCCCGTCGAAGCCTCGCTCGCAGATCTCGAACACCGTGCGTTCACCATCGGCAGCCATGCCGCATGCCTACCCCAGCCGCCGGCCCCTGACCCGAGGCGTGCGGCAACGCCTGCGTCACGTCGGGGCGGAGCGACGTCGGGCTACGTTGATCCGACGGGGGGCTGGTGACGACGGGTTCGAGCACGACCGAGCGCGAAGGCGGCGTCCACGGTTCCGGTCGACCCGCGTCGCTCCAGGTGCGAGCGGGAGCGGTCACCGTCGCACCGGCTGTGCTGATCGTGATCGCCCAGCAGGTCCTGTTCCCTGCGCCGTCGGGGATCGTCCTGCGGGGCGTGATCGTGGGTGGGCTGACCGCTCTCATCGCCCTCGGGATGGCACTCGTCTACCGAGCCAACCGAGTCATCAACTTCGCGCAGGCGGACCTCGGCTTCGCTCCCGCCGTGCTCGCCTACCTCCTCCTCGACGAGGTCGGGGTGCCGTGGCCGCTGGCCGTCGCCGTCGGCTTCGTGACGGCCGCCCTCCTCGGTGCCGTCACCGAGCAGGTCGTCATCCGCCGGTTCGCCCGAGCACCACGCCTGCTCGTCACCATCGCCACCATCGGGCTCAGCCAGGTCCTCACCGCCGTGGCCCTGCTGCTCCCCCGTCTCTGGGACCGCAGGCTGGTCTCGGACCGCATTGAACCGCCCTTCAGCGCGACGGCGCGGATCGGCGGCGTGGTGTTCGACGCCAACGACCTGCTCGCACTGGTGGTCACGCCAGTGGTGGTGATCCTCGTCACCACCCTGCTCCGGAGGAGCGCAGCGGGGATCGCCGTCCGAGCGAGCGCCGATGATCCCGACCGCGCCTCGCTGCTCGGCATCCCCGTCCACCGACTCCACACCATCGTGTGGGCAGCGGCGGCCGCCCTCGCGTTCCTCACGGTCTTCCTGCGGGGCGGCATCCTCGGACTGCCGACCGGCACCGTGCTCGGGTTCAGCGTGCTGCTCAGGGCGCTCGTCGCCCTGATGCTCGGACGCCTCACGAACCTGGTCACCGTCACCACCAGTGCGGTGGCGCTCGGCGTGCTCGAGCTCGGGATCGCCTGGGACGGCTCGGCGCAGCTCGTCGACCCCATCCTCGGCGTGATCGTGGTGCTCGCCCTGATCGCCCAGCGCCGCGATGTCGAGCGCCGTGACGCCGGCGAGGACGCAGCCTGGCGGGCCGCCGAGGAGGTTCGCCCGCTGCCACCTGCGATCGCCTCGCTCGGGGTGGTCCGGTGGGGCCGCAGGGCGCTCGTCCTCGGCGGCTTCGCTGCAGTCGCGCTCCTCCCCCACCTCCTCTCCGCCGACCGCTCGCTACGAGCCTCCGCCCTCCTCATCTACGCCGTGCTCGGCCTCTCGCTCGTGCTGCTCTCGGGGTGGGGCGGGCACGTCTCGCTCGGCCAGGTCGCCTTCTTCGCCATCGGGGCGGCCGTGGGCGGGTGGGTCACGAGCGTGCGCGGAGCCGACCTGTTCGCGGCCCTGGTGGTCGGGGCCGCCGCCGGTGCGCTGGCGGCGACGATCGTGGGCATCCCCACCAGCCGGGTGCGCGGCCTCTCCCTCGCCGTCACGACCTTCGCCTTCTCACTCGCCACCACGTCGTACCTCCTCGACAGCGGGCGGTTCTCCTGGGTCCCCGACGGGCGCATCGAGCGTCCCGCCCTCGTCGCCGGGATCGACGTCGCCACCCCGACCGAGATCTTCTACGCAGCGCTCGCGCTCCTCGTCGCCGTCGCCGTCGGCGTCCGAGGGATCAGGGCGACCCGGACCGGGCGGGCGATCGTGGCGCTCAGGGACAACGACCGGGCCGCGCAGTCCTACGGCATCGACGCCGCCCGGGTGCGCGTGGTCACCTTTGCCCTGTCAGGCGGGGTCGCCGCAGCGGCTGGCGCGCTGTTCGTGCACCACCAGCAGTCCTTCGACCCGTCGACCTACGGTCCGATCCAGAACCTGACCGTCTTCACCATGGTCGTCGTCGGTGGCCTCACCTCGGTGACCGGGGCGCTGCTCGGCGCGCTGTTCCTCCTCGGCACCCAGTGGTTCCTGCGAGGCGACTGGCGCATCCTCGCCTCGGGCATCGGCGTGCTGGCGATCCTCTGGATCGCCCCCGGCGGTCTCGCGAGCATCCCCTTCGCGGTCAGGGACCGCTTGGCGCGAGCCGTCGCGCGCCACCACGGTGTCGAGGGCGACCCCGCAGACGAGACGGCGACCGGGCCGGCGCCGGGCGAGCGGGTGGGCCTCATCCACGAGGCCGCCATCGTCGACCGCCGGGCGCTCCTCGTGGTCGAGGGCCTGGAGGCGGGGTACGGGCCCGTCAAGATCCTGTTCGGGGTCGACCTGCACGTCGCCGAGGGGGAGGCGGTGGCCCTCCTCGGCACGAACGGCGCGGGCAAGTCCACCCTGCTGCGGGCGCTGTCCGGGTTGCTCCGCCCCGACCAGGGCACCGTGACCTTCGGCGGCGAGGACATCACCGGTCTCCCCGCCCACCGCATCGCCGGTCTTGGTCTCGCGCAGGTGCCGGGCGGCGCGGGGGTGTTCCCCACGCTGAGCGTGGCGGACAACCTGCAGGCGGCGGGTTGGCTGCTCAGGGGGCGCCCCGACGAGCTCGGGGACGCCCGACGCGAAGCCCTGGAGCTCTTCCCCGTGCTCGCCGAGCGGGCCGATCAGCAGGCGGGCACCCTCTCGGGTGGCGAGCAGCAGATGCTCGCCCTCGCCATGGTCCTCCTCACCCGGCCCAAGCTGCTCCTGATCGACGAGCTCAGCCTCGGCCTCGCACCCGAGGTGGTCGGACGGCTGCTCGCTGCCATCGACGTGCTGCGCGCCCGAGGCACCACCCTCCTGGTCGTCGACCAATCCGTGAACGTCGCCCTCGCCGTCGCTGACCGAGCCCTGTTCCTCGAGCGCGGGGAGGTCCGCTTCACGGGACCCACCTCCGCGCTGGCGGCGCGCCCGGATCTGCTGCGGTCGGTCTTCCTCGGCGAGGCGGCACGGGAGCGAGGTGGCCCCCGAGCCGTCGTCGACGACGAGGACCCTGGTCGACCGGTGGAGCCGTCCACGACCGAGGGGCGTCCGACCCTCGAGGCCAAGGGCCTCACCGTTGCCTTCGGCGGCGTGCAGGCGGTGCTCGACGTCTCGCTCACCGTGCGACCGCGCGAGATCGTCGGCATCATCGGCCCGAACGGTGCCGGGAAGACGACCCTGTTCGATCTCCTCAGCGGGTTCCTCGCACCGGACTGCGGCGGCGTCGTGCTCGGTGGCCGGGACGTGACGTCGTCGAGCCCCTCGGCGCGTGCCCGGGCCGGGCTCGGGCGGTCGTTCCAGGACGCCCGGCTGTTCCCGTCGCTCACCGTCGAGGAGACCATCGCAACCGCCTGCGAGCGGTGGGTGCAGGTGCCCGGCCCGATGTCGGCTGCCCTGCACCTCCCCAACGCCGGTGACAGCGAGCGGGCCGTGGCAAGGCAGGTGGCCTCCCTGGTCGAGCTGCTCGAGCTCGGCGACCTCCGCTCGTCCTTCGTGGGCGAGCTCTCGACCGGGACCAGGCGCATCGTCGACCTGGCGTGCCTCCTCGCCCACCGGCCCGACGTCGTGCTCCTCGACGAGCCCGCCGCTGGGGTCGCCCAGCGCGAGGTGGAGGCCCTCGCCCCGCTCATCCGGCGGGTGCGGGACGAGACGGGTGCGAGCCTGGTGGTCATCGAGCACGACATCCCCCTGATCGAGTCGGTCGCCGACCGCCTGGTCGCCATGGACCAGGGTCGGGTGATCGGCGACGGCGCACCAGCCGAGGTCCTCGCGCTCCCCGTCGTGGCGACGTCCTACCTGGGTTCCGATGATGCAGCGGTGCGGCGCTCCGGGCCCCGCGCCGCCGCCGACACCGACGGAGGTTGATCGTGGACGCACGTGGCGACGGCGAGAGGCGTTCCAGCCCGCTCCGGCGGTGGGGGCCGATCACCGCCGTGACCGTCGCCGTCCTCGCCCTTGCTGCGTCGAGCCTCGTCGGCGGTGGTGACGAGGTCGCCGGTCCCACCACCACCGCACCCGGCCCGGTCGAGCGACCCGAGGGGGCGATCACGTGGACGATGGCGCAAGAAAGCGGCCTCGACGTGACCTTTCCCGACACCTGCGACACCGAGAGCGGCATGCTCGCCATCCCCTTCATCTTCCGCACAGAGTGCTTCGCCGACGTCGACGACAACGGAGGGGCCACCGCCTCCGGCGTGACCGAGGACTCGATCAAGGTCGTCGCGTGGATCCCGGCCGAGGACGACCCCGTGCGGTCCCTGCTGCTCCAGCGGATCGGCTTCGACGCCACCAACGCCGAGCTGCGCGAGACCTACGCCCGCTTCGTCGAGATCTTCCAAGCCACGTACCAGACCTACGGACGGACCATCGAGCTCGACTTCGTCGAGGCATCCGGCTCGATCCTCGACGCCACCTCGGCGAGGGCCGACGCCGTGCGAGCGGCGGAGGACCTCGGCGCCTTCGCTGTGCTCGGCGGCCCGATCATCGGAGGCGCGTGGACCGAGGAGCTGCACGCCCGTGACGTCGTGTGCGTCGGCTGCCCGGGCATCGCCGACCCCTCTCCGACGGTGTTCTCGGTGCCGCCCACGAGCAGCCAGCTCCGTGCCCACCTCGTCGCCTACGTGACCGCCAAGCTGGCCGGTGAGCCGGCAGCCCACGCTGGTGAGGGCCTGCGCGACCAGGAGCGGGTCTTCGGCCACCTCGCGCTCGGCATGGGCACGTCCGACGAGCGCAGCGCCGAGCTGCTCGCCGAAGCGCTCTCGCTGGAAGGTGTCGAGCTGGCCGAGCAGATCCTCTACCCGCTCGACCCGGGACGAGCGGCGGAGCTCGCCACCGGCGCCGTGGCACGCATGCAGGCCGCAGGGGTCACCACGGTCCTCGTCCAGGCCGACCCGATCCTCCTCCCCGCCTTCACCCAGGAGGCGACGAAGCAGGGCTGGTTCCCCGAATGGGTGCTGGGCGGCTCACCGTTCATCGACACCACGGCGTTCGCCCGCACGTTCGACCAGGCGCAATGGGCCAACGCCTTCGGGATCAGCTACTTCCCCCCGCAGGTGGCACCGGAGGCGAACCCCCCGCTCCAGCTCTTCGAGTGGTTCCACGGCGAGCCGCCCCCGGTGGACGGCTCGCTGCCACTCCTGCTCATCCACCCGCAGATCACGCTGTTCTTCACCGGCCTCGAGCACGCCGGGCCGATCCTCACCGTCGAGTCCTTCCGGGACGGCCTGTTCACGATGCCGCCCACGCCCCGAGCGGTGACCCAGCCGAGCCTCAGCTACGGCGAGCACCGCTGGGACGAGCCCGACCACGCCGGCATCGACGATCTCGTCGAGCTGTGGTGGGACCCCGACGCCGAGGGCACCGACGAGGCAGGCGCATCCGGCGCCGGCATGTACCGCTACGTCGACGGCGGCAGCCGCCACCTCCGTGACGAGTGGGAGCCCGGCCTCGCAGCATTCGACGAGGCCGGTGCGATCACCACCATCGAGGAGATCCCCGAGGACGAGCGGCCGACGGACTACCCCTCTCCTGCGAGCGGCTGAGCGATTGGGGCAGACTGCCCCGATGACGCCGATGACGGATCTGTCAGTGGACGACATCGCCTTGTCGGATCCCGTGCTCTGGTCGGAGCCCGATGCCCACCGTGAGGCGGTGTTCGCCAAGCTCCGCAAGGAGCGACCGATCTCCTGGCACGCCGAGCCAGCCTTCGACCAGTTCCCGGCAGGCCCCGGCTACTGGGCCGTCACCCGCTTCGAAGACGTGTGGCGGGCGAGCCGCTCGCCGGAGATCTTCATCTCCGGACGGGGCGTCAACATCGGCGACATGCCCGTCGAGATCAGCGAGTTCTTCGGCTCGATGATCGCCATGGATGCCCCACGGCACTCCAAGCTGCGCGGCATCGTGCAGCGAGCGTTCACCCCCCGCCACATCGCCCAGATCGAGGCCCACATCGCCACAAAGGCGACTGAGATCATCGACGCAGTAGCCCCGAAGGGCGAGGTCGACTTCGTCAGCGAGATCGCCGCCCAGCTGCCACTGCAGGTGATCTGCGAGATGATGGGCATCCCCGAGAGCCAGCACCACCGGGTGTTCGAGCTGACCAACGTCATCCTCGGCGTGGGCGACCCAGAGTTCGCCCAGACCCTCGAGGAGCTGATGGCCGCTGCGCTCGAGCTCCACCAGCTGGCCATCGAGCTCGGGGAGCGCAGACTCGCCGACCCCGTCGATGACATCACCTCAGCGCTCATGCACGCCGAGCTCGATGGTGAGCGGATCACGACTCAGGAGTTCGGCTCGTTCTTCATCCTGCTGGTCGTGGCCGGCAACGAGACCACCCGCAACGCCATCAGCCACGGCATGAAGGCGCTCACCGACCACCCCGACCAGCGCGCCGCGTGGGCAGGCGACTTCTGGGGCGTCGCCCCCACGGCAGTGGAGGAGATCGTCCGCTGGGCGACCCCGGTCATCCACTTCCGCCGCACCGCCAGCCGCGACACCGAGCTCGGTGGCCAGGCGATCGCCGAAGGCGACAAGGTCGTGCTCTGGTACAGCTCTGCGAACCGGGACGAGACCCACTTCGACCAGCCGTTCCGCTTCGACGTCCGCCGGACCGGCAACGACCACGTCGGCTTCGGGGCCGGCGGCCCCCACTTCTGCCTCGGCGCCAACCTGGCGCGCCGCGAGATCACGGTGATGTTCGACGAGCTGTTCCGCCGGCTCCCGGACCTCCGGATCACCGGATCACCGGCCATGCTCCAGTCCGCCTTCATCCACGGGATCAAGCGCATGCCGTGTGCCTTCACGCCTGCAGGCTGAGGGTCGCGCCTGCCCCCTGACGCGCAGAACCGGCCCCGGAGGGCCGGCTCTGGTGAGCGCTGCAGGCTCGCAGAGAGCCGAACGTCAGAAGATCAGGATCAGCAAGATGATGATGATGACGAGAGTACCGAGACCGATAGCCATGGTGACCTCCCCTCCGACGCTCGCTTCGTGGACCCCACCTACCCTTGCCAGGTCAGCGGCGTTCGAACCCGGCCCGTGCTGCCTCGAGGCCCGATGAGGCTCAAGGCCCGATGAGCAGCGAGCCCTCGAGGTCGTAGCGCTCCTTGCCATCCAAGCTGAGGGTGACGGCGTCGCTCGCCGTGGCACCAGGGGCGATGTCACCGATGTCGACGGGTATCACCGTGTCGTCGAGCTGGAGCTGGACCGTGCCTCGCCAGCCGAACGCCGTGCCGTTCGTGATGCGGAGGATGACCTCGGCGCTGTCGTCGTCGCGACTGGTCATGAGCATGTCCATGGTGAGCCCGCCGCACAGCTCACCCGGCACCGCTTGCGGCTCGGCACCCTCGCCAGCCGGCTCGCGCTCGATCACCTGCGACGAGGTGATGATCGGCGCCTGGTCGGCGGTGATGTCGATGCTGAACGGCGTGTCCGCCTCGTCCTTGCAGGTGAGGACGTGGGTGAGGCCCCGCAACGACGACGTTGCGATGGGGATGAGGAGCACGGCGAGGAGGCCGACCAGCGCGAGCTGCGTGCGGAGACCGGAGGGCACGTCATCAGCATCGCAGGTGCAGCAGAGCCGGTGGTGCCTCCAAGGGTCACGTCATCGGCGTTGCGCGCTCGATATCGTCACCCGCAGTGGCCACTCCCGTCGCCGACCGCCTGTCGCGCATGGGCTACGACAAGGCCCGGTACCTCCTCCTCGGAACCGGGCTGACCGTCCTCGTCCTCGTCGCGCTGGTCATGTACGCCCGGCGCGTCGACACCGTCGAGGTCGTGGCCGCCTTGCTCTTCATCCCCGTCTTCCTCGGCCTGTTGTTCAAGGGCTTCCCAGGCGGGTTGGTCGCCGGGGTCCTGGCGGCGGTCGTCTACGTGGTGCTGCGGTACCCCGCAATCGAGGCCGTCGGGGCCGGTGAGTTCGCCGGCCTCATCGCCTCACGTTCGCTGTCCTACGTGCTCTTCGGCGTCGTCGGTGGGTGGTCGAGCCGGGTCCTCGAGTCATCGCTCGACAAGCTGGAGCTCTACGACCAAGTCGATGACGAGACCGGACTCAGCAACGCTCGCTTCTTCCTCCAGCAGACCGACCTCGAGCTGGCTCGCGCCAAGCGGTACCAGACGATGTTCTCCGTCGTGGTGCTCGACATCCCGGCCCAGCCGCTTGCTGCGCTCGGCCGTCGGAGGCGAGCGGCGATGCTGCGCAACCTCGGGCGCAAGCTCGGCGATGGTCTCCGCAACGTGGACCACATCGCGCACGCCCACGACGGCGACCACCACCGACTCGCTGCGATCCTCCCCGAGACCGGGTCCGAGGGGGCCGAGGTCTTCCGCTCCCGCTTCGCCGACGAAGTGGCCCAGCAGCTCGCCAGCAGCGGCGCTCCGGTCGACCCCGCCGCCCTGCGCTCCCAGGCCGTGACGCTGCCAGGTGACGAAGAGGCGCTCGCGTCACTGCGGGGCGACTTCACCCGCATCGACCAGCTCGAGCACCCCGTCTCCGCAGCAGGCGATGCGGCCCGGTAGGTCACCTCCGACGAGACACAGAAGAGGCGGCCCTTGCGGACCGCCTCTGACCTGCACTTCCTTCCGTCGGGCTGAGAGGATTCGAACCTCCGACCTCCTGACCCCCAGTCAGGCCGAGGCCGATCTTGTGTGTTCCGGCTCGATCGGCCCGGAGCCGCCCGGGCAGCGCCCGCTGACGACCAGCACCCGCAAACCCGCTGGTCAGGGCCCCGGGGCAGCATCACCGGGATCGTGTGGTCCTGCGGCTCCCTGTCAACCGGGCACCTGCGCCCGGAGACCTTATGTGTGCTCGAAGCGCATCCTTGTGTGTGTCGGCGGAGGCTGAGGCGGCTGCCTGCGTCGTCCTCCGCGAGACGTTCATCCAGTCGATCCCCCGAGGCGGTCGTGGCGCATCGGCAGAATCTGCCTCAGGCGTCTGGCCCACGCTTCGGCCCTCGGCGGCCGATCAGATCGTGGTCTGCTCCCGGATCCGTCCCGATGCGGGGGCTGGCTCCGCGGTGGCGGCTCGGAGCTCGACGCCGAGGAAGGTGAAGACGTCGTCGAGGCCGTGGAGGTTGTGGCCAAGGACGGACCGGGCGAGGCGGCGCACCGTCTCAGCCGGGCCGAGACCCTCTCCGGCCAGTCGGTCGAGCTCCCGGCCGAGCCGGCCGGTGCCGTTCGCGTTGCAGCACTCATTGCGTTGCAGCACTCATGACAGTCCAGCGAGGAGGACAGCCCTGTGCGAGACCGGCTTCCCCGGCCGCAACTCCCGCCAGCGATACGAAGAGGACCTTTGGCCCTGTAGAGCGAACCGCTCGGCGGCGAGACTACCTGCATGGAGGACCAGACGGAAGAGACGAGATGATGGCTCGAGCCCCCGATGCTCTGGGCCCACCCGAGATCACCGATCTCGCTCTGCTGGTCGCCGGTGGCGTCGACGGTGATGGGGTGCACTGGACCCTCACGGAGCCCAGCCAGCTGAACATGAACCTCGTCCGGCTCGAGCCCGGCCACATGCTCCCTGCGCACACCAACCACGACGTCGACGTCGTCATCGTCGTCTTGGCCGGAGCGGGCACGCTCGTGGTCGGCGACCGCACCAGCGCGATCCACTCCCTCGTCGTCGCTCACGTCCCGAGAGGGGTCCGTCGCCACGTCGCCGCCGGGCCGGACGGCCTCGTGTGGGTCACGGTGCATGTGCGTCGCGGTCCGCTGACCCTGGGGGCTGCCCGGCCCCGCAGCTCAGGTGAGCGGCGTTGAGCAGCCATCCTCGGCTGCGGCGGCCGCACGGGCCACGCGCAGCGCACCCAACCCTCACCGCTGCCGTGCTGATCGTGGGCGTCGTGCTCCTGATCGTCCTCCTCGCAGCCGCCATCACGTTTGAGGCCTTCTGATGGCATCAGCGTCGCCTTCAGATCGCGTACCAAGCCTCCCAGACCTGGATTCGCGGGCCGAGATCCACGACCTCGTGGTGCGCTTCTACCGGGAGATCACCTTCGACGACCTGCTGGCCCCGGTGTTCGGCGAGGTGGCCGAGGTGGACTGGTCTGAGCACCTCCCGCGCCTGATCGACTACTGGTGCCGGGTCCTCCTCGGACACCCCGGCTACGAAGGGCAACTCCTCCGTGCCCACCGGGACGCCCGCCACCGCCAGGCGTTCGACCTGGAGCTGTTCGACCGCTGGTACAGCCTGTTCGTGCGCGCCGTCGACGAGAGGTGGGCCGGTCCCAACGCCCTTCGCGCCAAGCGCCACGCAGCGCGGGTTACCAGCACGGTCGCCCGACAGCTCCTCGACGTGGGGTTGGACCCCACCCGGGAGGGAGCCGCTCGACGAACGGGGTTCTGTGTGGGCACCCGGGCGCTGCTCATCGCGCTGCTCGTGGGCATCGGGGCGCTGCTGGCGGTGTTCGGGCGCTGGAACTGGCTCGGCTGGCACGGTCGCGACCACCAGGAGCTGTCGTTCCGGGCGCCTGACCGTGTCGCGCTCACCCCGTCGCAGAAGGCCACGGCTGGGTTCTTCCTGGCGATGGCGGTGATGTTCCTGGTCCAGACCCTCGTCGGCGTGGCCAGCCAGCACTACCGCGCGGAGATCGGTGGCTCTTCGGGATCGACAGCGACCGGTACCTCCCGTTCAACGTGGTCCGCACCTGGCACGTCCAGCTGTCGATCTTCTGGGTGGTCACGTCGTTCCTCGCTGCCGGCGTCTTCCTGGTGCCGATGATCACCGCCCGCAAGGAGCCGCGCGGTCAGCACCTGCTCACCCACCTCCTCCTCGGCGCCGTGGTGGTCGTGGTCGTCGGCAGCCTGCTCGGCGAGCTGGCCGGGATCCACGGCTGGTTCGGCGACCTGTGGTCGTGGTTCGGGATGCAGGGCTTCGAGTACCTCGATCTCGGCAGGTTCTGGCAGATCCTGCTCACGGTCGGCCTCGCCTTCTGGGTCGTCCTGCTGTGGCGGGGCCTGCGCAGCCGGCTCGATGTCGAGCACCGGGCGCACCGCTCGACGACGAGCCCGACTGGCCCCACTCCGAGGTACCCGTCTTCCACCTCGGAGTGAGCGGCGTCGCCCTCACCGCAGCCCTGGTGCTGACCGTCGCGAACGTCGCCCGGCACCACCGCCCGATCGAGCTCATCGTCCAGCTCACCGTGCTCGCCGTCATCGTCATGCAGATCGCTCGCACGGTCAGCCGACACCGTGCGCTGGTGCCCGTGCGACGTGCCTCCCCGACACGACCCGGAAACGACGGAAACGGCTCGCCGGTGCGATCCCACGGACGATGAGCGGACGAAGCACCACCCTCTGCCCCGTCGACCTCGACTGGGCTACCGGTTGAGGTCGACGAGCTCGCTGATCTCGGCTCGAGCCTCGCCGCTCTTCCAGAGCGATTGGCCGAGCACGACGGCCGCGACTGCGCCGGAGACCATGAAGGTGACCGGCAGCACGACGAGCAACACGACGACCATGATCAGGCCACCGATCACCGTCGCACGTCTCGTCTGAAGGCCAACGCCGGACTCATGGCGGACGTCACTGGGACTCGCCCTCCGGTGCGACTCCTGGATCGCCAGAGGGACGACGTCGCGCAAGAAAGGGGAGCCGCCGGAGCACCTCGGCGTCCTCCGCCGGGGTGTCGGGCCCGAAGGCTGCGCTGTACTGCCCGAGGCACCCGCAGTCGCACGCGACGGCAACGAGGATCGCCTCGTCGTCGGGATTGGAGTCCCCCTCGAACCGCACGGTGTGGTGGATCGACATGTCCTCGGGCACGGCGCTGACGCCACACTCACTGCACTCGAGCAGGCCGTCGCCGGTCGCCGAGAAGTCGTTGCGGTAGCCATTTGCCCGCAACCGGATCATCGCGTCGGTGAGCGTCTCCATCGGACGCCGTCCCCGCACGACGAGGTCCGGTGCCTCGGCGGCGAGCGACGTGCCGTGGGCGCAACCGAGGTCGCTCGGCTGCGGGTCGATCGCAACCATCTCCATCTCGTTGGAGGACGATGCGGTGCCGCGGAGGCACGAGCGCACCACCGCAAGGAGGGAAGGGACGTCGGCGTCGAGGTGAGCCACCTCGATGCACGTGCCCGTCATCGACGCGTGGACCCCGGTGACGCCGGTGACGTCTCGCAGCTGATCGAGGGTGCGGTTCAGGCACCAGGGACAGTCCGCCCCTACCACGCTGATCTCGATCACATCGCCGTCCGTCGGCACCGGGTCGTCACAGGTCATGACTGACTCCTTCGCGACACCTCTGAAGGCATCATCGCTCGACGACTGATCTTGACCCTTGCTCCTGATCATGCGGGTTCGTAGGTCCAGTCGGGTCGCTTGCGCCAGAACGCCTCGTCGTAGGTGGCACGGCCGTCGGCGAGGTCGATGAGCTTGGGGATGGGGAGGGGGCGGGGTCGCGGGCAGCGGTGTTGCTCGATGTGCTCGGCGAACTCCTCTGGGAACGCCCGCAACACGCTGCTCACCATGACCCGCTCCTCGACCGCGAGGAAGCACCGGTTGCCGTCGGTGACCCGTTCGAGCCAGCCAGAGATGGCCCCGATGTCGTCGTCGTCGCCGACGCCGGTCTCGATGCGCTCGAGGTGGCTGGTGATCTCCCCGGTGCCGCGCTTGCAGGGAGGGCACTGGCCGCACGATTCGATGGCGAGGAACCGGGACAGCCCGTAGGCGTCGCCGACCATGCAGGCCGTGTCGTCGTAGACGACGAACCCCGCTGAGCCCATGCCGCTGCCGATGGCCTGGAACCCTTCGTAGCTGACCGGGACGTCGAGCTGGGCTGCGGGGATGACGGCGTTGGCGACGCCCGAGAAGACCGCCTTGACGGTCCGGTCGACGGGGAGGCCGCTCCCGATGGCGTCGATGACCGCCCGCAGCGGCGTGCCGAGCTCGACCTCGCCGACGTCGGGGGCCACCACGTCGCCGACCACCGTGCACACGACGGTGCCGGGCGAGTCGGCCGTGCCCATGGTCCGGAACCAGTCGGCACCCCGGGCGAGGATGTGGGGGACGTTGGAGAGCGTCTCGACGTTGTTCACGAGCGTCGGGTTGGGGTCGTCCTCCCTCGGCTTGGCGCCGTGCGGCCCCGCCTCCCAACCCTGCTGCGGCGCGCCCGCGAAGAGGCCCTGCTCGTGGGGTGGGAACCAGCGGGGCAGCGGCGGCTTGCCCTCGATCACCTCGAGCATCGCCTTCTCCTCGCCGAACAGGTACTCGTCGGGGCCGCCGACCACGCTGATCGTGCACCCGCGGCAGATGCCGGCCGCCTGGAACTCCTGGACCGCCCGGGTGACGTTGTCGAGCTCACGCTCGAAGCTGGCCTTCACGCAGATGAACGCCTCGTCGGCGCCGACCACGTACGCGGCGACGATCAGGCCCTCGACGAGCTGGTACGGGTTGGCCCGCAGCAGCGCCCGGTCCTTGAAGGTGCCCGGCTCCCCTTCGGCTCCGTTGCACACGACGTACCGGCGGGTACCCGCCTGCGCCGCGATCCCGGCCCACTTCCGCCCGGTCAGGAACCCGCCCCCGCCTCGACCGCGCAGTCCCGATCGTGTCAGCTCGTCGATCGTCGCTTCGGGACCGAGCCGCTGCGCAGTGGCGACACCCAGGCCGCCGGACTCCGTCGCGAGGTAGGCGTCGAGGGAGGTGATCGGCGCGTCGGGAAGGAGGAACGTCGTCATGAACCCCCTCCTATCCGGGAAGCGTCGGGCCTACTGATCGGTCCCGTCAGGGGTGGAGCGGGGAGGGAACGGTGGCGAGAGGAAGGCCAGCAGGGTGAGGCCAGTGTCGCCCTCGTTGGACACTCGCAGCTCCTCGTCGCCGCGGTAGAAGGCGAGCGACTCTGCTGCGAAGGCGACGGTGGCGCCGTCGACCTCGAGCACCCCTTCACCCTCGACGGCGTAGATCATCAGATCCGACGCCCCGTGCGTGTGCGGCGGGAGCACCTGCCCCGGGCTGAGCTTGATCACCCGGACGTTCGATTGCGAGCCCTCCAGGAACGGTTCGGCCACCACCCGGGTGTCGTCGTAGGCGGGACCGTCGGCGAGCTTGACGAGGTTCATGGCGCCAGCGTCGCACGGCACGTCCCGACGAGGTCCACAAGATCCTCATTGCCAAGAACGTGCTCGCTCGCTACCACGATGACCATGGTGGGACTTCGGAACCTGCCGTCCGTCCCCGGCCGACATTGCGAGCCGGGCAGCCAGGTGGTCAGTGAGCGAGCCGGTGGGCCTCGATGCGGTCCCAAGCGGGGTCGGAGAGGATCTGGTGGGCGGCCGGGAAGAGGTCGTACTCCTCAGCGGTGATGTGGTGGACCAGTCGGTCCAAGGCCGTGGGCAGAGCCTCCCAGGCTCCGGTGTCTCCCCTGCCGGCGGCGGCCACGGCGTCGTCGATGACGGCGTGGTCGTCCACCATGGGGACCACGTCGACCCCCTCGGCGCTCAGCTCCGGGTACAGACCGCCCTCCTCGAGGGCGGAGTGGGCCTCGAGCATCGTCGTCAGCTTGGCCACCGCCTCGGTGGCGACAGCGACGTCACCAGAGGCGACCGCCGCCATGGCTGCCGCTGCCACAGTGCGGATGCGGTCATGGTCGTGGCCCAGCTCCGACAGCAGGTTTCGTGACCGGCAGCCGCAGTAGTCGCACACGCCAGGTCCTCCAATGCTGTTCCGATCCTACCGGCGCCTGGCGGCGCGCCTGGTCGCAGTTGCCACAGCTCCTCGCGAGCGGGATACGGCTCCCAGCCCCCATTCTCGTCCGTGGTCGGCGCCGGTCTACCGGTGGAGGTCTGCTCCCGAAGAGGTGCTCCTCACGGTGCCGTGGACCAACAGCAGGCAGCGAGCGCAGACGTCGGTCGCCCAGACCACCACCGCGGCGCCCAGCAGGGCGGGCATCGAGGCAGCAGCGGCAAGCGCGGCGACGTTCGCTGCCGCGAGACCGAGCCAGGAGCGGGTCACCCGGAACCCGGCAGCGAGCCGCTCGTGGCCGCCGCCGCGAAGGACGGGACCGAGGTACGCGACGGCACCGGCCAGGATCTGGCCGTAGCCACCGACGATCAGGACCAGTACCGCCCGGGAGCTGAGCGCCCCCTGCGCGGCGGCGACGGCCACCGCGCCTGCCAACCAGGTGGTGCCGGCGAGGAGCTGGATCAGCCGAGGCCCCGCCCACCGAAGCTGCTTCGTTCCGAGCCGCGACACCATGGCCACCACGCCGACCATTGCAACGGCGTACCCCGCGAACCCCAGACCGGTCAGGACTCGACTGTCGGTGAGCCCTCCCACCGCGGCTGTCGTCGTCGAGACGGCGAGCAGAGCGAGGCTGGTCCGTTGGCGACGTGCGGTGACTCGCTTCGACACCCGCACCTTGGCAGTGGTCGCCACGAACCAGGGCAGGGACCCGGCGACGACCACACCGACGAGGCCGAGCAGGTTGACGGTCAGGTGGGCGGTCCGAAGCCGGGCGGCAGAAACTGGGCCGATCCCGGCGGCAAGGAAGATGCCGGCGACCGATCCCGCCACCCCGAACCCGACGGCGACCAGGTAGTGGTCGACCACCGGGGCGAAGCGATCCTGGACGGCCCCTGCGCGCAAGCCCCACAGGAGGGAGCCGAGGACGACCAGGCCGCTCACCACTGCGAGACCTGCTGCGGCCATCACCGGTGTCGGCCACCCCAGCTCGCGCGCCGACGCCAGGCCGATGGCGCCGCAAGCGATCAGTGCCCGCTGGGCAGCCACCGTCCGCGCCGGCGGCGCCGGCGCTGCCCCCCACGTGACCGCCAACAGCTGCGTGGCCGCCGACACGGCGAGCAGGAGCCCGCCGAGGAGGAACAGGTGCAGCGGGAGCCATGCGCCGGTCCGGTGAGGGACGGCGACGGCGATGCCGGCGGCGACGCTGAAGGCAACGGCAAGGCCGAGGGTCGGCCGTGCCTGGCCATGGACCGCCGCCACCCGGCCTGCGGCGCCGACAGGCCCCCGGATCGGCTGGCGGACCACTGCCCTCACCTGGCTGAAGGGTCCAGCGCCAACGGGCTCGACGTCCCCTGCTCAAGGGCCGCCTGATGGGGTCGGAGAGGCGCCAGCTCGGCGAGCCGGATGAGGCACGGGCGTGTGCTGTCCTTCGTCGCGCCTGCCTCGAGATCGGCGACCAGCGCCATGCCCAGACGACTCCTCTCGGCTGCGACATCGAGCTCGAGCGTGGCCCGCAGGCGCTGGACGGCGGTCTTGAGGCAGGCTGGATCCCGGGAGATCGCAGCGGCCTGCACCTCCACCAGAAGTCCTCGGAGCTCGACCTTCGCTGACCGGTCCGCCGCCGGCAGGGTCATGGCACCAGCTCGAGGATCCTTCGGCTGCTCCGCTGGGCACCCAGCCAACGGACCGCGCTCTCGACGGAGCCGTCGCTGCGCATGACGTTCTCGAGGAGCTCCCCGACGCTCGCCATCTCGACGCGCTCGGGCGCCATCTCGTGGACGGTGACCCCGAACGTGACGAGCGGCGGGCCGCAGGCGATGGCGTGCACGGTCGCGGTCACGTGCTGCCCGTCTGCCATGGACGAGAGGCCGTTGTCACCAAAGCAGACCAGGTGCTCACCGGCGACGGCGTAGCGCACGGGTACCGCTCGCTCCTCACCGTCGCGCAGCCAGACCGTGTGGTGGGAGCGAACCTCTGCGGGCAACGCCATGTCGACCTCCGTCGGTCGTGTGCTTCGGGTGGGTCACAGCATCGCCTCTCTCCCCCGGCGCCCAGCAGGGCCGAAGGTCCCGTCCCGCTCGCCAGAGGTCGGTCGTCGTGTCAGCGCTTCCCGTCAGGGCGCGGCGGTCGGGATGACCACGACCGGGCAGGTGGCATGCTGCACGACCTGCTGGCTCACCAGACCGAGGAGCAAGCCGGCGAAGCCGGCACGGCCACGGGAGCCGACGACGAGGAGATCCGCCCGCTCGGCCTCCTCGAGGATCACGTCGCTGGCACCGCCCCCCACGAGCTTGGCCTCGAGGGGAGAGGCGAGGTCCGCTCCGCCGATGCCGGCGATCGCAGTCTCGAGCACCTGGCGGGCGGTTCCAAGGGGCACCGCCTGGTCGATCCGGGCCGCTCCGAAGCCGGTGGCGGCTGACGGTTCCGTCCATGCGTGGACGACGGTCAGGGTGGCCTTGCGGGTTTGCGCCTCCTCGACCGCCCACCGCAACGCGCGCTGTGACGTCTCGGATCCGTCGATGCCAACCACGATCTTGCCCATCGTCCTCCTGGTGTCGGCCTTCGACGGTACGGCGAGGTCCGTCTCGACGGCCCCTGCCGGAAGACCCTCAGATCAAGGCGTTCGGCCCTCCGTGGCCTCTGGGGCTCGTGCCGAGTCGCTCGTGATGCGTTGACAGACCGAGCCGGTCGAGCTCGGCGTCATCACCGAGTCCGGCGAGGCGTGGTGCACCGTCCCCGGCCACCGTGAGGCAGGCATGACACTCGCCATCGAGGTCTCCGGCGCACCTGTGGCGGCCGCCGGCGAAGGTGCGGGTGCCGCCGACGCTGGCCAGGCGGCGACGATCGACTTCGCAGCCGAGCCGTCACCCGACTGGCAGCCGTTCGATCCCACGTTGGCCCCGGCTCCAGGAGGGACCACGCACGACCTCACGCTGCGAGCGACGGAGACCGTGCTGGAGGTGGCGCCCGGGGTGACCCAGGAGATGTGGACCTTCAACGACCAGGTCCCCGGGCCGGTGCTGCGAGGCAAGGTCGGTGACGTCTTCAACATCACGCTCGTCAACGAAGGCGCCATCGGGCACTCGATCGACCTCCACGCCAGCAAGGTGGCCTGGAACGACGAGATGCGGACCATCGCCCCCGGCGAGTCCCTCGTCTACCAGTTCGAGGCCAAGCACGCCGGCACGTTCATGTACCACTGCGGGACCGCCCCGGCCCTGCACCACATTGGCAACGGCATGCACGGAGCGATCATCATCGACCCGCCCGACCTCGCCCCCGTCGACCACGAGGTGGTCCTCATCCAACACGAGCTGTACCTCGGCCCCGACGCTGCGCCCGGCGACCTCACCAAGATGCTCGACGACGACTGGGACGCCGTGGTGTTCAACGGCTACGTCAACCAGTACGCGAACGCCCCGATCCGAGTCGAGCCCGGCGAGCGGGTGCGGGCCTGGATCATGAACAACGGCCCCTCGGAGAACAGCTCGTTCCACATCGTCGGCACGGTGTTCGACACCACCTTCAAGGAAGGCGCCTACCAGCTCCAGCCCGACGCCACCAGAGGCGGAGCCCAAGCACTCGACCTCCAACCCGCTCAGGGCGGCTTCGTCGAGTTCACCTTCGACGAGGCGGGCCTCTACCCGATCGTGACCCACAAGTTCTCCAACGTCACCAAAGGCGCCCTCGGGCTGTTCCAGGCCGGCGACGTCGAGGCGGTCGCCGGCAGCCACTGAACCACCACCCGCAACACAAGGCGCAAGGGGACCGGGTCAGTGACCCGGTCCCCTTCCTGTCGCAGCGGCGTGGTGGCCGATGCTCCGGGCGTCGGGCTCTCCGGAGGCGGCGGCCTCGCTCCGCGAGCTGCTCCGCGCAGTCCTACGCGAAACGTGAGCGGCTGATGAGCAGCTCGCTCTCCTCCTTGTGGAGGCGCTCGTCGTAGCCGATCTGGCGGAACAGGTCGGCAAGGCTGTCGAAATCACCGAAGTCCACGGTGAACTGACCCTCGTAGCGTTGCGCCTCCCAGGCAGGGTTCTCCTCGACGAGGAGTGCGTACTCGTGCTCGGCGTGATCCTCGAAGTCGGCGTTCAGCCGGTAGCTCCAGGCCGGTCGAACCGCGAACAGCAACCAGGACAGCTGGTAGTAGGAGAAGGCGAGCACCTGGGGCACGAGCCGCGTCCGGATCCACGGTCGCGCCTGGTCAGTCGTGAGCTCCTCGAGGATGAGGAGGTGCCACTGCTCGTTGTCCTGCTCGAAGCGAGCCGTGCGGACCGTGTCGAACACGCGCCGGGCGAAGCCGGTCTGACGAGCAGTGTGTGTCACGGCCACGTAGGCGACGTTCTCCCACGCCTGATAGGGGACCCTGGCAACGAGCTCGAGCACGCGGAACTTCTCGAGACTGCGCTCCTCGCCGTAGAGGGCATCCATCATCCAGAACAGGGCGCGTGCGCTCAACGACGCCCTCCGTCGAGGGCTGCGGAGGGTCGCTTCCTGCGCAACGACGAGGGCATCGTGGCCGAGGCGCTCCATCGGCCCGAAGGGCGGCCGCTCACCGATCGCACGGCTCACCGGTCCCACCACTGAGCTCTTCGCTGCCTCGCCTGTCATCGCGCTCCCATAATGGTGTCGTGTGGACTCAGGTCATCATGTCGTCCGGTCCTCACTCCCGGCGACAACACCACGAGCCAGTGCCCGTGTCGATGCAACCACCGACCGGTGTCGGCGGATCATGGTCCAGCCCCGGTCTGGGTCGGTCTCGTGGGGGATTCACTTGATCTCGCAGCGACAGTGGTTCTGCGGGCCGAGGCCGGCACCGGTTCCAGCTTGCGCTCCGACGTTGGAAGCACCGACGATGTAACGGTCAGGCTCCGCTCTTTGCACCGGACGCAGACGACGTCGTAGCGGGTCCCGCGACCCCGGCACGACCTCGGCGGCCGACCTCATGCTCGTGTCACCGCCATCAGGCCCTTTGCATGGCGATGGAGGCTCCCCGGCGCCGGCGTCGCCCACACCCCGCCACGTTTGCCGAGCGACGTCAGCGAACGGGGTCCCTGCAGCCCGGAAGCTGCGGCAGCCCCCGCCGTCCCGCCGCCACCGGGTCGCGATGCACCACCGGCACCACGACCTTCCCCCGGCCTCTTGTGTGGCTGGTCATCACCCTCTTGTGTGAATCTCCCGCTCTCGACCCGGTACGCAGGAGAGCCGGTGCCACTGGCACCGGCTCTGACCTGCACTTTCGTGGTCGGGCTGAGAGGATTCGAACCTCCGACCTCCTGACCCCCAGTCAGGCGCGCTAACCAAGCTGCGCCACAGCCCGTCTGTGGAGCGGCCACCTTAGCGGAGCCACCGAGCGT
>JBBSLC010000033.1:0-22794 GCA_038255685.1 Acidimicrobiales bacterium | reverse complement strand
CCGCGCACGAGGCGACCGGGGAGCGCGCCGGTGGCCTCGCCGCTGGTGTAGGTCTCGGCTCCGGCCACGAACGTGTGGAGGTAGCCGTCGGCTCGCTGGAGCAGCCGCTTGCCCCCCGCCGGCAGGTCGTAGTGCATCTCGGGCCGGTGCAGCCGCAGGCCCTCGAGGTCGATCACGTTCAGGTCGGCCCGGAAGCCGGGGGTGAGGACACCTCGGTCGTGGAGCCCGACGGTGCGGGCCGTGTCCCGGCAGTGCCGCGCCGCGATGGTGGGGAGGTCGATGCGCCCACGCTCCCGGTCGCGTCCCCAGTGGGCGAGCAGCGAGGTCGGGAAGCTGCCGTCGCAGATGGTGCCCACGTGGGCGCCCCCATCGGACAGCCCAGGGACGGTGTGGGGGTGGACGAGCATCTCGCCGACGGCATCGAGGTTGCCGGCCGCGTAGTTCAGGAACGGGAGGTACAAGAGGTTGGCGCCACCGTCGGCGGCGAGCACGTCGTAGGCGACCTCCTCGGCCATGACGCCCGACCGGGCGGCGATGGCCCCGATGCTCGTCGACGGGTCGGGCTCGTAGTCGGGCGGGTCGCCGAGGACGTACATCTTGTCGAAGGCACCGATCAGCCGGCCGCCGAGGCGGCCCCGCACCTGCTCGCTCGTCGCCGCCTGGAGCAGCCGCTCGCGGAACGAGGGCTCGGCCATGGCCCGGGCTCGCTCGGCCGGGCCGAGGTCGGCGATCTCGGCGAACACCGGGTTGGCCATGAACGGGTTCAGCGTGCACTGGAGCCCGAGGAGGATCCCGACGGCGCGCACCCCGACCTGGGCGACCATCGGGAGGCCGTCGGCGTTCGCCTCGCTCAGTCGAGCGAGCAGCGTCCGCCACTGGTCGGGCAGCACCGGGCTCTGCGCGAGCGAGAACGACAGCGGCCGTCCCGACTCGGCCACCATGCGGCGCATCATGGCGAACTCGGTCTCGAGGTCGGCGAAGTCGGAGACGAGCTGCAGCACGCCGGTGCCGGCCTCGCCGATGGCGTTGGCGATGCCGACGAGCTCGTCGGCCTCGGCGGTGAGGGTCGGCGTCGGCTCGCCCTTGGACGTGCGGTGGTTCAGGGTTCGAGATGTCGTGAACCCGAGCGCGCCGGCCTGCACCGCCGCCTTTGCGATCGCCCCCATCTCGGCGATGTCGTCGGTCGTTGCCGGCTCCCGGCGGGCGCCGCGCTCGCCCATCACGTGGACCCGCAGCGCACCGTGGGGCAGCTGGGCACCGACGTCGATGTCGTGGGGCAGGCGGTCGACGGCGTCGAGGAACTCGGCGAAGGTGCGCCACTCCCAGGAGAGGCCCTCGTGGAGCGCGACGCCGGGGATGTCCTCGACACCCTCCATCAGCTCGATGAGCAGGTCGTGGTCCGCCGGTCGCACCGGGGCGAAGCCGACCCCGCAGTTGCCCATGACCACGGTGGTGACCCCGTGCCAGGACGAGGGTGCCAGGTTGGTGTCCCACGTGGACTGCCCGTCGTAGTGGGCGTGGATGTCGACGAAGCCCGGCATGACGAGGGCGCCGTCCGCGTCGACCTCGCGCGCACCGGTGCCGGTGACACGACCGACCTCCACGACCTTCCCGCCCCGCACCGCCACGTCGGCCGTGCGCTCGGGCGCACCGGTGCCGTCGACGACTGTGCCACCCCTGATCACGAGCTCGTGCTCGGACATCGCTCCCCCGTCCCCGGGCCAGTCCACCCTGACCCGTGGTCAGGCTAGCGCCGGGGGCATCCGGTCGAAGGCTCGCCTGCGCAGGACGAAGACGGCGGCGACGATCGACGCAGCGGCGAGGGCGAACCCGCCTGCGAGGAACAGCGAACCTCGAGCGAGGCGGACCGGCAGGCCCCGCCCGTCGCCGAGCCAGAGGCGGGGTCTGGGGACGTTGAACTGCCCCGGGGGCTGGGGGATCGCAGCCAGCTGCGGCGTGTACGTGCCGGGCTCCTCGAAGCGGACCACCCACGCCGCCCGCCCCTCACGCCCGCTCCCGACGTTGAAGTACTGCTCAGCTGCGGGGACGACCTGCGCCGGTCTCCCGTCGGGCCCCTCGAAGCCCACGCTGAAGTGGCGTCGGTAGGTGGCGGCCGACTCCGGGCGGCACGCGCCGTTGCAGCCAGGACCGGTCCACAGCGTGTGGTCGCCCGGCACCACCACCTCCACCGTGGAGCCCGGGAACCACGAGACGTCGGCGAACTCGTTGACGGCGTTGGTCTGGACGGTCAGGGCGTGGAGGAACCAGCCGAAGGCGAGGACGAGCCCCAACCCGAGCACCGCTGCGGCGAGCCTGTACCAGCGCGTCGACGGCGCGCCGTGCCGATCAGCGGTCAACGTCGTCGTCGTCGAGCAGGTCGGCGGCGGCAGCCAGGGCGATCGCCAGGCGGGAGGCATGGACGGTGACGAGAGCGAGCGCCGTGTCGGCGACGCTCGACTGCAGCGGCAGGGGCGGCGTGCCGAGCGAGCGGAGCAGGGCGGTGGGGTCCTTGGCCGGCGACACCTTGGCCGGCGGCGGCGGCTCGGGCGGTGCGCGCCAGAAGTCGGAGGGCTGGGCCTGCTGGTCGACCTTGGCCTTGTTCGGCCGCCGCCGCCGTCGACCGCCTGCGGGCGGGCTCACGCTGCCTCCTCCGCGCCGTCGCCGGGCACCTCGGCCTCGTCGGTGAGCAAGGCGTCGGGCCGCAGACCGAAGGCGACCTGCAGCTGCTCGCGGTCGAGGTCGGCGAGCGAGCTCGACTTCGGCAGGACCAGGTTGGCGATGTGGCGCTTGCCGGCCACGACCTCCTCGACCCGCTCGTCCACCGTGCCGGGGCACACGAGCCGGTGGGAGACGACGACCTTCGTCTGGCCGATCCGCCACGCGCGGTCTCGCGCCTGGTCCTCGACGGCGGGGTTCCACCAGCGGTCGTAGAGCACGACGTGGCTCGCCGCCGTGAGGTTGAGCCCGGTGCCACCGGCCTTCAGGGACAGCACCAGCGCGCCAGGGCCCTCCCCCTGCTGGAACTCGCGAACGAGGTCGTCGCGGGCGCCACGTGCGAGGCCGCCGTGGTAGCAGGCGATCGGCAGCCCGGTCCGAGCCGTCAGGTGGTCGGCCAGCTTCTTGCCCCACTCGGCGAAGTGCGTGAAGACGAGCACTCGCTCGCCCGCAGCGAAGACCGAGTCGACGATCTCCTCGAGCCGGGTGAGCTTCCCTGAGCGCCCGGCCAGCGGCTCGTCGTCGGCCTGGTAGGCAGCCGGATGGTTGCAGATCTGCTTGAGGGCGGTGATCGCAGCGAGGACCGCGCCCTTGCGGGGCTCCTCGCCCTCCTCGCTCCCGGCGGTGGCGACGAGCCGGTCGATGACGGCCTGGTAGAGCCCGATCTGCTCGGGGGTCATCGTGCAGTGGTCGAGCTGGTCGATGCGCTCCGGCAGCTCGGCGGCGACAGCCGGCTCGCTCTTGGTCCGACGGAACACGAGCACCCCGTTGAGGGCTCGCAGCGCCTGCTCGCCGCCCTCTCTCGTGATCGCGCTCTCGGCCGACAGCTGGGCGACGAAGCCCGCGCGGGGGCCGAGGAGGCCCGGGTTGGTGAAGTCGAGGATGGCCCAGAGGTCCCCGAGGCCGTTCTCGATCGGCGTGCCCGTCAGGGCGAGCCGGGTGCGGGCCGGGATCCGGCGCAGCTGCTGGGACGTCTCGTTGTTGGGGTTCTTGATGACCTGCGCCTCGTCGAGGACGACGCGATCCCAGGCGTGGGCAGCGAGGGCGTCGACGTCGCGCACGGCGGTCCCGTAGGTGGTGATGACGAGATCGGCCCCGGCGACCTCGGCAGCCAGCTGCTCGGCGGTGCTGCGCGACGCGCCGTGGTGCACCACGACCCGGAGACCGGGCGTGAACTTGGCCGCCTCGGCTGCCCAGTTCCCGACGACGGCGGGCGGGGCGATCACGAGCGCAGGGCCGCCGCCGGCCGTACGGGCGATGTGGGCGAGCATCGTCGGCGTCTTGCCGAGGCCCATGTCGAGCGCGAGGCAGCCTCCGAGCTCGACGGAGTCGAGGAAGCCGAGCCATGCGAGCGCCTCGCTCTGGTAGGCCCGCAGCTCGCCGACGAAGCCGGTCGGCTTCGTGACCGGCTCGGTCGACACCGACGTCGCCTTCGAGAGCAGATCGGCGGCCCACCCGCTGCCCTCGACGCTGAGGCCGCCCGCGAGGGACGTGCCGTCGAGGCCGATCGCGTAGCGCAGCACCTCGGCGCCGGTGAGCTGGGTCTTGTTCGCACGCTCGGCCAACGCCGCTGCCGCCTCGGCGAGGTCGGCCCGGTCGAGCTCGATCCACCTGCCTCGCGAGCGGACGAGGGGTCGGGCGTCAGCGGCGAGCTTCGCGATGTCGGCGGCGGTGAGCTCGACGTCATCGAACAGCGCCGTCCACCGGACCTGGGCGAGCTGGTGGGCGCCGACGACCGACGGGTCGCTGGCCTCGGTGAAGAGCCGGAGCGTCGGCGTGGCCTTGCGCCGCGACAGCGCCGGCACCCGGACGTCGAACCCGGCTGCCTCGAGGGTCGGACCGGTGACCGTCATGAGCTCCCAGGCCTCGTCCTGGCTCAGGTACACCTGGCCGCGACGAAGGCCGCCCGGTCGCTGGAGGGCCGGGACGAGCTTCTCGAGGCGGTGGAGGTCGTCGGCCATCCGTCGCTTGGACGCACCGTCGACCAGCGCGACCTCGACAGGGATGAGGTGGCCCTCCGGATCGGCGCCGAGGACCGAGAGGTACCAGGCCCCGCCGCTGTCGGGCGGCTCCAGCTGCACGACCAACCTGGTGTCGCCGGGCGCGGTGACCGAGCGGGACCAGCGGTCCAGTCGGGCGATGAGCTCGGCTGCGGCGCGCCCGGGCGCCTCGAACGACGAGCCGTCGAGCCGGGTGACGAACGCCTCGGCCACGTCGGCTGCGGTGCGGGCTGCGGGGGGCGGTGCCGAAAGCTCCACCCTGCTCGCGGCGAGCGTGGCCACCGAGTCGACCACGGCACCGAGGACGGACAGCGTGAGCGCCTTGGCGTCGGTCCTGTCGAACGCGCCGACGGTCCCCGGCTGGGCTCGGACGAGCTCGTCGAGGAGACCCTGGTCGACGAGGGCAGGGACCCAGCGCACGGACAGCTCGGTCAGGCCGTCGCCGCCGGTGCCCCGGCCGGTGCGCTTCGTGCGCAGCGTCGGCACGACCGAGCCGTCGGCCAGCAGGTGGACGGCCCACGCCGCCACCCGTCCGATCCACGTCGCGCTGGCGCCCAGGTCACCGCCGGCTTGGCCCCCACCGATGGCGACGAGCCAACCGAGCGCGTCCCCGACGGAGATGGCGAGGGCAGGGGCGGGCGCGGCCGCAGGAAGTGCGACGGGGCGGTGAGCAGCCCACCCCGCGCCGGGCGCGCCGACCGCTGCCAGCAGGGCGGCGAGCTCGTCGGCGTCAGCGGGCTGGGCGAAGGGGCCTGCGGCCCACGCCACGAGCTGGCCCGAGGACCACGACAGCTGGAGCCGGACCTCGCCGGGGGCCTGCAGGACCGCTGCCCCACCGGGGCCCGTCGCCGTGACGCCCACCAGGAGATCGAGGGCGGCGGCGAGGCGGTCCCGCTCGGCCTCGAAGTCGGCGACGACCTGGTCGCGCTCCTCGCCCCTGATCGCCCGCACCGACTCGAGCTGGTCCTCGGTGTCGTCCAGCAGCCGCTCGAGCACGTCTCGCCACGGACCCGGGTTGGCGCGTAGGGCGGCCAGCTCGTCGGGCGTCGCCTCACCCGATGCCGCAGCCTCGGCCATGGACGCGAGGACGTCGAACGGGGGCACGGTCTCCCGCGGGGACGGCTCCGCCTGCGGGGGGCCTGCTGCATCTGCTGCTTCGTGCATCCACACTCCGACGGACGCCGGTGACGCAGGCGGGCTGGCTCGGAGCACTGCTCCTGGCCGGGTCCCACCCGTCGACGACGCCTCTCAGGGATCGGGGTCCGTGCCGCTGCGGAGAGCAGCCGGTCCCCCGACCGAGCTCGCACCGCTGCGAGCTTCGACGTCGAAAGGATAACCGGGTCGGGGCCAGACCGTGCGCACCCGGCCACCTCGTGCGCGATGATCGCCTCGTCGAGCCGTGCGGCCGACAGCACGAGGGGGAGCGACATGGCGATCGAGACGCTGGCAGACATCGTCCGGGTGCACGGAGCGGAGCGGGGCGACGACCCCGTGCTCACGTTCGAGGGACGCACCATCACCTATGCGGAGATGGACCGGCGGTCGAGCCAGGTCGCCCAGGCGCTGGCAGCCGAGGGCGTCGGCGCCGGGGACCGCGTCGCCTTCATCGACAAGAACGTGCCGGAGTACTTCGAGCTCACGTTCGCCACCGCCAAGCTCGACGCCGTGACCGTCGCGGTGAACTGGCGCCTCGCACCCCGTGAGATCGCCCAGATCGCCGACGACGCCGAGGCGAAGGTGCTCGTCATCGGCACCGACTTCGTCGGCCAGGTCGAGCAGATCGAAGCCCAGCTCGGGACGGTGCAGGCCATCATCGTGATCGGGGACCACGACCGGTGGCCGAGCTATGCAGCGTGGGCCGACGCCCAGCCAGCAGACGACCCCGCGGCACCGTCGCAGCCCGACAGCGTGGCGCTGCAGCTGTACACCTCGGGCACCACGGGGCTCCCCAAGGGCGTGATGCTCACCAACGACAACCTCTTCGGGATGCTCGGCGGCGCGACGACGCTGTGGGGCTTCCGCGCCGACATGGTGAACCTCGGGGTGATGCCGCTGTTCCACATCGCGGGGTCGGGCTGGGACATCGCCATCATGTACATGGGCGGCCACACGGTCCTGCAGCGAGAGGTCGACCCCGCCGCGATCCTCGCCGCCATCCCCGAGCACCGGGTGACCCACGCCATCTTCGTCCCCGCCGTGCTGCAGTTCCTGCTCATGACGCCCGGCGTCGACGAGACCGACGTCTCGAGCCTGGAGACCATCGTCTACGGCGCCTCGCCGATCACCGACAAGGTGCTCACCAAGGCGATGGCCACCTTCGGCTGCGACTTCATCCAGGTGTACGGCCTCACCGAGACCACCGGGGCCGTCACCCAGCTCGATCCCGCCGACCACGACCCCGAGGGCAACCCCGACCTGCTGCGCTCGTGCGGCAAGCCGATGCCGGGCGTGGAGCTTCGCATCGTCGGGGGGGAGGGTGACGATCAGCCGACGGGGGAGGTTGGCGAGGTCTGGGTCCGCACCCGCCAGAACATGGCTGGCTACTGGGGCAAGCCGGAGGAGACCGCCGCCACGGTCACGGAGGACGGCTGGCTCAAGACCGGCGATGCCGGCTTCCTCAAGGACGGCTACCTCTACCTCTACGACAGGGTCAAGGACATGATCGTGTCGGGTGGCGAGAACGTCTACCCGGCCGAGGTCGAGAACGTGCTGATGATGCACCCCGGCGTGGCGGACGCAGCGGTGATCGGCGTGCCCGACGAGCGCTGGGGAGAGACGGTCAAGGCCGTCGTCGTCGCGGCAGGTGACCCGCCGGACCCGAAGGAGCTGATCGCCTACGCAAAGGAGCAGCTCGCCGGGTTCAAGTGCCCCACCTCGGTCGACTTCGTCGACGCCCTTCCCCGCAACCCCTCGGGGAAGATCTTGAAGCGCGAGCTGCGCGAGCCCTACTGGGTGGGGCGAGACCGCCGCATCGGCGGCTGACGGGGGCAGCCGGGTTGGCGGTGGTCGCTACGGTTCGACCACGATGCAGCCGTGTCGCTCCGTGCGGTGATCTTCGATGCCGCAGGGACGCTGACCCGTCCGCTCATCGAGCTGTTCCTCCGTCAGCTGGAAGGTGCCACCTTCGACGCTCGAGCGGCCGGGATGGTGCTCCACCAGGCCGTCCAGCAGGAGGGTGACGACGACTCCCTCCCCCATCGCTGCGAGCGGGGCGAGGTCGGCCTCGACGAGCTGCTCGCCTGGGTCGAGGCCCAGTCGCCCGGCGCGAGCGCGCTGATCGACCCGACGAGCGACCACTTCCTGCTCGGCCGGATCGCCTGGAGCGAGCCGATGGTGGCGCTGCTCGCCGATGCCCGCGCTGCAGGTCGGCCGACCGCCATCATCTCGAACCAGTTCTCCGGCTGGTCGGACACCTTCGGCGACGCGGTCCGGGGCCTCGGGGCCGACGAGGTCGTGATCTCCTGCGACGTCGGTCTCCGCAAGCCCGACCCCGCCATCTACCGCCTCGCGTGCGAGCGGCTCGGGGTCGAGCCAGGCGACACCCTGTTCCTCGACGACGCGCTCGCCATGGCCGATGGCGCGAGCGCTGCCGGTCTCACCGCACTCCACGTCGTTGACCACGAAGCCGTGGCGACCGAAGCCCGCCGGCTCCTCGGACTCGCCGGCTAGGAGCCGCTGCGGGCGGCGACGATCTCCTTGCACGTGGGGCACACCGGGTAGCGGCTCGGATCCCTGGTGGGGACGAACCGCTTGCCGCACAGGGCGACGATCTCCTCACCGGTGACGTAGGCACGGTTCACCGCTGCCTTCTGGGCGTAGTGGGCGAAGCGATCGTGGTCACCGTCGCGATCGACGTCGAGGGGACGGGTGTCGGTCGTCGGCGACGCAGTGCTCACCCACCCATGGTCGCGCAACGGCGGGGCTGGTCCACGGCGGCGGTGGTTCATGGCCACCGAGCCGGGGTAGCGGCCGATCATGACCGTCGTCCTCTCCGTCCGCTGCGCCGACGGGCTCGTCATCGCCTCCGACTCCCAGATCACCGAGAGCGCCCGGGGCATGAGCTACCCCGCCCAGAAGCTGCACGACATGGGCGACCACGCCGCCTGGGGCGGCAGCGGCGCCCGGTCGGTGCTCGGTGACCTCGAGCGGATCTTCCGTGACAGCGCACCTGCGATCGTCGAGTCCGACGACGTCGGGCGGGCCCTCCAGGAGCGCACGCTCCCGGTCATGAAGCACCACTACGAGCACTTCATCGAGCACATCCCCGGCGAGGAGACCGCCGGCACGCCGTCGGCCTACGTCCTCGCCGCCGGTTACAGCGGCGACGTGCCGTGGATCATCGAGGTGAACCCGAACGGGCTCGTCACCCACTACGAGGACATCGGCTTCCATGCGATCGGCGGTGGGGCGCCCATGGCCCAGCAGGCCGGCGCCCTGCTCGCCCACTTCGACATGTCCGAGAGAGACGTCCGCTTCGGCGTGGTCGGTGCCCTCCGCGTCCTCGTTGCCCTGAGCGACACCTCGCCGATGGTCGGGCCGCCGTTCGACATCTGTCGCATCACCGCCGAGGACGGAGCCCACCACCTCGACGAAGGCGAGATCGCGGAGCTGGGCGAACGGCTCACCCGCTGGAACGAGCTCGAGCGCAAGGCGCTGGACAAGCTGTTCAGCTGAGGCCGTCGCACCGGTTCGGCTGACGACGCGCCGGCAGGTACCGTTCGTCCACCATGGCCAAGGCGAAGAGCGACACGGGCGTCCTGCCGATCAAGACCCGGGTGGTGGCGGCACAGCCCCTCGTCGGCGTGCCCGAGGGCACGGCGGGCAGGATCCAGCTGGTGAACGGGCTGACGTGGTTCCGCTACTGGGTCCAGTGGGACAACGGCGTCTGGCTCGGCTCGATCGACGCTGCCGCCGTGGTGGAAGAGGATGACTGGCCGGCGTACCAGGAGCGGCGTGCGGCAGCTGCGGCCGCGGCCGCGAAGCGGGCGACCGAGGCCCCGGCACCCGACGCAGCCGCACCGGCGGCGACCGCCGACGCTCCGGCCGCCGACGGGGCGGCGAGCCGGATCCCCGCTGCGCTCCTCGCCCGCAGCCAGGCGGCGAAGGCCAAGGCGGCCGCCGCCGCCAGCGAGTGACTCGGATCGCTCAGAGCAGCTCGTAGTCCCCGAGGTCGGGCTCACGGGTCTGACGCCAGTAGTCGAGCAGGCTGAACGGCCAGTTCTGCGCGGTCCGCCCGGTGACGTTCTTGTACCAGCTACTCACCGACGAGACCCCCCACGCCATCCGCAGGTTCTCGGCGTCCACCCGCTCGTTGTACGCATCGTGCACCTCGGGCTTCGGATCGATGGCGCGGGCACCGGTCTCGAGGATCTGGCGCAGGCAGCCGAGCACGTAGTGCACCTCGCACTCGGAGAAGAAGATGATGCTGCCGTTGACGACGATGTTGGTGTTCGGCCCGTAGAGCAGGAAGAAGCTCGGGTAGCCGGGCAGCGTGATGCCGAGGTAGGCGCGGGCGTCGCCCTTCCAGCGCTCGTGCAGCTCGACGCCGTTGCGCCCGACCACCTTCATCGGCGTGAGGAAGTCCGACGCCTGGAACCCGGTCCCGTAGATGATCACGTCCGCTTCGTGCACGGCGCCGTCGGCGGTGCGCACGCCCTCGGGCACGATCTCGGTGATGGCGTCGGTGACGAGGTGCACGTCCTCGCGCTTGAGGGTGGTCGCCCAGATGCCGTTGTCGCGGATGAACCGCTTGGCGAACGGCGGGTAGTCGGGGATGACCTTGGCCAGCAGCTCGGGGTCATCGGCGAGCTCGGCGCCGAGGTAGCCGGCGAGCAGCTGGCGCATGAGGTCGTTGAGCTCGCTGACCGACGCTCCCCCGCCTTCCCAGCCCGGATCGACCGTGGCCGCCGGCATCAGCCCCTCGACGTTGCGCCAGAAGATCCAGAACCGGTACCAGTTGGCGTAGCCGGGCACGTTGCGGAACAGCCACTGGACCTCCGGCGCCACGGGATCGTGGTAGTCGGGCGTCGGGATGAACCACGCCGGCGTGCGCTGGAGGATGGTCAGCTCGGCCGCCTGGTCGGCGACGATCGGGATGAGCTGGGCGGCACTGGCCCCCGTGCCGATGATGACGACCCGCTTGCCGGCCAGGTCGACGTCGTGGTCCCACCGGGCGGAGTGGAAGGCCGGGCCCTCGAACCGCTCGAGACCGGGGATGTCGGGCAGGTTCGGTCGGTTCAGCTGGCCGACGGCGCTCACGACCGCCTGCGCCTCGAGCACCTCCTCGACGCCGTCCTCGCTGCGCACCCGGAGGTGCCAGGTCATCGTCGCCTCGTCGAGCTCGACGGCGGTCACCTCGGTCCCGAAGCGGATCAGGGGTCGCAGGCCGAGCTCGTCGGCGACCCCCCTGAAGTAGTCGAGCAGCACCTCCTGTGAGGAGAAGTGCTCGGGCCAGTCGGACCGTTGGGCGAAGGAGTAGCTGTAGAAGTGGTTCGACACGTCGACCCGACAGCCGGGATACGTGTTCTCGAGCCAGGTCCCGCCGACGTCTCGGTTCTTCTCGAGGACGACCACGTCGAGGCCGGCCTGGTGGAACCGGTGGGCGGCGGCCAGGCCCGACATGCCGGCGCCGATCACGGCGACCCGGTACGGCCGACCTGGCGCCAGCTCCTCCTTGCGCCACGTGGGCGTGCGCAGGTCCTCACCGATGCCGAGCTCCTCGCGCAGCAGCTCGAGGTAGTCGTCGACCGGCGCGCCGCCGGACGTGAACTCGAGCAGTCGGCGCAGCTCGTCCACGTCGGGCGTCGCAGCCGGAGCAACGCCGTCGTCCCGGAGACGGACGAGCGCGTCGACCGCCAGCAGGCGGGCCTCGAGGAGCTGGTCCTGCGACAGCCCGGCCGTGGGATCCATGAGGATCGACAGGTCGGGGCGCAGGTGGTCGGGGACGAGGTCGGGGTCGCCGAGCGCAGCGGCGAGGGCGGGGAGCAGTGCCGGCACCTCGGCGTGCTCGACGGCAGCGCGGATGGCGTCGTCGTCGGAGGAGGCGAGGTCACGGGGGAGGTCGGCCACGACGGCATCCTCGCGCGTCCCTGACACGGTCGTCACCGAGGATCGCACCGGCGGGATGCACCAGGACCGATGCGCCAGCGGCGACGATGGTGGCCCCGCCCACGACCCGCCTCGATCGAGCCAGGAGCACCATGCCGGACCAGACCGACACGAAGAGGAGCTGGCTCGCCCCCGAAGAGCTCGACGCCGCCCGGGCGATGGTCCCGATGGTCTACGTCGAGGCGCTGCCCGTGCGGGTGGACGAGCTCGGCAAGGTGACCCACGCCGGGCTGCTGCTCCGAGTCAGGCCCGACGGGTCGCTGAGCCGGACGGTGGTGTCGGGCCGGATCCTGCACGGCGAGCTCGTCCGGGCCGCCCTCCTGCGCCACCTGGAGAAGGACCTTGGTCCCGTCGCCCTCCCCCGCCTGCCACCCGACCCGGCCCCCTTCACCGTCGTCGAGTATTTTCCCGACCCGGAGGTCACCGGGTTCCACGACCCCCGCCACCACGCCGTGAGCCTCGCCTTCGTGGTGCCGGTCGACGGCGACTGCCAACCGTCGCAGGGGTCGCTCGACCTCGCCTGGCTCACCCCCGGGGAGATCGCCGAACCGTCGGTGCTGGCCGAGATGAGCGGCGGCCACGACCGCCTCGTGCGCATGGCCCTCGCCCACGTCGGCTGCCTGATGTAGCCGCACGTCGACCACAACCGGAAGCCAAGCCCGTTCTCGGTGCAGCAGAGCGTCGCCCTCGCTCTGTCCTGCACCGAGAACGGGGCTGAAGGGGTCGGGCGCCAGAGAACGGGCGCGTGGGGCCAGGCGCTACGGGTCGATGCGGGCGGTGGCGGTGCCGGAGAACACGGTGGTGCCGTCCTGGTTCACCGTCTCGACGGTGAGGTCGACGACGTCAGCCCCGTCGTGCTCTCTGACAGCCGCCACGGTGGCGGTGGCGGTGAGGGTGTCGCCCGGCCACACCTGCGAGGTGAAGCGCCCGCCGAACGCGGTGAGGCGACCGTCGCCGACGGTGTCGGTGAGCAGGCGCCCGGTCATCCCCATGGTGAGCATGCCGTGGGCGAAGGTGCTCGGGTAGCCCGCGACCTGGGTGGCGAAGACCTCGTCGGTGTGGAGCGGGTTGTAGTCGCCGGACGAGCCGGCGTACTGCACGATCTGCGTTCGCTTCAGGTCCTCGACCAGGGTCGCCTCGAAGGTCGCGCCGACCTCCAGCTCGCTCTTGCGCAGTGCCATGTCAGCCCTCCACCGGGCGCTCGGTGCGGACGCCGATGCCGCGTGCGGTGACGACCAGCTCGCCGTCTTGGTCCCGGTACTCCGTCACGCTCTCGGAGAAGATGAGCTTGCCAGCACGGCGCCCCTCCTTCTCCCACGTCTTGCCGGGTGTGCTCGTCGCCGTCAGCACGTCACCGGCGCGGAGTGGACGGTGGTACTCGTAGTGCTGCTCGGCGTGGAGCCCGCCACCACCGCCTCCACCTCCGCCACTGCCGCCCTCACGCTTGATGCCGCTCGGCTCCTTGCCGGAGCCGAACCACGGCGCGCCGATCTTCGGGCGCAGGAAGTAGTCGGGGTCGAACTGGGCGCTCGCCTGCACGAACGTGGGCGGGGCGATGATGGCGCCCGCCTCGGTCCCTGCTGCGTGCGCTTCGTCCTCGTACACCGGGTTGGGGTCACCGATGCTGCGGGCGAACATGAGGATGTGGCCGGCTTCCACCGGGAACCGCTTCACTGCCACGTCGATCTCCTGTCGTCGGTCGGATCAGATCGGGTTGGTTCGGAGCACTCGCTCAGACGTTCCCGCGCATGTCGGCGTTGGGCTGGGCCTGCGCCACGAGGTCGGGGATCACGGTCCCGAGCTCCTCGGGGTCCCACCGCTCGCCCTTGTCGAACCCCGGTCCTGCCTTCCAGCCCTCGGCCACGCTGATGCGCCCGCCGGCGACGTTGAACACCCGCCCGGTGATCCCCGCCGACTGCTCGCTCCCGAGCCACACCACGAGGGGGGCGATGTTGTCGGGTGCGCTGGCGTCGAACGCGCCCTCCTCGACCGGTCGCGAGCTGGCGCCACCGAGGTTCTCGGTCATGCGGGTGCGGGCGCCGGGGGCGATGGCGTTGACGGTGATGCCGTAGCGCTCGAGCTCCTTGGCGGCGATCACCGTGAACGAGGCGATGCCGGCCTTGGCTGCGCCGTAGTTGGTCTGGCCGACGTTGCCGTAGATGCCCGACGACGAGCTCGTGTTGATGATGCGTGCGTCGTTGGTCTCGCCGGCCTTGGACCGCTCCCGCCAGTACCCAGCAGCGTGGCGCGCCGGCGCGAAGGTCCCCTTCAGGTGCACCTTGATGACCGCATCCCACTCGCCCTCGTCCATGTTGACGAGCATGCGGTCCCGCAGGATCCCGGCGTTGTTCACGAGCACGTGCAGGTCACCGAACGTCTCGATCGCCGAGTCGACGAGTCGCTTGGCGCCATCCCAATCCGAGACGTCGTCGCCGTTGGCGATCGCCTCGCCGCCGCTCGAGCGGATGAGCTCGACGACCTCGCCGGCAGGCCCGGCTGACGAACCGGCGCCGTCGACCTCGGCGCCGAGGTCGTTGACCACGACCTTGGCGCCCTGGCGGGCGAACTCGAGCGCGTGCTCCCGCCCGATCCCGCGTCCAGCGCCGGTCACGATCACCACTCGCCCGTCGCAGATCCCCATGTGCTGCTCCCCCTGTGTGCGTGCGGACGGCCCTCGTGGCACCGCCTGACCTTCTCGTCGCACCGTACTTGACCGCCGGGTCAAGGCGCTCAGGCGCCGAAGCGTCGCTCGTACGCCGCCCTCACCTCGTGCAGGTCCCCGGGCAGCACGTCGGAGCGCTCGGCTTCTGCCAGCACGAGGGCTGCCTGATCCCTGACCACCTCGACGCGGTCGCTGACGCCCGCTTCCTCCACGGCCTGCTGAAGGAGGTGGAGCGCCTCGAAGAGGTAGACCGCAACCCTCGGCATGGCAGCACCCGTGCGTCGTATCTCACCAAAGGCGAGGTCGACGAGGTCTCCGTGATCCGGGTCCTCGGCTCGGATCAGGCGCCGGCCCTCCTCGTCGCGCACGACGCGCGGTGGGAGGTCCCTGACCAGCGCCTCCCGCAGCACGCTCGCCAGGTGGAAGATCGCATCCTGCGCCGTGGTCGGGTCGTTCACCCCGGGCGAGAGCGCGATGAGCGCGACGTCGGCGAGCTGGCGGATCCCGTAGCTCGCGTCCTCCTGCATGGTGCGGGCCGGCCCCACCTGCACGGCGCGCTGGGCCCTGGTGCGGGCGTCGTCGCGGTCCTCCGGTGCCGGCCAGAGCGTGCACATCGGCGTCCCGCGCACGGCGTAGCGACCGGGCGTGATGTCGAGTCGGATCGTCCCTCGAGCAGGTACGAGGTGGAGCAGCACGTCCGTGCTCACCTGCTGCAGCCAGCCGCTCTTCTCGAAGGTGATGCAGTGACCCGGTCCCGGCGGCACCTCGTCCCGCTCGTCGAGCTCCTCCCGCTCCTGCCAGCGCTCGACCTGGGCGACGGTGTCGTTCGACACGCGAGAGAGGATCTCGCTCACCTCCATCGTATGGGCGTTGTGGTCGATGAAGGCGATGACCGCCAGCATGGCGATGATGCCCAGCACGACCGCCACGGCGACCGAGAGGTTCGGGACGGCTGCCTCGCCGCCCTCCTCGAGCGGTCCCCGGACGGAGCGCAGCACGATGAGGCAGTAGGTGAAGGTGCCGACCGCCACGCCCACCACCCGCCGGTTGAAGGGATCGCGGAAGAGGCTGTGCACCACCCTCGGCGAGAACTGGCTGGATGCCTGCTGGATGACGAGCAGCACGACAGAGAACGCGATGCCCGCCACCGTGATCGTCGCTGAGGCGATGACCCCCAGCACCGCTCGGGCGCTGTCGACCGTCGACGTCAGGACGAACGGCAGGTCCGTCGCCCCGTCGTCGAGCTCCCCATCGAGCCCGATCGCTGCGAAGCCGACTGCCACGCCGGCCACGACGAAGAGCATGGGGACGAAGAAGAGGCTTCCGCGCAGCCGCTCGGCAGAGGCGCTGACCCTGATGGACACCGCTCTGTGCTACCCGGCAGCGACCGATCCGACAAGGCGTCGGCCGCGGCCGCACCCGGTCGCAGGCGGCGACGCTCCGAGGAGCGACGTGCGGAGCGTCCGCCCCCAGGCCACGAGGGGGGTGGTGTCGGCCGAGGAGGGCTCCGATGGATGACAGCAGCGTGTGGCTCGGTGGGGCTCTCGTCGTGCTCGGCGTCGTCTGCGTCGTGCTCCAGATCCGGTGGGCCGCGAGCGACCGCCGCAGGGAGCTCGAGGCGGCCGAGGCCGCCGGCGAGGACGGCCCCGGTGGGGCGCCTGCGCCGGAGACGTTCGCCGGCCAGCCCGTCCACAAGCGCCTCTGAGGTCGCTCCGCCGCTGGGTCGCGCGCACCTGCGGCGAGCTCGGTCGGACGGGTTCGGGACCGGCCATGATGTCGTCCCCCCGGCGACTGGCCCAGCGAGGGAGAGGAGGATGCCGTGGTCGACGGCGCGAGACCGGCATCCGGCGTGCACCCGTGGTCGGTGCGAGCGCTGCTGCTGAGCGCGCTGTGCGCATCGACCGCCTCGCTCGCCATCGTCACCGCCCTCGGCAAGCTCGTCTACGACATCACCCGCAGCGAGCTCGACCTCGGGCTCCTCGGGCTCGTGGAGTTCGCGCCGGCGGCGCTGCTGGTGCTCGTCACCGGCTCGATCGCCGACCGGTTCGAGCGCCGCCGCATCGCCGCCGTCGCCTACGTGGCGGAGGCGGCAGCGACCGCCGCCCTGGCCGTCCACGTCCTCTCGGAGCCGACGACGGTGGCTGGGATCTTCGGCCTCGTCGGCCTGTTCGGGATCGCCCGCGCCTTCGCCGCGCCGGCAAGCCGGGCCCTGCCTGCCGACATCGTCCCCGCTGAGCGCCTCCCCTGGCTCATCCCGCGGTTCTCCGGCACGTTCCAGATCGCCGTGATCGTCGGACCCGTGCTCGGAGGCTTCCTCTTCACCGTGTCGCCAGCGGCACCCATGGTCGCCGCCGTCGTGCTCCAGCTCATCGCAGCCGCTGCGGTCTCCACGGTCCGGGCGTGGCGTGATCCCGCGCTCGGCAGCGAGCCCGGACTCGATGCGCCCCGCCTGGAGGCGTCGGCACCCTCCGTGCTCGGCGAGGGCGCGGGACCGCAGCCGGCCAAGGCGAGCTGGCGAGAAGCGCTCGAGGGGCTCCGCCTCATCAGGGGCCAACCGGTCCTCCTCGGCGCCATCTCCCTCGACCTGTTCGCCGTGCTCTTCGGTGGCGCCGTCGCCCTGCTGCCGGCAATCGCCGAGGATCGGCTCGGGGTCGATGCGGTCGGCCTCGGGTGGTTGCGAGCCGCAGGGGGCATCGGCGCCGGGATCGTGACCGTGGGCCTCATCCTGCGCCCGATCCGCCAGCGCGTCGGGAAGGTGCTGCTGGGGGTCGTCGCGATCTTCGGCCTGGGCACCATCGCGCTCGGCCTCACCACCTCGTTCACCGTGGCGCTCCTGGCGATGGCGGTGCTCTCGGGGGCCGACGCCATCAGCATGTTCATCCGATCGACGCTCGTGCCCCTCGTCACCCCGCCAGCGGCGAGAGGGCGGGTCCTCGCCGTCGAGAACATCTTCATCGGCGCCTCCAACCAGGCCGGGGACTTCGAGTCGGGCGTCGCCGGCGCCGTGCTCGGCGCCTCGGGCGCCATCGTCTTCGGCGGGGTCGGGACGCTCGTGGTGGCCGGGGCCTGGTGGGTCCTGTTCCCCAGGCTGCGTGACATCGATGCCTTCCCGACCGGCCCCGACCCGACGCGCCCCCAGCGCGGAGCGGTCGCCGCCAGCCCTCCGTAGCCTGCCAACGTGGGCACCCGACGACGTTCATCGCCGGCGCGTCTCCGACGCCTCGTCGAGGAGCTGGCCGAGGCCGGGCTCCACCTCGACGGCTCCGAGGGATGGCACGAGCTCGCCGTCGCCGAGCTCGACTACGCCCTGCGCCCAGCGGTGCACGAACGTCGGACCCCGAGCGTCGGCGCCATCATCGAACCGACCACGGACGCGGCGGCGTGGGAGGAGTCGACCGAGCTCGAGATCGAGCGACGGCCGGTGGGTGAGCGCTCCACCGACAGCGCCCGCTTCTACGCCGACGGCCTCTCGAGCTGGCTCGTGCGCCGGGTCGACCACCACGACGAGTGGGCCGTCTTCGACCGCCCGGCAGGCTCCGAGCGAGACCTGGTGGTGCTCGCCGAGGTCCTCGGCGCTGTGCTCGTGCAGCGCCACCCGAGCGGGACGGTCCGCATCGTCGGAGACTTCGGCGTCCATCGATGGGACGGGATGACGTGGCGCTGGGAGCCGCTCGTCACCACGTGGGTCGACGCCGTCGTCGCCGGCGGCGATCACGGGGATCGCGAGGTGCTCGAGACGCTGCTCGAGTTCGCCGTGCACGACCTCGGCGCTCGTGGCGTCGGAGCCACCCTCGTGCACCGGCCGAGCGACAGCCTGGCGACGAGCTTCGAGCCCCGTCTGTCGACGCCACCACGGCTGCGCATCCTGCGACCCACCGAGCTGGCCCCGCTGCGCCACGTGCTCGGCCAGGTGGACGGCGCTGCGCTGTTCGACGAGGGCGGCAGCCTCACCCAGATCGGCGTCCGGCTCGTGCCCACACCGGCGGCCGAGGCCGAGGTCGAGGGGTACCGGGGGATGCGCCACACGGCCGCCCGGCGCTACAGCTACGACGATCCCGGAGCGACGGTGATCGTGGTGAGCGAGGACGGGCCCGTCACCGTGATGCGGGCCGGGAGCATCCTCGGCGCAACTGCCGAGCAGGCGCCGAGCCCCGTCGTCGACCGGGACTGACGGTCAGCTCGGCGGGGTGCAGGACCAGCCCCGCCGGACGAGCTCGTCCGCCAGCAGCTCGTCGGGGAACGCAGTGACGATGTCGTCAGGAGCGGCGGCGCTGGCGGCGACCTCGTCCGTCGTCGACGCTCGTCGTACCGGGTGCCGGGCGGTGACCGGGGCCGGCGGCGCCACGTCATGATCGAGCGCCTCGGCTTCTCCTTCAAGGCGTTCGAGCAGCTCGCTCGCCTCCTCCCGGGTGAACTTTCCGGCTGCCTGGCGCTGGGTGAGGCCGTAGGGATGGCGCGCTTCGCGGAAGGTCTCGTAGCCGGCCTCGGCCAACAGCTCGGCCAGCCGGGCGATGTCCTTCACCGATGCGGGCGGACCACCCGCCTGCCCGAACGCCACGACTACGCCCTGGCGTCCCTGCTCGGGGCACGCTGCTCGAGGCGCCGAGGCTCCCCGGCATCGCGATCGAGCGGGGCGTGGTGGACCACGACGAGACGGTAGCGGCAGGTGGCGGGTGCCGGGGCGGCTGCGCGCTCGTCGGCGTGTCGCCCGGAGGTGCGCAGCTCGACGCCCCTCACGAACGAGCACGGAGACGCATCTAGCGTGCAGCCGATGGACGCGATCGATCGAGCCACCGGGGAGGAGCGATTGGGCCTGCACCTGCGCGCGTGGCTCGGCGCGTGGCCCGAGGACGGTCCGTCGGGTCTCGTCGTCGTCGGCTCGAGTGTGCGGGACGAGCCCGGGTGGGACGGCACGGTGCGCCCCGTCGCCGGTGTCGCCACCCCCGACGGCGCCGTGCTCTCCGTCCCCCCGGCGTCGCTGGAGGACGTCCGGGCCCTGGGCGACGGCCTCGACTCGGTCGCGACCGGCATCGCCGACGTCCTCGACCGACCAGGGTGGTCCTTCGCCCGGGGCGCGTTCCGCTGGTCGCACGCGCCGACACCCGGGCCCGATGTCGGCGTGTGGGTCGACCGGGACGACGAGCGGGTGCCGACGTGGCTGCACCCGTTCAACGGGGACGTCCTCGTCGCCTTCGTCGACGGCGAGGTCGGTGCCGGTGTCGGTCGCAAGCAGCACGACGCCCACGGTCACGAGCTGGCGGTGGTGACCGAGGAGGCGCACCGCGGCAAGGGCCTCGCCGCGCACCTGGTTGCACAGGCGGCCCGCCGGGTCCTCGCCGACGGCGCCGTGCCGACCTACCTGCACGCGCCGGGCAACGCCGCTTCTGCGGCGACGGCGGTGCGGGCAGGGTTCCCCGACGAGGGCTGGCAGATCCTCGGTCTCTTCGGCGGACCGCCGGGCTGAGCCCGTCCGCCGGCGCGCTCGGGGGACCAGTCGCGAGGCGGCGCGCGGCTCGAACGAGCTAACCGACGGTGAGCACGGCCCGCATCCCCAGCGTCGAGTGCGGGCGGCCGTCGCCATCGAGCAGGCTGCAGACCATCGTGTACTCGCCGGGCGGCAGGTCACGCGCCACCATGGTGGCCTCGGCGCCGGGTGCCAGTGCCGCGAGCCGGCCGACGGTCTCGTCGATGCCGCCGCGGTCGCGCAGCAGGACCAGCTCGTGGCGGGTGGAGCCACGGTTCGTCACCCGCAGGTCGACATCGGTGTCCGCCGTGGTGGTGGCGGGGCGGATGGCGTCGTCGACGAGCACCACCTCGAGCGCCGCCTGGCCGGTGTCGGGAGGTTGCGCCGGGGTCCGCCCGTCGACCAGCCAGCGCTCATCGACGGCGACGAGGTCGAGTCGATGCCAGGTGACGATGCCTGACTCCCGCGTCCCCACGACGAGGCTCGCCCGGCTCGCCCCGCTGCGCTCCTCGCTGGTGTCTCGCAGCTCGACCCGGCTCTCCTGGAACGACCGGACGTTCCCCCAGCTCGGTGGCACGAGGGCCCCCTCGGCCTTGTCCACACCGAAGGCTTCCTCGAACCCGGCGTCGCTCCACGAGGCGAGCCAACGAGACAGGTCCTTTGCGGCGTAGGCGTCGAACATGGCCTCCACGGCGCCGCGTGGCGTCGTCGCCTCTGATCCGACGCTCGCCTCGGCGACGGTGACCGGGCGCGGACCACCGTGGCCTTCCATCGCAGGGGTCGTGCCATCGCCTGCGCTGCAACCGGCGAGGAGGACGAGCCCCGCCCCGAGCGCCGCCGCCCGCCGGCCCGGCGGCACGGACCTCACGGAAGGGTGTAGTGGACGGTGACCGGCAGCCAGTCCAGGAAGAAGTCGCGCCCGGCGGCGGTGCTCGCCGTCGAGACCTTGACCTGCAGGTTGGCGAGGTCGGCACCCGTCCAGGTCCTGCCCCAGCTGTCGGTCGACCCGCCGAGGACGTCGGTGTGCTCCCTCGTCGCCGAGCTGGTCGTCGTCTTCTGCCCGGTCCAGCTCGTCCCGTCGCTCGACAGCGAGACGCCGAGCGAGCTGGTGCCGCGCCGCTGATCAACCCACCAGTCGGCCCGGACCTCGATCCCTCTCACGATGGCGTCGGAGGGGACGTCGGCGAAGCCGTAGCCGCGGTAGACGTGGGCGTCGCCGGGGCCGTCGAGGTCAGCCGCTGCGGTACCCCCGTCCTGGTGGGCGCCCTCCGGTGTGCTGTCGAAGCCCGATCCGCTTGCGATCGCGTTCGCCGTGGGGTCGCGCGGCCCCGCCTTCTCCGGTGCTGGGGGATCGGAGGCCGGGGCTGCCACGACCTCGAACTGGCTCATCATCCCGTCGTCCTCGTGCTCGAGGACGTGGCAGTGGAAGACGTAGGGCCCGACGTGATCGGTGAAGCGCAGCCGGACGACGACGGTCTGGCCCCCGCCGATGTGCCACGACTCCTTGTTCCGCTCGTAGGCGGCAGGCGGGGCGCCGTTGCGGCTGACGAGCTGCTGGTCGACGTCGTGGATGTGCACCACGTGGGTCCACCCCGACGGGTTGACGAGGGTCCACTCCTCGGTCGTGCCGAGGACGGGACGGGCGTCGAAGCGGTCGTGGTCGAACCGCTTGCCGTTGATCGTCCAGCTGCCCTGCTTGCGGTCGAAGGTGAACGTGCGCCTCGCCGAGACCGGGTCCGACAGGTCGGGCCAGTCGGTCCGCAGCGCAGCTGGGACCTTGGCGGTGCTCGTCGGCCCGGATGCTCGGACGCGGAACTGCAGCAGCTCGGCGGCGGCTCCGGTGCCGGCGAGGTTGCGGAGCACGACCTCCTGACCCTCCATGCCGGTGAAGTCGACGACCACGTCGGTCCGCTCCGCAGCCCCGAGCAGGATCGAGTCGCGGAGAACCGGTGCCGCGAGGAGCCCGGACTCGGTGCCGATCTGCTGCAGTGGCCGGCCGTTCGACAAGGCGATCTCGTAGTCGCGGATGTTCGAGGCGTTCAGCACCCGCAGGCGGTACGTCGTCGGACCGACCTCGTGGTGCGGCTGGGGGAGGCCGTTGACGAGCACGTGGTCGCCGGTCACCCCGGAGGGGTTGAACGAGTAGTCGAGCTGGTTCGTCGCCGTGAATGACCGGTCGGTCAGCATGAGCGGGAGCTCGAACTGCCCGGACGGCAGCGTCTGCGGGTCCCTGACGTCGTCGAGGAAGTACATCCCGGCCAGGCCCATCCAGACGTTGCGAGCCGTCTGGTCCATGACGTGGTCGTGGTACCACTGCTGCGCGCCCCGCTCCGGCTTGCCATCCTCCATGCCGGCGTACTGGTACGAGTAGGTGCCCCCCGACGGGATGAGGTTGTCCATCGGCTGCCCGTCGAACGCGGGCGCCGAGTGGTTGCCGTGGTTGTGGACGCTCAGAGGACCGACCGCAGCTGGCAGGGCGTTCGTGACCTCGACGGTGATGGGCTCGCCGGACGTCTGGCGGATCGTCGGCCCCGGGAACGTCCCGTTGTAGGTCCACATCTCCGTGGGAGCGCCGGGCAGGACCTGCACGGGGGCGACCTTGGCCTCCAACGGCACCGTTCCCCCCGCGAGCACCTTGATCTCCGGCGGGATGACGAGCGGCACCGAGAAGGCGACGTGGGAGGCGACGGCCGTCGGCACCGCCGACCAGCCGCTCTCGAAGCTCTCGCCGTGGCTCGACCAGCAGACCCTTCCGCTGTCTGAGGTCGTCGCCGCCCTCGAGGCTCAGCAGCACCGTCGGATCATCAAGACCCACACCCCGCTCGACGGCCTGCCCCGGGCCGATG
>JBBSLC010000032.1:0-22969 GCA_038255685.1 Acidimicrobiales bacterium | reverse complement strand
GCTCGGCCGAGATGGTCCAGGTCGACGACGTCGTCGAGGAGGCGGTGGAAGAGGCGCTCAACCAGTCCTGCGACGTGGAGATCTGCGTCGGCAACGCTGACCTCGACGTCCTCGGCAGGATCGGCGCGCTGCTCCGCTACTGAGCGCCTCTAGCCTCCGGTCGTGACGACGACCGGCGCAGCGACGACCATCGGGCTCGACGTCGGTGGGACCAAGGTCCTCGGCGTCGGGCTCGACGCCGGTGGGGCGGTGGTGGCGGAGCACCGGGAGCCGACGCCCCGAGGGGGGGCGGCCGTCATCGAGGCCATGGTCGAGACCGTGCGCCGCTTGCGTGAGGTCGTACCCGAGGTGGCAGCCATCGGCGCCGGGGTCCCCGGCCTGGTGGACCGCGACGGGCGCCTCCGCTTCGCCCCGAACCTCCCGGGGGTCGTCGAGCTGCCGGTGCGGACGCTGCTCGAGGAGGCGACGGGGCTGCCGGTGCGGGTCGACAACGACGCCACCTGCGCCCTCTGGGGCGAGCACGAGGCCGGTGTGGCCCAGGGGTGCGACGACGCCCTGCTCGTGACGCTCGGGACCGGGATCGGAGGTGGCTTGCTGCTCGACGGACAGCTCGTGCGCGGCGCCAACGGCTTCGCAGGCGAGTTCGGCCACATGGTGGTGTCCGCAGACGGCATCGCCTGTCCGTGCGGGCGACGTGGCTGTTGGGAGCGCTACGCATCCGGGAGCGCGCTGGGCCGCCTCGGCCGCGAAGCGGCAGACGCCGGGACCGGCTGGCGACTGGTCGAGCTAGCCGGCGGCGACGCAGGGGAGGTGCGGGGAGAGCACGTCACCGAGGCTGCGGCTGACGGCGATCCCGGTGCGCTCGAGGTCATGGAATCCTTCGCCCGTTGGTTCGCCCTCGGCCTCTCGAACCTCGTCGCCGTGGCCGACGTGCGCACCTGCGTGATCGGGGGCGGGCTCGTCGAGGCCGGCGACACCCTGCTCGACCCGATCAGGGTGGCGGTCGCCCGCAGCCTCGTCGGCGGTGATCATCGGCCACCGGTCGACGTGGTCGCCGCCGGCCTCGGCGAGCACGCCGGTGCCATCGGCGCCGCCCACCTCGCGAGGTAGGCCGGCTGCGTCAGTGCGGCACGTACCGGGCCCGGCTCTCGGCGATCTCGGTCCAGGCGGCCTCGGCGTCGAGGAAGTCCTCGGTCGTGGCGTGCTTGTGGGGCTCGAGCATCTTGTAGACGTCGAAGAAGTGCTTGATCTCGTCCCGCAGCTGCTGGGGGACGTCGCCGATGTCGCTGACGTTGTCCCATCGGACGTCGTTGGCGGGCACGCACAGCAGCTTGGCGTCGGGGCCGGCGTCGTCCTCCATCTTCAACATCCCCACCGGTCGGGCCGTCACCCAGCACCCGGGGAAGGTGGCGTCCTCGAGCAGGACGAGCGCGTCGAGCGGGTCGCCGTCCTCGGCCAGGGTGTCGGGGACGAAGCCGTAGTCGGCGGGGTACACCGTCGCTGAGAACAGTCGTCGGTCGAGGCGCATCACCCCGGCGACGTGGTCGAACTCGTACTTGTTGCGGCTGCCACGGGGGATCTCGACGACGACGTCGATGGTGCGATCGGTCACGGGCCCATGATCCCCCGGACGATCCCGTCTGACCACATCGGCGAGACATCTCGCTCGCAGGCGCTACGACGACCGGAAGTAACCTGCGGACATGGAGTTCCGCCGCATCACGTCGTTGCCGCCGTACGTGTTCACGATCATCGACGGCCTCAAGAAGGAGGCACGGCGGGCGGGCCACGACGTGATCGACCTCGGGTTCGGCAACCCGGACCTCCCGTCGCCCGAGATCGCGGTGGAGAAGCTGGCCGAGGCGGCCCACAACAGCAGGAACCACCGGTACTCGGCGAGCCGGGGGATCCCCAAGCTGCGCGAGGCGTTCGCGGCGCGCTACGAGCGCCAGTTCGGCGTGATCCTCGACCCCGAGACCGAGGTCATCAACACGATCGGGGCGAAGGAGGGCTTCAGCCACCTGATGTGGACGCTGCTCGCCCCCGGCGACGCCGCCCTCGTGCCATCCCCGTCGTACCCGATCCACATCTACGGGCCGTTGTTCGCAGGCGCAGACGTCCGGGAGATGCCGCTCGGGAACCCGCTCGTCAGCGACGGCGCCGCCGGCACCCCGGAAGAGGACTTCTTCGACGTCCTCTGCGACCGCTACGAGTACTCCTGGCCCAAGCCTCGCGTCATCGTCTTGTCGTTCCCCCACAACCCGACCACGACGTGCGTCGACCTCGAGTTCATGCAGAAGGTCGTCGACTTCGCACGCGAGCGCAACGTGGTCGTGGTGCACGACTTCGCCTACGCCGACCTCGGCTTCGACGGCTACAAGCCCCCGTCCATCCTCGAGGCCGAGGGCGCCAAGGAGTGCGCAGTCGAGCTCTACTCCATGACGAAGTCGTTCTCGATGGCGGGCTGGCGGGTCGCCTTCATGGCAGGGAACCCCGAGGTCGTCGCCGCCCTCGCCAAGCTGAAGAGCTACCTCGACTACGGCACGTTCCAGCCGATCCAGATCGCAGCGACGGTCGTGCTCAACGAGGCACCCGACTTCCCCGACGAGGTGCGGGCGGTCTACCTCGCCCGTCGCGACGCCTTGTGCGAGGGCCTCAACCGGATCGGCTGGCCGGTCGTCAAGCCCAAGGGGACGATGTTCGTGTGGGCCCCGATCCCCGAGCCGTACCGGGAGATGGGCTCCGTCGAGTTCGCCAGCTTCCTCGTGCGCGAGGCCCAGGTCGCGACGTCACCGGGCGTCGGCTTCGGTCCGGGTGGGGACGGCCACGTCCGCTTCGCGCTCATCGAGAACGAGCAGCGGATCCACCAAGCCGTGCGCAACCTGCGACGGGCGCTGCCGAAGCTCTGAGCTCAGGTCCGCTCGCGTGGCGCAGCCAGCAGCCCCTCGAGACAGAAGGCCACTGCGTCATCGGCCACCTTGGCGCCCTTCTCGCCGCGCTCGTGGATGAAGACGCGTGCGAGCTGGTTGGTGACGCCGAGCACCGCGTTCGTCAGCACCTCGGGGTCGCCTTCCCGGATGCGCCCCTCCACGATGCCGTCTTTGATGTGGCGCACCGCATCGGCGGCGGCGACCTCTCCGCCTCGACGCATGGCGGGAGCGAAGCGCTCCTCGGTCGCCGCGAACTGGAACAGGTTGAACAGGCGCCGGTGCTCGTCGAGCCACGCCATGGTGGTGCGGATGCCGAGCTCGATGCGCCGGAGGGGGTCGGGCTCCTCGGCGATGCCCTGGCGCTGGGCACGGCGCAGCGCTTGCTGTGCCTCCTTCAGGATCTCGAGGAACAGCTCCTCCTTGGAGGCGAAGTACCAGTAGAAGACCCCCTTGCCGACCCCGATGCCCTGCACGATCTCGGCAACCGACGTCGGGTGGTAGCCCTGGGTGGCGAAGCGCTCGGTGGCGAAGTCCATCAGCTGGCGTCGACGCTCGAGCCCTCGGGCGGTCAGGCGGCGCTCCACGTGGCGACCGTACGTTTGCTTGACCGATCGGTCAAGAACCCGCCACGGCGCGATGGGCCAACGCCGCGAACCGCTCACGACACCCCTCGGCCGTCGGGACTAGCCTCGCCGAGGTGACCTACTGGCTGCTGAAGGCGATCCTCTCGCCGGTGCTCCGGTTCTTCTACCGGATCCGGGTCGAAGGCCTCGACCACGTGCCTGCCTCCGGTGGTGTGATCCTCGCCAGCAACCACGTCTCGTTCTGCGACTCGGTGTTCCTGCCGCTCGTCATGGACCGCCGCGTGACGTTCGTCGCCAAGGCCGAGTACTTCGACGACCCCAAGACAGCCTGGATCTTCCGAGCGCTCGGGCAGATCCCGATCAAGCGCAGCGGTGGATCGGCCTCCCAAGGCGCCCTCGACGCCGCGTCCGACGTGCTGCGCGCCGGGGGGCTCTTCGGCATCTACCCGGAGGGAACCCGGTCGCCCGACGGTCGGCTCTACCGGGGTCGGACCGGGGTGGCCCGCCTCGCGCTCTCGAACCACGTGCCGGTCGTCGCCGTGGCCATGATCGGGACCCGGGAGGCACAGCCGATCGGACAGGTCCGTCCCAACGTCTTCCGCCCGATCACCGTCCGCTTCTCCAGGCCCCTCGACTTCAGCCGCCACGAGGCGCGCGCTGACGATCCGACGGTGCTCCGACAGATCACCGACGAGATCATGTTCGAGCTCAAGGGCCTGTCAGGGCAGGAGTACGTCGACAGCTACGCGAAGCGGAACGATCCCGACGCCGTCCCGCGGCCTTCGCCGACGACGATCCCGACGACACCGCTCCGTCCCGCCGCCGACGCTCCGGGCGGCGAGCGCCGGGCAGGTGCCGCCGACGAGCGAGCGGCCGCTGTCGGCTGAGGCTTCTCCGGGATGACCCAGGCTCGAAACCGGCTGTTCACCGGGTGTCCGTAGCCTTCCCGGCCATGGAGACCTTCGTCGTGCGGGTGTGGATGCCGGACCGACCTGGCGCCCTCGGACAGGTCGCCAGCCGGATCGGGGCGGTGCGCGGGGACGTCGTCGGGATCGACATCCTCGAGCGCGGTGCGGGTCGGGCGATCGACGAGCTCGTCGTCCGCCTCCCCGACTCGAGCCTCCTCGACCTGCTCGTCGCAGAGATCAAGGCGGTCGACGGGGTCGACGTCGAGGACGTGCGACCCGCCGCCGACTCGCTGCGGGACCCCCGGCTCGATGCGCTCGAGACCGCAGCCATGCTCGTCGGGGCGACCACCGCCGACGGGCTCCTCACGTCGCTCGTCACCCATGCCCAGCTCGACTTCGCCGCCGACTGGGCGGTGGTGATCGATCTCGAGGGGTTGCGCCTGGCGGCAGCGATCGGCGAGCCCCCCTCGACCGGCTGGCTCGCTGCCTTCGTCGCCGGCAGCCGTTCCTCGGCTCGGGTCGCTGCAGGGGAGACGGGACCCGACGACGTGGCGTGGGCGCCACTGGCTTCGGCGAGGCTCAGCCTGGTCATCGGTCGCACCGGTCGACCGCTGCGGGCACGGGAGCGGCGCCAGGTCGCCGCCCTCGCCCGGATCGCCGACACGCGCTGGGCCGAGGTCGCACCCACCGCGGACGAGCCGCTGCACCCGGACAGCTGCAACGTGACCTAGGACGTTGCGCGCTGGCGGGGCGATGGAGCAGGTGGCGCTACCGTCGCCGCCGTGGGCATCGTCATCGCCGTCGACGCCGGCACCACCGGGGTGCGCTCCTTCGCCGTCGACGAGGCCGGGAACCCCGTGGGCTGGTCGTACCGCGAGTTCGCCCAGCACTACCCCCGGCCGGGCTGGGTCGAGCACGATGCCGACGAGATCTGGTCAGCGGTGCAGGCCACGCTCGCCGAGCTCACCTCGACGCTGCGGGCGCCCGTCGCTGCCATCGGCATCACCGACCAGCGCGAGACGGTGGTGGCGTGGGACCGCCGGACCGGCGCACCCCGCCACCGGGCGATCGTCTGGCAGGACCGGCGCACCGCCGACACCTGCCGAGCGCTCGAGGAGGACGGCCACCTCCCGCTGGTGCGGGAGCGGACCGGCCTCGTCCTCGACCCCTACTTCACCGCGACCAAGGCCGCATGGCTGCTCGAGGAGGGCGGCGTCGAGGTCGACGCCGACCTCGCCCTCGGCACGGTCGACGCATGGCTCCTCTGGAAGCTGACCGGTGGCGCCAGCTTCGCCACCGACGTCTCCAACGCCAGCCGCACGCTGCTGTTCGACATCGGTCGGCTCGCCTGGTCCGAGGAGCTGTGCGAGCTGTTCCACGTGCCCCTTGCAGCGCTCCCCGAGGTCAGACCCTCGAGCGGTCGCTTCGGCGCGACCGTCGAGGGGTGCGGCGCCCCGGCGGGCATCCCGGTGAGCGGCATCGCCGGCGATCAGCAGGCAGCGCTGTTCGGCCAGGCGTGCACCGAGCCGGGCATGACGAAGAACACCTACGGCACCGGCAGCTTCGTCCTCATGAACGTGGGCACGGCGCTGCCACCTCCGGTCGACGGGCTCCTCACGACGGTTGCCTGGTCGTTCGAGGGGGTCCCCGGCGCCACCTATGCCCTCGAGGGGTCGATCTTCGCCACCGGGGCTGCCGTCCAATGGCTGCGCGATGGGCTCGGGGTCATCGACGACGCCGCTTCGAGCGAGGCCCTCGCCGCCTCGGTGGCCGACGCCGGCGGCGCCTACGTCGTCCCTGCTTTCGCCGGCCTCGGGAGCCCGTGGTGGGACCCCTACGCCCGCGGCGCCGTCCTCGGGATCACCAAGGGGACGACCGCCGCCCATCTGGCGCGGGCCACGCTCGAGTCGATCGCCTACCAGACGCGCGATGTGGTGGCGGCCATGACGGCGGCGTCGGGCCACTCGGTCACAGCGCTGCGGGCGGACGGCGGAGCGTCGGCCAACGATCTCCTCCTGCAGCTCCAAGCCGACCAGCTCCAGGTGCCGGTGGCTCGGCCGGTCGTGCAGGAGACGACCGCACTCGGCGCGGCGTGGCTGGCCGGGCTGGCCGAGGGGGTGTGGGACGACCTCGACGACGTGGGCCGGCAGTGGCGCCTCGACCGGTCGTTCGAGCCGTCGGTCGCAGCCGGCACCGCCGACCGTGCCTTCGATGGCTGGCGGCGCGCCGTCGAGCGGTCGCTGGCGTGGGAGCCGGCGGGCGGGGAGTCCTAGCGGGGTCGGTCGCTCATGGCAGGAGGACGACCTGGGCGCGCACGTGGGCCACGCCCGGCCCGATCGTGCCGAGCTCGTCGGCGACGGCGCGGGAGAGATCGAGGGTGCGCCCGGCCACGTAGGGCCCGCGGTCGTTGACGAGCGCCAGCACGGCGCGGTCCCCCCGACTGATGAGCAACACCGTGCCGAGTGGCAGCTCCTTGCTGGCGACCGTCCAACCCTGCTGGTCGTAGAGCGCACCACTCGCGGTCGGTCGACCGTCGAAGCCTGGCCCGTACCACGACGCCATGCCCTCGATGACCTGGCCGGACAAGGCCATGCCTGGAGGGAGGCCGGTGACCGGTCCGAAGGGATGGGCGGCCAGCAGGGCTGCCTGGCCAGCGGTCGCCCGAGCGAAGCGATCGAGCTGACGGCCGGTGTAGCCACCAGCAGGCGGGAGCCCCCCGGACTCGCCTGTCGGCGTCCCTGGCAGCACGGCGAAGCTGCCTGAGGGCGCCCCTCGCCCGACTGCTCCGGCTTGCCTCGAGCGAACCGCGAGCTGCGCCGCTCGTGCTGCCTCGGCGGCTGCCTCTCGACGGGCCCGCTCCTCTTCGGCGAGGCGTCGGGCCAGCGCGTTGCGCTCCTCTTCGGCGATCGCTGCCGCGGTGCGGACCTCGTGCGCGGCGATGGTGGCCTCGAGGGAGGCTCGTGCATCGGCCACGTCGACCTCGGCTCGGCGCGCCGCTGCGAGTGCCGCCTCCGCCTCGCTGCGCTCCGCCCCCGCTGCCGCAGCGGAGACCTCGAAGGCTTCGAGCACGGTGCGGTCGACCTCGTGCACGGCATCGGCGAAGATCCCACCCCTCGCCCGTGACGCCGCGCCGAGCGCCGCGCTGTGGACGAAGGCGTCCACGGCGTGGTCGACGAGCACCCGTTCGGCCACGACCGCTGCGGTGCTCGCTGCGGTCGCCCGCTGTTGGGCGGCGACGAAGCGGGCGTGGGCGCCGTCCGACGCGTCGGTGAGCTCGGCGATCCGGATGAGCAGAGCCGCCCGCGTGGTTCGCAGCGCGGCACCCTCCTCGGCCAGCACGGCGCTGGAAGGTGGCTTCGGCGGTTCGGCTGCGCTCGCCGGCGCGACCGTCCCGAGCGCCAGCGCGCCAGCGAGCACGACCATCGCCCGACACCTCATCGCTAGGGTGTCGGCATCGTGCCCGCCCGCCTTGACCGGCGACGACAGGGCTCGCCGGACAGGTCACGGAGGTCCCATGCGAGTTGGTGTGCTCACCGGAGGCGGTGACTGCCCCGGGCTGAACGCGGTGATCCGCGCCGTCGTCCGCAAGGGGGAGCGGATCCACGGCGACACCGTCATCGGCTTCCTCGACGGCTGGCGGGGGGTGATCGACCGCCGCACGACGACGCTCGACGTCGAGACGATGCGGGGCACCCTGCCACGGGGTGGCACCGTGATCGGGACGTCTCGGACGAACCCCTACAAGGTCGACGGGGGTGTCGAGGCCTGCCTGGCGACGATCGAGCTGCTCCAGATCGACGCCCTCATCGCCATCGGGGGAGAGGACACGCTCGGCGTGGCCCACAAGCTGCACGGGGAGGGCGTGCAGGTCGTGGGGGTGCCGAAGACGATCGACAACGACCTGTCAGCCACCGATGTCACGTTCGGCTTCCACACCGCTGTGCAGATCGCCACCGACGCCATCGACCGGCTCCACACCACCGCCGAGAGCCATGATCGGGTGATCGTGTGCGAGGTGATGGGGCGCCACGCCGGCCACATCGCCCTCTACGCGGGCATCGCCGGCGGGGCATCGATGATCCTCGTGCCCGAGGAGCCCTTCGACATCGAGGAGGTCTGCGCTCGGCTCCGGGCCCGCCACGAGGCCGGTCGGTTCGCCTCCATCGTCGTGGTCGCCGAGGGGGCGCAACCGAAGGAGGGGAGCCTCGTGCTGCAAGACGCCGAGGTCGACGCCTTCGGGCACGTGAAGCTCGGCGGCATCGCCCAGGTGCTCGCCGAGCAGATCGAGGCCCGCACCGGCTTCGAGACGCGGATGACGATCCTCGGCCACATCCAGCGGGGAGGGACGCCGACGGCGTTCGACCGGGTGCTCTCGACCCGGTTCGGGATCGCCGCCATCGACGCGGTGCACGACGGCGCCTTCGGTCAGATGGTCGCGCTCCGGGGTGACGCGGTCGTGCGGGTCGACCTCGCCGACGCCGTCGGCGAGCTCAAGACGATGGACCCGTCGCTCTACCACGAGGTCGCCGAGGTCTTCTTCTAGCGGTGGGAGGGCGACGGGTGGCGGGTGAGCGGCTCCACGCCTCGGACGCGGACCAGCAACGTCGTGCCGCCGGGGCGCTGCTGGCGTCAGGCGTCGTGCGAGGCGACCGGTTGCTGGTCGCTGCGCCGCCGTCGCCGACCGTCGTGGTCGTGGCCCTCGCAGCCATGCGGGTCGGCATCGTGCCCGTCGTGGTGAGCCCGACCCTCCTGCCGGGCGAGCGTGCCGTCATCCAGGGGAGCGTCGCCCCCGCCCTCGTGCTGGACGGGACGCGTTCGCTGATGGCACTGCTCGACGGACCGCCCACCGAGCTCGCCCCCGTCCCGCTCACCCGTCCGATGCACCACACCTCGGGCACGACGGGGGTCCCGAAGGGGGTGTGGTCGGGCGTGGACGAAGCCGCCGGGAGAGCGTGGGTCGAGGAGGAGGGCGAGGTCTGGGGGTTCGCGCCCGATGACGTCCACCTCGTGTGCGGTCCCCTGCAGCACTCGGCGCCCCTGCGCTTCGCTGCGCTCACCCTCCTGGCCGGTGGCGACCTCGTCGTGCCCGGTGCCTTTGACGCCACCGGCTTCGCACGGGCACTGGTCGAGCACAGGATCACCTCGACGTTCGTGGTCCCCGCCCACCTCCAGCGCCTGCTCGGCGCCGGTGGTGCGGGTGGAGACGGCCTCGACACGTCGTCGCTGCGCCTCGTCGCCCACGCAGGTGCCCCGTGCCCAGAACCGCTGAAGCGGCGTGCGATCGAGGTCTTCGGCACCGATGCCCTCGTGGAGTTCTACGGCGCCACAGAGGGCCAGATCACCTCGTGCCGCGCCGAGGAGTGGCTCGCTCGACCAGGGACCGTCGGGCGGGCTCGACCAGGCCGGACGCTGCGGACCGACCCCGACGGCACGATCTGGTGCGCGGTCCCTGACCATGCGCGGTTCAGCTACTGGGGTGAGCCTGCCGCGACGGCGCAGGCCTGGCGAGGTGACGCCTTCAGCGTGGGCGACGCTGGTCGCCTCGATGACAAGGGCTACCTCTTCCTCGAAGGTCGACGCGGCGAGATCATCATCACGGGAGGTGTCAATGTGGCGCCGCTCGAGGTCGAGCGGGCGCTCGCATCGTGCCCAGGCGTCGAGGACGTCGTGGTGTTCGGCGTCGACGACGAGCGGTGGGGCCAGCGCGTCTGCGCTGCGATCGTGGGCACGGCCGCCCCGGAGCTCGTGCAGGCTCATGCTCGCTCGGTGCTGAGCGCTCACAAGTGCCCGAAGGAGGTCATCGTCGTGGCAGCGATCCCACGCAGCGCCACCGGCAAGGTGCGCCGCCTCGCGATGGCGGCCGACCTCGGTCTCGCCTGACCGGGTCGGTCGGGCATCCGCCGCTGCCGTCGGCAGCGTAGGAGTGTGGCAAGGTCCGTTCCCACACCAGAGAGCCCCTGACCACCAGAGAAGGGAATGATGCGTTGAGCATCGATGACAAGAAGCTGGCGGAGCTGATCGTCGAGTCGCAGGATCTGCAGGCCGACGCCCTGCGGGACGCGCGATCGTCGATCGCCGACCTCCGTGACATCGGCGCCGACCGCCGTGGCCGTCCCGTCGACCTCGACCGGGTCCGGGCCTACGAGACGAACCGCCGAGAGCTGTTGAAGAAGGGCGGGTTCGGCATCGGTGGCCTCGCTGCTCGCGGGCTCCTCGGCGGCGCCTTCGGCTCGACCCTGCTCGGCATCGTCGCCAGGCCTGCGGCGGCCCAGACCGACATCGACGTCCAGATCCTCCAGACCGCGGTCTCCTTGGAGCTCCTGGCGGTGGCGACCTACGACGCAGCCCTCGGTCTCGACTTCATCCAGGCCAACGCCACGGTGACCGCCTTCGCCGAGACGACGATGATGCAGCACCGTGAGCACGGCTTGGCCTTCAACGCCCAGGCCGAGGCCCTCGGCGGCGAGCAGCAGACGGCGACCAACCCGAAGTACCAGGCCGTCGTCGACGAGACCTTGCCGACCCTCACCGATGCGCTGGCGGTCGCTGAGTTCGCCGCTGTCCTCGAAGAGGTCGCCACCTCCACCTACGTCGCCAACATGTCGCTGCTCGAGGACACGACCTCCAAGGAGGTCATGGCGAGCGTGATGGGTGTCGAGGCACAGCACCTCGCCGTGCTCCGAGCCGTGGCTGCGCTGCTGCAGAACGACCTCGGCGAGCTCGTGACCATCCCGACCGACGTCGCTGCGCTCCCGGGCGCCGCCGGCAGCGTTGCCTTCCCGGCAGCGCTGCAGTCCACTGCCTTGGCGAGCCCACCCGAAGAAGGAGCGGTCCAGTGAGCGACCTCCACGAGGAGCAGTCCCAGGAGAGCGACGCGACGCTGACGAAGGTCGCACCCAGCCGGTTCAGCCGGCGCACGGCCCTGCTCGGCGGCGGCGCCGGCGCACTCGCGCTCATCGCAGCGGCGTGCGGGAGCGATGACGAGGAGCCCGCGGCGACCGGAGACGCGACCACCACGACGGCTGCGCCCGAGACCGACAGCGACACCGAGGAGGAGCCCGCCGAGCCCGAGGGCGGCGACGACCTCGCCATCGCAAAGGTGGCTGCCTCGCTCGAGGTGCTCGCCGTCAACACCTACGGCGCAGCGCTCGATGCAGCAGGGAGTGGCGCGCTCGGTGAGGTCCCGCCTGCAGTGGCGGAGTTCGTCACCACCGCCCAGTCCCACCACCAGGCGCACCTCGACGGTTGGAACGCCCTGCTCGTCGAGCTCGGTGAGGAGGAGGTCACGGACCCCCCAGCAGACCTCGAGGAGACCGTGAACGAGGCGTTCGCCGACGTCACCGACGTCGTCGGTGCCGCCGAGCTCGCGCTGCTGCTCGAGCAGACCGCCGCCGCCACCTACCTGGCGGTCATCCCGGTCCTGACCGAGCCCGCAGCCATCGAGCTCGCCTCCCAGATCCACCCCATCGACATGCAGCACGTCGCCGTCCTGCTGTTCGTCTTGGGCGAGTACCCCGTACCCGACGTCTTCGGGTCGACGGAGCAGGCGTACTCCGCCTGAGCCCACCGCGGCCTCGGCCGGCGCCCGTGGAGGTCCTCCCACCTCCTCTGGCGTCGGTCGACCGCCAGCAGGACCGTCCGCACTGGACGCACGCACGTCTGTCCGTTGCCCGTCTCACAGAGGAGGCCGACATGGCCCGCTCGACCCGTCAGCTGCTGATCGCCAGCCTCCTCCTCGTCCTCGCCGCCTGTGGCAGCGACGACGCCGACGACCCGCTCGCAGAGGGGGACACGACGGAAGAGAGCACTGCGACGAGCAGCGCCGAAGAGGACGTGGAGGACGCAGGTGCACCCGGTGAGGTGGTGATCGCCGACTTCACCTTCGGGCCCGAGGACATCACCGTGTCGACCGGCACCACGGTGACGTGGACCAACGAGGACGAGGCCGCCCACTCCGTCGCAGACCGCGAGCTCGACTTCGACAGCGGCAACATGGCCGAGGGTGACACGTTCGAGTTCACCTACGACGAGGCCGGTGAGTACCCGTACGTGTGCGGCATCCACAACTACATGCGGGGCACCGTCACGGTCGAGTGAGGGCCGGGCTGAGCTCCGTCAGACCTTTCGGTCTGCTGGGGCCTCCGCCTCGGTCTCCTCGACGGTGCCCTTCTTGAACTCGCTCTGGGCCTGACCGATCGATCGGGCCAGCTTCGGGAGCTTTGCGCCGCCGAAGAGCACGAGGACGACGACGAGCACGATGAGCAGCTCAGGTGCTCCGAGTCCGGCCATGGTGTGGCTCCTTCTGCACGCGACCCCGGTCGGGGTCGACGTTGCCCATGGTACGGGTCGGAGGTGGCGACCGGATGTCCTCCGGATGTCCGGTTCGCATCATCTGCCCGACGTGCTGTGCCGAACTCCCTGCATCAACACCCAGTCCCCTCCCTCTTGCGCAGGACGTCCGCCGGCGTTCCAGGCGGTCGTCGTGGCGCTGCTCGCCGCCGTCCTCGTCGGCGCTGGCTGCACCGGGGCTGGACCGGACGATGGCGCCGCACCGGCGACGACCCCTGCCGACACGAGCGCCTCGGCGACCGATCCGAGCGGTCGGTCGGCGCCAGCCCTGCACGCCAGCCTGACGGTGCAGCTGCAGATGCGGTCCCACCTGCTCGTCGAGCTCGCGTCGGCGACCGTCGCGCAGGACCGCCTGACGCAGCGCGCGCTGCGCCCGGTCCTCGCCGCCCAGCGTCGGGATGTGGTCCGCACCGTGGAGGGGAGCGGGGGGGCCGAGCGGCGAGGCGGCGTCGATGCGGCCTCGCTGCTCGCGGCCCTTGCTGCCGAGGACGAGCTCCTGTTGGACGTCGCCGGCGCCGGCGACCTGCGTGGTCGGCTCCAGGAGCGCTCCACGCGCGGCGAGGTGCAGCGCGGGGTCGCTGCTGCCGCTGCCGAGGTCTCCAACGGGCGGCTCCCCTTCGACGTGGCCCAGCCGATCGCTGCATCACACCTCGACGCCCTCCTCGGCGTCGTCGAGGCGGCACGCGGCGAGGGCGGGCTGGCAGCGGCCCTGGAGGCGTCCCACGACGCCACGGGACGTCTCGTCGATGTCCTGGCGGCGGCGCTGAGCGCCGAGGCGGGCCTCGACGGGTCGCTCGAGGGTGACGCAGCGGCGCTGCGGACGGAGCTGGCCTCGGTCCTGGCCCACGACGGGTTCGCCCGGGCCAGTGACGGCCTCGGATCACCCGTGGCTGCCATCCATGCCGAGCTCGCCGCCGGCCGCTTCGACGCGCTCGTCCGCCGCCTCTACGGGACCGAGGTCGCGACGCACGTCGGTGCGGGCTGGACCGAGGTGCGGAACGACACGAAGGCGCTCGTCGCAGTGCTCGCTGAGCAAGGTCGACGCGGCGGGGAACGTTCGGAGCGAGCCGTCGAGACGGCGTGGGGCACCGTCGATGCGTCTGTCGCCGCCGCGTCGTCCCAGCTGGCAGGCACGGTCGGAGAGCGAGACGTCGCGCCTGCGGTACGAGCCGCCCTCGAGGCGCACGGCCTTGCGCTCGTGGCGCTCCTGCCCGCTGCCGGGAGCTCGCCCTCAGCGGCGTCGTGGCGTGCGGCGACCGACGCAGCCGTCGAGCTCGCCGACCTCGCCACGATCCTCGCCTCCGCCATCTCGAGGCAGAAGGGGCTCGGGTAGCTCAGCCGCTCCCGGGGTCGGGCGGGACGTCTGCGGGGGCCGTCGTCGTCGTCGAGGGCGGCCGCACGAACTCCCGGTAGTCCGCCTGGGTGAGCGGCTCCGCTGTCGACTCGCCCGCGGCGTTGGGCACCTGGCGCGCCTCCCCGTCGACCTGGAACAGCACCTTGTCAACCCCGGGGACGGAGGTGGCGGTGAAGACGATCTGGGCCAGGGCGAGGCGGACGCTCTCGGGCGAGACGTTGCTCACCTCGGCGCTGAGGTCGATGGTGACCAGGCCCTGCTCGGGGCCGCTCACAGGACCGCGCAGGACGGTGCTCGAGGAGATCGCGGTGCCGAGGCCGCTGTCCGCCTCAGCGTCCGTCGGCTGGCTGAGCAGCGAGAGGAGCGCGCTCTCGACCGTCGGCTCACCGGGCAGCTGGCGCTCGACCTCGACGAGGAAGCCGTCGTTGTCGGTGAGGTAGACGGTCGTCGCCTGGAAGGGAGAGAGGGGCTCGGGCTCAGACGGGGTCGTCGTGGTGCTGGGCTCGAGCAGGTTGAAGGGGACCGACTCGATCGCCACATCGCGTGGCCCCTCGTCGAGCCGCACGCCGCAGGCGCCGATCGAGACGGCGACCAGTGTCAGCGCTGCGGCCCTGATCGGAGCCTTCACCGCTCGACCTCGGCTGCGGGCACCGCGGCAGGTCCGAGGTCGAGCTCCTCGCGGGCCACGAAGGTCGCCGAGGCCATGGGCAGCTCCACGACGAACCGAGCACCGACGCCGCCTGGGCCGTCCTCGACCCAGACCTGGCCACCGTGGAGGCCGACGTGCTCCTTCACCAGTGCGAGGCCGAGTCCGACGCCCTCGCTCGTCCCTCGCCGGCCGGCGACGGCCCCGCCCCGGGAGAACCGCTCGAAGATCCGTCCACCCTCCGACGGGTCCACGCCAGGACCTTCGTCGGTGACGGCGATCCGCACGTCGGTGCCCACGACCTCCACGCTCACCAGTGTGGCGCCGCCGCCATACGCCTCGGCGTTGTCGAGCAGGTTGGCGAGCACCCGGACGAGGCGGCGCTTGTCGACCTGGACCATGCACGCGGACGCGCCTGGCTCCACCTCCACCTCCACGGGCGTCCGATGGAGGGCGACGGCCAGGGAGACGAGCTCTGCGATGCGGACGTTGTCGAGCTGGAGGCTCGCGTTGCCGGCGTCGAACCGGGAGATCTCCAGCAGGTCGGCGACCATCGTGTTGAACCGGTGCACGTCGGCGACGAGCAGGTCGAGGGCGGACTGCGCTCGCTCGGGCATCTCGTCCCGCCTGCCCTGGAGGACCTCGATGGAGGCGGCGAGGGTCGTGAGCGGCGAGCGGAGCTCGTGGCTGACGTCGGAGGCGAAGCGGGCGTCGCGCTCGATGCGCTCCTGGAGGGCGCGCGCCATGTCGTTGAACGAGGTGACGAGCAGCCCGAGGTCGGCGTCGTCAACCGTGCTCACGCGGGTGTCGAGCCGCCCGCCGGCGATGGCGGCAGCGGCCTGGCGGACCTCCGCCAGGGGACGCAGGACGCTGCGACCTGCGGCGGCGCCGAGGCTGGCCCCGGCGATGGTCGTGACGCTCCCGGCGATCAGGAGTGCGATGGTCAGGGAGCCGAGTGCGCTCTCGACCTCCTCGAACGAGGCGCTCTCGAAGTAGTAGGCGTCGACCGCGGGCAGCGGGACGCCGATCGCCACCCGCGCTGCCCCGTCGAGGCTGTAGCGCATGCGGCTCGGTTGCCCATCGATCACGGCGGCCCTGAGGCCCTCGGGGAACTCGTTGAGCCCCACGGCGAGGTCGTTGGAGTAGGGGACGTCGTCGACGAGCATGAACGGGCTGGCGGCCGTCGGGTTGAGGGAGGCGAGCAGCTCGCCTGGCTCGGCACCGGCGCGACGGAGGCCGTCGCGCATGAAGCTGGCATCGACGTAGGCCTGCAGCGTCGCTGAGTTCTCCCGCTGCGAGACGAGGTTGTCACGCACGAGGGAGTAGGTGACGACGGCGAGCAGGGCGGAGAGCAGGCTGGCGCCGAGCGCGAACGCAGCCGTCAGGCGAGACCTGAGGCCAAGGCGCCTGGCTCGGCTGCGGCGACTTCGGGTTCTGCGCTCAGGTGCTGCCACCTCAGGCCTGGAGCTTGTAGCCCAACCCTCTCACGGTCACCACGTGCTGGGGGTTGGCGGGGTCGAGCTCGACCTTGGTGCGGAGCCGTCGGATGTGGACGTCGACCAGGCGACCGTCGCCGAAGTAGTCGTAGCCCCAGATCCGGTCGAGCAGCTGCTCCCGGCTGAACACCCGCCCCGATGCCGATGCCAGCTCGCACAGGAGGCGGAACTCGGTCTTGGTCAGGTGGATCTCGGTGTCGCCCCGGCGGACCACGCCGTCGTCAGGGATGATCTCGAGCTCGCCGAAGCGCATCCGCGTGCGGCCGGGCTCTCCGGATCGTGCCCGGCGGAGCAGCGCTCGGATCCGGGCGGAGAGCTCCTTGGGTTGGAACGGCTTCGTGACGTAGTCGTCGGCGCCGGCTTCGAGCCCGGCCACGACGTCGTGGGTGTCGGCACGTGCGGTGACCATGAGGATCGGCACGTCGCTCGTGCGTCGGATGGATCGGCACAGCTCGAAGCCGTCGATGCCGGGGAGCATGAGGTCGATCAGCACGACGTCGGTCGGCTCCTTGCCGAACAGCACGAGCGCCTCCTCGCCTGACTCGGACTCCTCGACGTCCCAGCCCTCATCCTCGAGCGCCATGCGCACTGCCGTGCGTATCCGCTCGTCGTCTTCGACGGTCAGGATCCTCGTTCCCACACCCTGAGGATGCCGCATCCGGGGTCCGGTTGGGGTGACACCCTTCATCTCGCCGTCACCTGGGCGTCTTCTGATCGCTCACGCACCCATCAAGCCGCCGTCGCGGAGCGCTGCTCGGAGCCACCCGTGCAGCCCCGGACCGGCGGCGAGGGTGAGCCCAGGACCTGCGCTCCCGCCGCCCGGGCCGGTGACGATCGCGCCTGCCTCCACGGCGATGAGCTCGCCTGCCGCGAGGTCCCAGGGCTGGAGCCCGCGCTCGTAGTAGCCGTCGAGGCGCCCGCACGCCACGGCGCACAGGTCCACCGCTGCCGCTCCCAGACGGCGGATGTCACGCACGCGGGGGAGGAGGTGGCGGAGGACCTCAGCCTGCTCGGCGCGCACCTCGGACACGTAGCCGAAGCCCGTCCCGATGAGGGCGTGGCCGAGGTCGGTGGCCCCGGAGCACGAGATCGTGCGCCCGTTGCACGTCGCACCTCGACCGGCAGCGGCAGCGAAGAGCTCGTCGTGGACGGGGTCGAGCACCACGCCGACGATGCAGCGCGCCGAGCGCTCGACGCCGATCGAGACGGCGTAGCCGGGGAGGCCGTAGAGGTAGTTCGTCGTGCCGTCCAGCGGGTCGATCACCCATCGGACGCCCGAGGAGCCGGCACGGTCCGTCCCCTCCTCCCCGAGGATCCCGTCGTCGGGGCGCGCCGCGAGGATGCCTTTGACGAGGAGCCGCTCCGAGGCCCGGTCGACCTCGCTCACCATGTCCGTCGTGGACGACTTCGTGCCGACCGCGTCGGTGGCCAGCAGCGCAGGGATGGAGGCTCGGCCGTCGAGGAGCAGGGCAGCGGCACGGCGCGCCAGCTCCACGGCGAGCTCCATGAGCTCGTCGAGCAGCCCACCGTCGGCCAGCTCGTCGTCGTGCTGGCGAGGTCGCCGGGCGGAGGGGCCGCCCTGGTGCTCGTCCACCTTCGCAACCTACCGGCAGCGCAGGGGCGCCATCGCAAGGCCCGGTAGGGTCCGGCGGTGACCGACGGCGTCGTCGACCTGCGCTCCGACACCTTCACCCGGCCGACCGATGCGATGCGGCGTGCGATGGCGACGGCCGAGGTCGGTGACGACACCTACCGGGAGGACCCGACGGTCCGTGCGCTCGAGGAGCGCTACGCAGACCTCGTGGGCAAGGAGGCAGCCGTCCTCGTGCCGTCGGGCACCATGGCCAACCAGCTCGCCCTGCGGGTCCTCGGACGCGCCGGCACCACGGCGATCATCGGTCTCACGTCGCACATGTCGGGCTTCGAGGCAGGAGCATCGGGTCTCGCCCAGGTCCAGATCGTCACCCTCGATGACCGCACCGGATCCCTCCCCGCGGACGACGTGGCGTGGCTGGTGGAGGCAGCGGACCACCACTGGGCACGGCCGAGCGTCGTGTGCATCGAGAACACCCACATGTACGCCGGAGGGGTGCCGCTCGACCTCGCCGACATCGAGGCGATCGCTGCGGTGGGACTGCCGGTGCACATGGACGGCGCCCGCCTCCTCAACGCCGTGGTCGCCACCGGTACGAGCGCGGCTGCGTTCGCAGCACCGTGCACGACGGTGTGGACGGCGCTCACGAAGGGCCTCTGCGCGCCCGTCGGCTCCGTGCTGGCGGGACCGACGGACGTCATCGACGCGGCCCGGGAGGAGCGCCAGCGGATGGGTGGCCAGCTGCGACAGTCCGGCGTCATCGCCGCTGCCGGCCTCGTCGGCCTCGACGAGATGGTCGACCGGCTCGCCGACGATCACGCCCGCGCCCGGCGCCTGGCCGACGCAGCTGCTGCACGCTGGCCTGGCAGCGTCGAACCCCGGGATGTCCTGACCAACATCGTCCGGATCGCCCACGACGAGCCTGCCGCCGTGCTCGCGCACCTGGACGACTGCGGCGTGCGCGCCGGGACCGTCGCCCCTCGGGCGCTGCGCTTCGTGACCCACCACGACGTCGATGACGACGGCGTGGCGCGTGCGATCGCCGCCATCGCGTCCTGCCCGTCATGAGCTCGTGAGCGAGCTGCTGACGGCCGTCCCCCCGGTCGTGCTCGCGGTCTACGCGCACCCCGACGACCCCGAGGTCTCCTGCGGTGGGACGCTCGCCCGCTGGGCAGCGGACGGGAGCGAGGTCCACGTGGTCGTTGCCACGAGCGGGGACAAGGGCTCGGCTGATCCTGCGACGGATCCCGCTGCGCTGGCCGCCCAGCGAGCCGAGGAGGTGCGGGAGGCGGCCGAGGTGCTGGGCCTGGCCGACGTGCACCTGCTCGGTCATCCGGACGGCGAGCTCGACGGTGTGGCTGACCTGCGGCGCTCGATCGTCGGGCTCGTCCGGCGGCTCCGCCCGGAGACCGTCGTGTGCCCGGACCCGACGGCGACGTTCTTCGGCGACGCCTACGTGAACCACGTCGACCACCGCGCGATCGGTTGGGCGACGCTCGACGCCGTCGCGCCAGCGGCGGCATCGCCGCTCTACTTCCCCGAGGAGGGGCCGGCCCACCAGGTGACGAGGGTCCTGCTCTCAGGGACGCTCGAGCCGGACATCTGGGTCGATGTGACCACGTCGGTCGCCACGAAGGTCGCGGCGCTGTTCTGCCACCGCAGCCAGCTCGCCACCGATGCCGAGTCCTGGCTCGCCGACTTCGTCCACCACCGCACAGAAGCGGAGGGTCGCCGGGCCGGCGTTGCCCATGCCGAGGGCTTCCGACGACTGATCCTGCGCCGGGAGCCGGTCAGCGACTGAGCGATCAGGTGGTGCCGACGCCGCCGCGCTCGTCCACGCCACGGTCGTCCACGGCGAGGGCATCGAGGTCGTCGTCGTCGGTGTCGTCGTCGATGTCGAGCTCCTTGCGCCACTCGGCCATGGCGCGCAAGACGAGCACGGAGACGATGGCCACGCCGCCGGCCGCGACGGCAGCCCCGATGAGGCCACCCACCGACGCGAGGGTGCGGCACCCCGCCGCGTCGTCCGGGTCGCGCGTGGGCACATCGGCGCCACCGACGGGCTCCCCGTCGGCATCGAGCTCGACGACGACCTCGGGCGAGCCACACTGCAGGTCGGTGATGGCGTAGCCGATGAGCCCGCCGCAGAGGCCCCCGAGGAGGATGGCGACGAACGCCAGCGCCCGGGCTGCCACCGACGGGAGCGCCGAGGGCGTGTAGGCACGAGCGACCGGCGCACCTGGTGCAGCGGTCGCTCGGGGATTGGCCTCGCGTCGTCTCGCCACCCTGTGAGCGTACTGGTGGGTCCGGGTGCAACCCGTAGTCTCCCGTCCGTGCGCACGCTCGTCGTCGTCCCGACCTACGACGAGGCTGGCAACGTCGGTCCCCTCCTGCGTCAGCTCCGCGCCGTGGTCCCCGACGCCCACGTGCTCGTCGTCGACGACGCCAGCCCAGACGGGACCGGAGCGGTCGTCGAGGCCCTCGCTGACGAGCTCGGGCACATCGAGGTGCTGCACCGACCAGGGAAGTCAGGCCTCGGTCGGGCGTACCGGGAGGGCTTCGCGCGGGGGCTCGCCGGTGACTACGAGGTCATCGTCCAGATGGACGCTGACCTGTCCCATGACCCAGCGGCGCTCCCGTCGCTGCTCGCCCCGATCCTCGCCGGCGACGCCGAGATGGTCATCGGGTCGCGCTACGTCTCCGGTGGTTCGATCCCGGCCTGGCCATGGCACCGTCGGGCCCTCTCACGCTTCGGCAACCGCTATGCCACCACGGTGCTCGGGATCGAGGCGCGCGACATCACGTCGGGCTACCGGGCCTACCTCGCGCCGACCCTGGCCAGCCTCGACCTCGATGCCGTGCGAGCCGACGGCTACGGCTTCATGATCGAGCTCGCCCGGCGGGCCGCATCCCGGGATGTCCGGATCGTGGAGGTGCCGATCACCTTCGCCGACCGCGTCCGAGGCGAGTCCAAGATGTCGGGCCGCATCATCGCCGAGGCCCTCCTCCTCGTCACCGCCTGGGGTGCGCGCGACCGGCTCCGGACGCTGCGAGCTCGTCCTCGCTGAGGGCCGCATCCCGGGGCCGGCCTCAGGTCGAGTCGGGATCGAGCGAGCGCTCGTAGGCCTGGAAGATCCGCTTCGGGGCCTTGCACCGCCAGGCGTCGACGATGAGCTCCTCGAGCTCGTCGAGGCCGACCGCATCCACGTGCACGAGCACGGTCGGGTGACCGTCGTCGTGGGAGGTCGTGAAGTACGTCTCCGGCGCCGAGGCGAGCAGCGCCTCCTGCTCCCCGAGGTCGGCGACGAAGACGACGAGGGCTGGGTTCGGTTGACTCCCTCCCGATCGACCGCCGGCACTGGCAGTGCTCTCCCGTGCGGACTGGCGTGGTCAGGAGCCGTGGTCGGTGGTGGGGCGGAGGATGGCGTCTCGAAGTCGTTGCTCGGCAGCTCGGAGGGAGGCCCACTCCTTGGTGATGTCGACTCGGCGCCAGCCGGTGAGTGCGCCGGGCCGGGCGCGACAGTCCTTGCGGCGCTTGGCGGCTCGTTCACGGGGGCTGGGGGGAGGGTCGGGGATGAGGCGCTCGCTGACCCGTTGGCTGCAGGCTTCGGGTGGGGTGGTGACGGCCCGTCCGGTGGGGCTCACGTAGGTGAGGCCGTCGGGGGTGTCGGGGTTCCCGGTGATGGTCCAGCCGCCTTCGTGGACAGCTTTGTGGTGCCGGTGGCACAGCAGAGCGAGGTTCCACACCTCGGTCTCGCCTCGCTTGGACCAGAACCGGAGGTGGTGGGCGTGGAGGCCGCGGCTGGTCTCGCACCCGGGGAACCGGCAGCACCGGTCGCGGGCGGCGAGGAGCCGCCGGATCCGGCGGGGCACGGCGTGGGTGACGGCCCCCAACGCGACGAACGCGCCGGAGGGGTCGTGCAACACGAGCTGGGTGGTGGCGTCACACCCGAGCCGCTCCAACGTCTCCCGGGCGATCGAGGTGCCGTCAGCCAGGGTGGCCCACCCGTCGTTCTCCTCCCCGAAGGCGCCGGCCGCGGCGTGGACGTAGAGGTGGGCGGGGTCACCGATGACGGTGTCGGCGAGCGACATGGCGGCGAGCTCGACGAGGGCGTCGGCGCGCCGGACGTGGACCGGGTCCCACGGGTCCCCGGGTGCGGGCTTGTCGGTGCTGGCGAGCCGGTCGATGCCGTTGGCGAGGGTGTCGGCGTCGACGTCGGGCAGGTAGAACGAGCCTCGGACCCCGCCACCTCGTGCCTTCCACCACGTCAGGTGCCGTCTGGCTTCCTGCTGCTGGACGGCCTCGCGCGTGACCCGGGTGGCCTTGGCGGCGGCAGCGGCGAGCTGACCCGGCTCCAACGACGGCCCCTGCGCTGCCCAGTGAGCGTCGGTGTCCGGGGTGGCGAGCGCACACAACGCTCGGAGCTGGTCGAACGAGACCCCGCCAGCAGCAGCGACCGCAGCGATCGCCGGGAGGTCTTTCAGCTTGCGGGCGACCTCCACGACCCCCTTCGCGTTGACACGGCGCGCTGCGTCGGTCGCTGACACCCACCCGATGGTGTCCCTGGCACCGTCGACCGTCCAGGCGTCGCGCTCGTCGAGCACCCCGAGGATCGCCAGGCGTTGCGCCTCCAAGGCTCGAGCACCGCCACCGAGCTCTGCGTACATGGCGGCGAGGTCCTCCGACGTGCACGTCCGGTACCGGTCCACCAACGGCGTCGGCGGCACCTCCCCCGACCCGCCACCCTCATACTCGAACTGGTGTTCGCCCACCTCCAAACCATACGCAGACGGTGTGACAGTCCGGCTGCTGGCAGATGGCTCGGACCTGCCCATCCATCGCGAGCGCGAGCGGTCGTCAGTCGCGCACCATGTCTGTCCGCGACCTCGGCCGACGTCGCGGACCAGCCTCGCTCGTCTCAGAGGCGGAGGGTCATCCGCAGCTCCTCCTTGCACGGGTCCGACGGGAGGGGTTGCACGTCGTTGGTCTCCTGGAAACCGAGGCCGGCGTAGAGCTCGACGGCCGGCTCGTTCCCTCGAGTCACCCAGAGGTCGACCCTCGTCGCGGCCGTGGCTCCCGCCCAGTCGACGACGGTCCGCACGAGGGT
>JBBSLC010000031.1:0-23369 GCA_038255685.1 Acidimicrobiales bacterium | reverse complement strand
CAGCCACCGACGACCTGACCCACCGCGTCGGGCTCGACCCCGGCGCGAGACACGATCTCGCCGAGGACCGCCCCGAGCAGGTCCGCCGGGTGGGTGCCGGCGAAGCCGCCGTTGCGGCGGCCGACCGGGCTGCGGAGCGCTTCGATGATGACGACGTCAGAGTTCTTCACGCCTGGGACTGTACCCAGCGGTCGGGCTGTGCCTCAGGCGGCGCGATGGGACGTGTCGGCGGTGTCCGCAGCGGTCTGGCGGGCAGCCGCTTCGCGCAGGGCCTCGCGAGCCTGGGCGACGCCTCGGCGGCCGGCCGCACGGGTGCGGGCATCGAGGCGCCATGGGCGCTGCGTGCCTTCGACGAGCTCGAGCTGATCGTTCATGTCCCCATCTTCAACCAGGGGTGTGACAGTGCGATTCCCCGCTGGAGCCGGCGAGCGGCCGACGTGTCGCTCCCTCAGCTCGCCAAGCCGTGGCCAGCACCTTCGTGACGGACGGCAGTCGGGCGGGGTCGTGCCCGACTCGACGCGATGGTCCGGTCTCGGCCCGATCCCTTGGCTTCGTACAGGGCGCTGTCCGCCGCGGCGACGAGGCGGTCGGCGTCCGCTGCGTTGTCCGGCAGCGTGGCCACCCCGGCGCTCAGCGTGACCGGCAGCGCCGTGACCTGCTCTCTGATGGCACGTCTGAGCCGGTCGGCCACCTCGAGGGCAGCATGGCTCGGGCAGTCGGGCAGGAGGACGACGAACTCCTCGCCCCCGTACCGAGCGGGGAGGTCCATCGCACGGCACGTGGCGGTGAGGGCCGCTCCCACCTGGCGGAGCACCTCGTCACCGGTCTGGTGCCCGTAGGTGTCGTTCACCGACTTGAAGTGGTCGAGGTCCATGACGACGAGGCTCAGCGGGCTGCCCTCCCGGTCGGCGCGACCGACCTCCCGCTCGAGCGCCTCTTCGAACAGGCGTCGGTTGGCGAGGCCCGTCAGGGTGTCGCGAGTCGCCAGCTGCTCCACCGTGCGCAGGAGCAGGGCGCCGCGCAGCGAGAGACCGGTGTGGGCAGCGGCCTGCAGCACCGCGTCGACCACGGCCGCCGGGATGCGACCGACGCGCTGCTCGCCCCACTCGCCCACGACGACCCCGAGGTGCTGCCCGTCGACGGTGAGCGGGGCCACGACGACGTTCACGGCCCCCGGCAGCAGCTGGTCGAGGAGCTGGTCGCGGTAGGGGACGAGCCCTCGCACGAGCTGTGGGTCGCCGGTCGACCAGGCGGCTTCGATCACCCGGTCGATCTGCAGCCCCGAGGCGAGGAAGGCGGTGCCGTGTCCGTCGGCGGCGGCCCCCCACCACTCGTCGGCGTCGCGCGCCATGACGACGGCTCGACGCAGGCCAAGGCGCTGGCAGAGGTGCCCGCTCGCCGCCAGGACGACGTCGTCAGGGCTGGTCACCCGCTCGAGCTCGGCACCGAGCTCGACGAGTGCGGCGAGGTCCGATCTGCTCGCCCGCAACGTCCGCTCGTTCAGCGAGGAGCACGCTGCGGCCCCGACCCCCACGGCGAGGAAGGTCGCGGCGTTCAAGGCAGCGGCAGGGAAGCTGCCGCTGCTCACCTCGGCGCCGAAGATCCCAGCGTCGGCGGCGGCGTAGCCGAGCACCAGGGCCCAGGCGTGCAGGAACGCGACCTTGAGCCCGAGCCGGTACGACACGAGCAGCGTGATGGCGATGACGTGCAGGTAGACGAGGAACAGGAGCTGGCTCTGATGGCCGCCGGTCCGGGCCACGACGATGCCGAGGTAGACGACGTCGAGCACGAGCAGGGCGTGCACCGAACCGAGACCCCGTCGGCCGACTGAGCGCCGCGCCCACTCGATCGAGACGGTGATGAGCACGTAGCCGAGCGTGAGCAGGACGAGGTTCCCGGGGTGGCGCCCCCCGAAGCGGGGCAGCGAGGGGAGGAGGACGAGGGTCGTGACGGCAGCGACGAGGCGCACGATGCCCACGGCGTCGAGGCGCGTGGCGATCGGCACGAGCTCATCGGCGGGGCCTGCCGGCCGCGCGTCCGTCACCGGAAGTCCAGCAGCTCGGCCTTGGCATCGAGTGGCGCTGCGACGAGCTTGGGGTCTGGGCGGCTCCGCCGGCCTCGCAGGGCGATGCCCCCGAGGGCGAGGAGACCGAGCAGCAGCGGCCCGCTCGACTGGTCCTCGACGGGGAAGGCGGGGAGGCGGGGCATCGCTGCTGGCCCCGAGGGGATGCCCGGCAGCGCCACCGAGGCAGCACCAGGCGAGGCAGGGGCGATGGCAGGTGCCGGAGCGGAGGAGGAGAGACCGGCGTCGAGTGCAGCTGGGACCGGCGTGGCGACCCGAGTCGTGCTCGCAACAGGTCCGCTCGAGGGACGCGACACCGCAGCGGTCCGCAGGACGTCCAGCGTCACGGTGCGCGGGGCGGGAGCGGCTGGGGTCGTCCCCGTGGCAGGTGCCGTGGGCGAGCCCGCTCGGCGTGCGCTGCTCGTCGTCCCTGCAGCCTCGACGCCCGGCCCGCTCGGTGTCGCGTCCTCTGCCGGGCGCTTGACGGATCGCGCCGGCTTGGCGGGCCTCGTCGGCAGCGGCGCTGCGCCTGGCTCGAGGGTGGAGCCGTCCTCGACGCCAGCGGCCTGGAACGAACCGTCCTGCTCGGGGGCGGGCTGGACGGGTCGGCGGTGGCGTTCGGGAGCAGGGGTGGGCCTGGCGGGCCTGGCAGGTCTCGCAGGAGCGGCCGCAGGCCTCGCGGGCTTGGGAGCCTTCGCGGCAGCCGTGTGCCCCGGAGGGTCTCCGTGTCGGGCCGGCGCCGCCGCCGGCGGACCCCCCTCGCCTCTTCCCTTGCCGGGGGCGGCAGCAGCGTGGGAGATCCCGGCGCCCGTCACGACGCCGACGACGAGCGCGAGGGCCACGACCCTCGTCGCCCACCCGCTCCTCACCTCGACCTCGGTCATGCTCGCTCCACCGGTGCGCCGGATCTCGGGATCCGCATGTCGTTGCATCGGCACCCCGAAGGTGCGACTTGAGCACTTCGCATGAGCCGTTCGACCCAGGGGTACCCGGCCATCACCCGTCGGTCGGGGGCCCCCGATCCGCGTCCTACGCTCCGCCCGTGGATGCCCGCTCGTTCCTCGGTCTCGAACCGACCGCCGACCCGCTCCGGTGGCGGCTGCCGGTGCAGACGCCCCTCACGACCTCTGGTGGGTTCTTGTTCGGAGGCGCGGGCCTCGCTGCGGCCATCGAGGCGCTCGAGGCGGCGACGGGACGACCGCTGATCTGGGCGACCGCGCAGTACCTCTCCTATGCGCTGCCGCCTGCGGTCGTCGACCTCGAGGTCACCGTTGCTGTCTCCGGACGCCAGACGGCGCAGGCGCGGGCCGTCGGCCGGGTCGGAGACCAGGAGATCTTCACCGTCAACGCTGCGCTCGGCTCTCGGCCGCTGGAGGCGACGGGGGAGTGGGCCGTGCGCCCGGAGGTGGACCCGCCCGGCGAGTGCGCCCCCCAGCGCCACATGGACACCGGCGACGGCACGATCATGAGCAAGATCGACATGCGGATGGCACGCGCCCGCCAGATCGACGAGCTCGAGGGGGAGTCCGGCGACGGCCGCTCGGCGCTGTGGGCGAGGGTCGCCGGTCTCGAGTGCGGGGCAGGTCTCCTCGGCATCCTCGGCGACTGGGTGCCCTTCGGCATCGGGCAGGCACTCGGCGCTCGGGCGGGGGGCAACAGCCTCGACAACACCCTGCGCGTGGTGCGCCTCGTCCCGACCGAGTGGGTCCTGCTCGACATCCGCATCCATGGGGTCGCGAACGGGTTCGGCCACGGGCTGGTCCACCTGTGGGCAGAGGACGGCACCCTGCTGGCGACCGCCAGCCAGTCAGTGATCGTGCGCTACTGGGACGAGGCGAGGCAGCGGAGGTCTCCGAGCACGGCGTCACCCGAGCGCTAGCGTCGCCGGCCATGGGTCGCTACGGCATGACGGTTCCCTTCGACGGCATCCCCCTCACCGAGCAGGGCGCCCTCTTCGCCGAGCTGGCCGACCTCGGCTACACCGACCTCTGGTCGAGCGAAGCGAACGGCACCGATGCGTTCACCCCGCTCGCACTCGCCTCGGTCCACGCCCCGACGATGCGCCTCGGCACCGCCATCGTCCCGGCGTACACCCGCGGGCCCGGCCTCATGGCCATGAGCGTCGCCGCCCTCGCCGAGGCCGCACCTGGGCGCTTCGCGTTCGGGATCGGGACGTCGAGCAACGTGATCGTCGAGCGCTGGAACGACATCCCCTTCGAGAAGCCCTTCCAGCAGACCCGCGACATGGTCCGCTTCCTCCGCGCCGCCCTGGCCGGCGAGAAGGTCACCGAGGAGTACGAGTCGTTCGCCGTGCAGGGCTTCAAGCTCGGACGCGTTCCCCACCAGCAGCCCCAGATCCTCATCGCCGCCCTCCGTGAGGGGATGCTGCAGCTCGCCGGGCGCGAGTCCGACGGCGCCATCATCAACTGGCTGTCGGCGGACGACGTCTCCACGGTCGCCCCGATCGTGCAGGCTGCCGGCGACGGTTCGGCCAAGGAGGTCGTGGCCCGGATCTTCGTGTGCCCCTCGACCGACACCGACACCGTCCGAGGGATGGCCCGCTTCGCGATCGCTGCCTACCTGAACGTCCCCGTCTACGCAGCGTTCCACGAGTGGCTCGGTCGCGGCGATCGGCTCCAGGGCATGTGGGACGCCTGGAAGGCGGGCGACCGCAAGGCAGCGACGGCTGCGATCCCCGACGACGTGGTCGACGAGCTCATCGTGCACGGCCCACCCGAGGCCTGCAAGGAGCACATCGAGCGCTACCTCGCCAACGGCGTCACGACCAGTGCCGTCGCCATCATGCCCTTCGGCATCGACGTGGTGCAGGCAGCCAGGGACCTCGCCCCCGGCACCTGACTCAGCGCGCCTCCACCCCGGGGCGGAGGACGTCGAGCAGGGGGACCGCTGCGGCTCGCCCGAAGAGGTGGCCCTGGGCGAGGTCGCAGCCCCTGCTCTTGAGGAACGCGAGCTGCTCGGGACGCTCGACCCCCTCGGCGAGCACCTCGAGGCCGAGGCCCAGGCCCATCGCGATGATGGCGCTCGCCACCGGCGCCTCGGCGTCGGCGCACCGGATCTCCCTGAGGAACGCCTTGTCGACCTTCAGCTGGTCGATCGGGAGCTGTTCGAGGCGGGCGAGCGCAGAGTGGCCCCGGCCGAAGTCGTCGACGGCGACTCGCACACCGAGCCTGCGCAGGTCGCCGAGTGCCTCGACGACGCCCGAGGCCTCGTCCACCGTCACCGTCTCGGTCACCTCGAGGACGAGCTGGTCCGGTCGGATCCCGCCGTTGCGGATCGCCACCGAGACGCTCTGGGCGAACGAAGGGTGGGTCAGGGACCGGCCCGAGACGTTGACCGCGACCCCTCCTGGTCCATCGGCGTGCAGCCCGGCGCGGCCGAGGTCCGCGCATGCCCGGCGGAGGACCCAGGCGTCGATGTCGGCGACGAGCCCCACCTCTTCGGCGATGGGGATGAACTGGTCGGGCAGGAGCACGCCGAGGTCGGGGTGTGCCCACCTGACGAGGGCCTCGGCGCCGACGACGGCGCCGTCGGCGATGCGCACCACCGGCTGGTAGGCGATGACGAGCTGGTGCTCGGGCACGGCCCGGAAGAGGTCGGCTTCGAGCGTGAGGCGGTCGTAGGCCTGCTCGCTCATGCCGGAGGTGTAGATCGCCCAGGTGTTCCTGCCTGAAGCCTTGGCCTGGTACATGGCCGCGTCGGCCCGCTTCAAGAGGTCGTCGAGCTCGTCGCCGTGCTGGGGGTGGAGGGCGAAGCCGATGCTGGGGCTCACCCGCAGCAGGTGGCCACTGACCTCGAACGGATCCTCGAAGGCAGCGAGCATCCGGGCTGCGATCTGCTCGGCCGCCGCAGCGCCGTCCGGCCCTGGCAGGAGCAGCGTGAACTCGTCGCCACCCATGCGGGCGACGGTGTCGATCTCCCGGACCGATGCCTGCAGCCGACGACCGACCTCGATGAGCAGCTCGTCCCCGCAGGCGTGGCCGAGGCTGTCGTTCACCGTCTTGAACCGGCCGAGGTCGAGCACCGCGATCGTGAGCTCGTCACCCGAGCGCTGCGCGCGTGCGAGCGCAAGGCGCACGCGGTCGGCGAAGAGGGCTTGGTTCGGGAGGCCGGTCAACCCGTCGTGCAGTGCCTGGCGCCGCACGGTCTCGAGGAGGCGGGCGTTCTCGAGCGCCGAGGCGGCCTGGTCGGCGAGGCCGCGCAGGCGCTCTTCGAGCTGCACGTCGGCCGCGTCCGGCGTCGTCGTGCTCCAGGTCGCGACGAGGAGGCCGAGCATCGTCCCGCGCGAGCGAACCGGGACGAAGGCCACGTGCGTCACCTCGAACGCCTCGAGGACCATCTTGACCGGCGCTGACGCCTCGGAGCGTGCGATGAGCGTGGGCTCGTCGATCGGTGGCACGCCGGGCTGGTCGAACCACGAGGGGTCGATGCGGAAGTCCTGTGCCCTTGCTTCGAGGTCGGCGGGCAGCCCGGAGGTGCCACCGACGACGAAGCTGGCCTTCACCTCGTCCCAGAGCAGCACCGTCGCATGGTCGGAGTGGACGACGTCGGGGATCGCCTCGGCCAGGCGCTGCGCGGTGTCGGCCACCGACGAGACATCGGCGACGGATCGGGAGAGGCGGAGCAGCGCAGCGGCGGTGTCCTCCCGCCGCTGGGCGGCATCGATCGCCGCCGTGGCCTCCAACGCCAGCACCTCGTGGTGGCGTGTCCGCTTGGAGCGGAAGCGGGCGTCCCTCGCCCAGCTCACCTCGTACGTGCACTGCTGCGCACCGCGCACCTGGCACGTCTCGTGGACCACGGTCGCTTCGGGCAGACCGAAGATCGGCCCGACCTGGGCGAGCACGCCGGCGGTGTAGGCGCAATCGTGCCTGTTCGGCACGTGGGGAGGGAGCAACCGGTAGGTCACGACGGCGTGACGCCGACGTACCTCCAGCGCCTCCATCACGCCCGAGGTCGAGAACTTCGTCGACGCGCGAGCGACGTTGCGCAGCAGCTGCGACGGGCCACCGAAGGCACGGAGGAGCGGGATGAGCGCGGGCAGGACGTTCGCCGACAGCGCGGAGGCGCCGATCCTGTGGGCGACGTCGGGTTGGCCGAGCACGACGGCGGCCGCCTCGAACAGCGCGACCTTGTCCTCGTAGCTCCACCACCGGCGTGCATCCTCGAGCTCGGCCATGGTGGCGTCGACGCCACTCAGCACGATCAGCCTGTCGACCGCTTCGTCACCTGCCTCACGTCGCACGTACGTGAGGATCAAGCGCGTCGTGGCGCCCGACGTCTCACGCGCGATCGCAGCCACCTCGTCTACATCGGCAGCGATCCTCCGAGCCTGAGCGCCAGCCTGGCGCCGCGGTCACGCCGCGACGAGCAGCATCGGTGCCGGGTGCTCGTCACCCGTGCAACCGCAGATGAGATCGGTGCAGGGGATCCACAGCTCGTGCAGGTCCTCGCGCCCTTCGCATCGGTCGGCGTGGTCGCACTCGGCAGCGCCGTCGGCGTGGAGGACGAGCGTGCCGTGGCAGTGGTCGAGCGCCGTGGCGCACGCCCAGCACGGGCGGTCGGTGGCGGGCAGGTGGTGGCGGTGCACTGATCGCATGGCACCAGCATGCGGAGGGGGTGTGACAGCGACTCGGTGATGCCGCCGCCACACCCCCTGCGATCAGCCAGGCGGATGACGTCTCAGCGGTAGCCCTGCTGGATGACGTCCACCAGGCGCCGCCCGGTCTCGACCGGACCCGTCGCGCCCCGCTCGAGGAGGGTCCCGACGCCGAGGAGCGTGGTGCCGCCGAGCGCCAGCCAACCCCATGTCGGCACGCCGGCGGTCACCGCCAGGCTCTCGTGAGCGACGAGCACGACGAGCAGACCGGTGCCGAGCACGAGCGGTGCGCCGAGGCGCCAGCGACCGCCCGCGGCGACGGCGACGACCGCGACGGCACCGGCGACGAGCGCATGGCCACCGCCACCGCCGCTCAGCCGCTCGACCACGGCGCTCCCGCCGAGCAGGAGGACCGCTGGCCCGGTCGTCACCCACGAGCTGGCACGGTCATCGCCACCTCGCAGCCCGACGAGGAGGAGCAGGGCGGCGACGGGGGCGACGTAGGGCTCGCTGGCGTCGATGCCGGCGTCGACGAGCCGGGCCCAGGCGCCCAGGCTGATGGACCCGCCGCCGGCCACGGCCACCACGAGCCGGTCCGATCCCAGCCCGGCGGCGACGAGCAGGCCACCGGTGACCACGAGGGCGTCGGCGAGGGCGGTCGGCTCCCCCGCTGCGAGGGCGAGACCGGCGAGGGCGAGTGCAGCGGTGCTCGCCGAGAGAGGGCTTCGCCACCGAGGTGGGGCCAGCGAAGCAAGACCCGCGACCACCACTGCAGCGAGGGTCAGGGCGACGCCCGAGCGTGCACCCGGGAGCGCAGCTGCGGCTCCTGCGGCGACAGCGGCCACCGGGAGCGTGGGGACGAGGCCGAAGGCCAGGCGGGGTTCGTCGAGGCGCAGTGCGTCGACCACGACCAGCAGGCTTGCGAACGAGACGACGACGACGACCTCCACCGGGTCGAGCTCGCCACAGGATGCGAGGACGAGGCCGAGCGAGACCGCCCGCGTCGCCGTGCTCGGGGAAGGGGTGAGGTGCCGTCGGGGTCGGGGTCGGGCGTCGGTCGCCGCCGAGACGATCCAGGTCAGGCCGACGGTGCACGCCAGGAGGGCACCCCGGGCGCCGATCGCTCCGCCGAGCACGCCGCTCGCCACGAAGACCGGGAGTGGCACCGAGGAGGCGAGGAGGAACGTCGCCGCTGTGGCCCGATCCGTGGAGGCGTCGGTGACGGGCTGCCACGTGACCAGCCGTGCGAGGAGCAGGCTGCCGGCGACGCCGACGGCGGCGACGGTGAGGAGGACCGCCGTCGAGGGGTCGGGCACCGGCTGGGACGTGAACAGGTCGACCGCACGGTGGCCGAGGACGCTCGCCGGGGCGACCACGGTGGCGGTGACGGCAGCGCCCGCGGCGAGCGGCCGCCCGCCGGCGGCAAGGGCAGCGGACGTCACGACGAGCGCGACTGCGGTGAGCGGCCCCGAGCCGGTGGCGAGCGTCACCGCCGCCGGGGTGCACGCCACCAGTCCGATGGTCGCCGGGGCGAAGCGGCCGCCGAACAGCAGCGAGAGGGCGACAGGGGTACCGGCCCCCACCCGCCGACGGAGGTCGGCGACGAGCCAGGTGAGGGCGAGGAGGCCGGTTGCCGCGGCGGCATCGGGGGAGGCGAGCACCAGGAACGGGGAGAGGGCGAGCACGCCCGCAGCGGCGATGGTGCCGGGCACGGCGAGGATCTCGGCGACGATCGCCACGACATCGAGCGGTCGCCCCCAGAAGGGGTCGTGGCGCAGCAGCAGCGCGCCGAGCTCGACCGTGGCGAGCAGCCCGCAGCACCCGATGACCCACGCCCAGGGCGACGGATCGAGCTCGCCGCCGGTCAGACCGACGCCGATCAGGGCGCAGGTCGCGGCGAGGAGGGCGAGCCCGGGCTCGAGCCGCCGGCGGGCGACGACGGCGAGCACCCAGGCGCTCGCGAGCCCGGTCAGCGCAGCCGAGAGGCGAGGCTGCTCGCCGGCGAGACCGAGTCGCTCGAGGGTCCCCGGCGCGATGCGGGTGGCGTCGAGGGCCAGCCCGACGAGCGGGGCAAGGCCGGCGATGCCAGCCCAGGCGACGGCGAGGCGCTCGGAGCCGGCGGCGAGCGCCAGGACCGCAGCGAGGGCGACCACGACAGGTGCGGGCACCGGTCCGACGGCCCCGAGCCCAGCGGCGACGACGACGGCGCTGGCGGCTGCCGCCCAGCGCAGCACGATCGAGCCCTCGCTCCGTGCCGTGAGGGTGAAGGTCAGCCCGCACACGAGCCCCTCGACGAGCAGGAGCACCTCCCACCCGGCGTCAGCCCGAACGGCGAGCGCGGCCACGTCGACCGGCACGAGGAAGGCCCCGAGGTGGAACAGCGCGCTCCCGGTGGCGGGGAGGCTCGTGCGGAGCCGGCGGCCGCCGAGCAGGAACCCGCCCGTGAGCGCCCCGATCGTCGCCAGCTTCGCGGCGGACGGGATGTCGGCCCAGCGCACGGCGATGAAGACGGCAGCGGCAGCGAGGAGGAGGAACGCCCCCGTCCCCGTCACCCACACGGCGCCGGCTCGGGTCCGGTCGGCCGCCTGGTCGTGCCGTTCGCCTGCGGGGCGCTCGGCTGACGGCGGCTCGGAGGCGGGGTGGGGTCGCTGGAGCTGGGTCATGGACCCACCGTGCGCTCACGGTGCGGACGAGGGGACCCGGGGAACCCCCCATCGGCCCCTGGGCGTCCACGTGGCCCTCAGCGTGCGAAGGGCGAGGTCGTCACTCGATACCGTGGTCCAGGGCGTAGCGGACGAGCTCCTGTCGGCGGTTGAGGTGGAGCTTGCCGAGGATGTTGCGGACGTGGTTCTCCACGGTCTTCTCGGCGATGAAGAGCGTCTCGCCGATCTCGCGGTAGGTGTGCCCGCGAGCCACGTACTGGAGCACCTCTCGCTCCCGCTCGGAGAGCACCTGCACGGGGCCCGATGCCTTGGCCATGCGGCGGAACTCGCCGAGCACGAGGGAGGCGAGCGCGGGTGAGAAGACGGGCTCGCCGTGGGCGGCTCGCCACAGGCCGGTGCGGAGCTCCTCCGGCGGCGTCGACTTGACCAGGTAGCCGACCGCGCCGGCCGCCACCGCGTCGAGCAGGTCACGCTCGGCCTCGGAGACGGTGAGCATGACGATGCGGGTCTGCTCGCCGCACGCCTTGGCCACGGCGATGCCGCCGCCACCCGGCATGCGCAGGTCGCACACGACGAGGTCGGGCTTCGTCGAGCCGATCACGGCGATCGCCTCGTCGGCGTCGGCCGCCTCACCGACCACGTGGAAGTTCGAGCCGAGGTCTGCACGCACGCCGGATCGCCAGATCGGGTGATCGTCGGCCAGCACCACCCGCACCGCTCGTAGATCAGGCACGACCCCAGCCTGCCTCAGGTGGGGACCCACAGGCGGACCTCAGCGCCGTGACCTGGGTTCCCGTCGACCTCGGAGCGGCCACCGACCTCGACCAAGCGCCCCCGGATCGATCGGCTGATCCCGATCCCGGCGGCGACGGTGCGCTCGTCGAAGCCGGCGCCGTCGTCCTTCACCGAGCACAGGACGCCCCCGGTGACGTCGTCGGGACCGGCGTAGACCGTCACCCGGGTCGCGCCGCCGTGCTTCCCGGCGTTGGTGAGCGCCTCGGCCACCGCCCCGCTGAGCGCCTCGACGACCGCAGCACCGAGGTCGGGGACGTCGCTGTCGACCACGACCTGTGCGGTGGCACCGAAGCGGTCTTCGAAGCGGGCAGCCGCAGCGCGCAGGTGCGACCCGAGATCCCCGCCGCCAGCAGCCACCCCGGCGCCGAAGAGGAACTCCCGCAGCTCGCGCTCCTGCTCCCTGGCCAGGCGGGCGAGCTCGGGATCGCCGGCTCGGCGCTGCACCACGGCAAGGGTCTGGAGCACACCGTCGTGGAGGGTGCGGGCCACCTCCTCCCTGGCCTGGACCACCGAGATCCGGCGCTCGGCCTCCCGCAGCTTGACGGTGGCGAACCCGGCGACGCCGCCGGCGAGGGCGTAGAGCACGATGGTCGACAGCGCCGAGAGGGTGGCGTCGTCGTCCCAGGTGGTGCCAGGGACGAGCGCCGAGCCGGCGAGGCGACCGAGGCCGACGACCACGCCGGCGATCGCACCCCCACGCCCGGCGAAGGCAACGCCTGCGGTGATGATCCCCGCCAGCGGCCATGCCGAGCCCAGCGACTGGGGGTGGGGACCGGCGTACGCGAGCCCGTCCCCGACCGAGAGGGCGACGGCCACGGCGAGCTCGAGGCCGATCACCGGCAGCGACAGCAGCCGTGGCGGGTCGGCGCGGAGGAGCGCGGTGGCGACTGCCGCCACGGCGAGGGCGGCGCCTGCCAGACCAGCAGCGAGGAGGGCAGCCTCGAGGTCGTCCCTGGTGAGGACCAGCACCGTCGCCAACCAGCCCCATGCCACCCAGCGGAACCCGGCCAAGCCGGCCAGCAACCCCCGGACGAGCGCGTCCTCCTGGTCGTTCCCCACGCGTGCAGCATGCCCGACCGCCAGGACGAGGTGGGGTCGACCGGAGGCGTCGTCGCACAAGCGATCAGTTCCGGTCGGCGAGGGCTGCAGCGGCCCGCAGGTGGTCCGCGTGCTCGGCGGGGAGGGTGCGGGCGTTGAGGCCGCTGGTGTTCGGCATCACGTACACCGGGACCCCGCCGAGCGGCTGCGCTTGGATGCCAGCGACTGCTCGACGGTCGACGGCAGCCCGCCAGCCGGCGAGGCCCACGAAGCAGACCGCGGCGGGCGCCAGCCACTCGCACAGTCGCTCCACCCTGGCCATGCCCGCTGCGTACTCGTCACGCGTCAGCTCAGCAGCGCCCACCGAGGCTCGCTGCACGAGGTTCGTCATCCCCATGCCGTGGTGGGCGAGGGCATGGCGGGGATCCTTCGGGCGATCGGTGAGACCGGCGGCGATGGCGGCGGGCCAGAAGCGGTTGCCGGGCCCGACGAAGCCGATGCCGAGCTCGGCCGTCAGGGGGCTGGGGTTCAGGCCGCAGACGAGGAGCCGCATGTCGGCGCCCACGGAGTCGGGGAGGGCGTGCTCCCGGATCGCCGTCACGTGCAGCTCGACGGTCGGTGGCCGCTCGACGGTCGTGAGCGACACGTCGGTGAAGCCAGCACCTCGGACCACGTCGACCAGTCGTGCTCGGGGCCAGTGCCAGAACATCCGCCCCGGGAGGTCGTCGGTGCTGTCGCTGCGAGACGCGCCGTCGCCTTCGAAGACGACGAGATCCAGACGACCTCCCGTCGCTGTGCACCGGTGCAGGTCGGCGAGCGCCATCGGGAGGCGCTCCGCCGGGATGTGCTGGAGGCACTTCGAGGCCCAGGTGCCGTGGAGCTCCCCGCTGCGGAAGGGGAGCGACTCGAGGTCGGCCTGGACCCGCATCGACGTCGCCTCGACCCGCGAGATCATCGACCACGCCGCATCGGCGGCGATGACCGGTGCGCCGAGGGCGCCCGTCATGTGGCCGGGTCCGCACCCGAGGTCGAGCCGCACGAGCCCGTCGGGCACCGCATTGCCGAAGGCGATGGCGCCCTCCGCCGCCGTGAGCGTGCGCCGGAGGTACGTGTCGATGCTGGCCTCGTCGACGTCGACGTCGACGTCGACCGTCTCCCGATCCACGGCCTGCGCCCCTCAGATCTCGCCGGCTGGCGCGCGCTGTGCCCTGCGGTCGAGTCGGGCCATGACCGGGCTGGCGCTCACCCCGTGGAGGACGACCGAGAGCAGCACCACGAACACCAGGATCGCCCACAGCTCGCCGGCCTGGGCGAAGTCGGCCTCCTCGAGCGCGTACGCCAAGTAGAAGCCCGACCCGATGCCTCGGATGCCGAAGAAGGCGATGGCGGACCGCTCGTGCCCGGGCGCCGTGTGGCCGAGCAGCGAGATGAGCCCTGCGAGCGGGCGGATCACCAGCACCACGGCCAGGCCCACGGCGATCCCCTGGAACCCGAGCGGCCCGAGCACCCCTCCGACGATCGAGCCGCCGAGCAGGACGAGCAGCGCTGCGCTCAGCAGGCGCTCGATGGCCTCGGCGAACTCGTGGAGGACGTCGTGCACGTCTGACTTGATCTCGGCCCGGCGTATCACCCGGGCAGCGACGAAGACGGCGAGGAACCCGTAGCCGTGCACCAGCTCGGTCACCCCGTAGGTGATGAGCGTGGCGGCGAGGGCGGTGAAACCCTCGGCGCTCTCGGCGATGCGGGCGCCCTTGGGCAGACGGAACAACCCGAACGCCAGCACCTTCCCGAGGACGTAGCCGGCGGCGAGCCCGACACCGACCTTGATCACCACATCGTCGAGCACCCAGCTGCCGAACCACGTCCCGAGGCTGGCGGCACCGAGGGCGGCGATCGCAGCGTTGGTGAAGGGGAACGCCAGCCCGTCGTTCAGGCCGGCCTCGGACGTCAGGGCGAAGCGCACGTCGTCCTCGTCACCCGCGTTCGGCGCGCCGACCTGGACGTCGCTTGCGAGGACCGGGTCGGTCGGCGCGAGCACCCCGCCGAGCAGGAGCGCCGCCGCAGGGGAGAGGCCGACGACCCACCACCCGAGGACGGCCACACCGGCGATCGTGAGCGGCATGGCGATGGCGAGGAGCCGCCAGGTCACACCCCACGATCGCCAGCCCTCGAGCCGGTCGATCCGAAGTCCCGCACCCATCAGCGACACGATGACGACGAGCTCGGTGAGGCGGAGGGTCAGCTCGCCGTCACGCAGCGGATCGGGAGGGTCGAGCCCGAGGGGCAGGGAGAACACCACGAAGCCCACCCCCACGTAGACCGCAGGGAAGGAGAGCGGCCGCCCCGCCAGCAGCCTCGGGACCACAGCGGCGCCCATGATGGCGATGCCGGCGATGGTGAGGCCCAGGATGTAGGTGTCCACTCGCGTGCCTCGGGTCGTCGTCGTGTTCGGAGGGAGCTACAGGAGGCGGAGCTGCTCGCTACGAGCGGCACGTTCGGTCGCTGACTCCCAGGTGCGTGCACCTCGCGGCCCGTTGGCGGCCACCTCTACCCGATCCATCGGGATGCAACGCGATGCGCCCTTGGCGTCGCGGAGACCCAGGCTCCCGTCGGCTTCGACCCGTTCGACGCGCGCCAGGTGCCAGCGCTCTCCATCGCGACGCCGGAAGCGGGCTCGCAACCCCGGTGCGAGGCCGAGGGCGGCCAACGGCGTGTGCATCGCCGAGGTCGGGCGCTCAGCCTCCGGCACGGACTCGGGCCTGGAAGCGCCGCATCCCGCCGAGCCAACGGTCGGGATCAGCAGCCTTCTTCCGCCAGTAGTCGGCGACCTCAGGGTGGGGCAGGATCAGGAACCGCTCGTCGGCGAGGCCGGCGACCACGACGTCGGCGACCTGGGCGGGGGTGAGCACGTCGCCGGCTGCCAGCACCGAGCTCTGCCCGGCCTCGTCACCGGTGGGCAGCGGCGCGCCGTCGGCGATGGCCTCGGCGACGTCGCCGAGCAGCATCCGGGTGGCGACGCCCTGGGGGCACAGGCAGCTGACCTTGATGCCCTGGTCGCCGTGGGTGACGGCGAGCCACTCCGCCAGCGCGACGGCAGCGTGCTTGGTGACGGCGTAGGGCGCAGCACCGAGGTTGGTGAGGAGCCCCGCCGCCGAGGCGGTGTTGAGGAGGTAGCCCTCACCCCGCGACAGCATCGACGGCAGGACGGCACGGGCGGCGTAGACGTGGGCCATCAGGTTGACGTCCCAGATGCGCTGCCAGTCCGCATCAGGTGCCTCGACCCCGCCGCCGATGGCGATGCCGGCGTTGGAGCAGAACAGGTCGACGGGGCCGAAGGCGGCGACGGTCGCAGCGACGAGCGCCTGGACGTCTGCTTCGTTGCTCACGTCGCCGACGAAGGGGATCGCATTCCCGCCGGCGTCGGTGATCAGGGCGACCGTGCGCTCGACCCGGTCAGCCTCGAGGTCGGCGACGGCGACGCCAGCGGCCCCCTCGGTCGCGAACCGGGTGGCGAGTGCACGGCCGATCCCGCTCCCCGCACCGGTGACGACCACGACCTTCCCCGAGAGCTCCACGCCCGGACTGTAGGGGTCAGGTGCTGATGGCGGCGCGGAGGGTGTCGTCGACGACGGCCATGCGGTCAGGACCCCAGGGGTTCGGCATGAGGACCGGGACCTCGACGCCGGCGTCCACGTAGGCCTGCACGTACTCGGTGACCTCCCCCGCCGTGCCCATGAGGTCGATGGCGTCGACCATCCTGTCGCTCACCGCGGCGAGGGCACCCTCCCTGTCGCGGGCGGCGTGGGCAGCGCGGATGGCGGCGACCTCGTCACCGAAGCCGGCGCGGTCGAAGCTGCGGGCGTAGGAGTCGACCACGGCGTAGGAGAAGAGGTCGCGGCGTGCAGCCTCGATGCCTTCAGCGCGCTCCGATGCGCTGCAGTGCACGTACGCGTAGATCGTCGCGTCCCCGCCCTCGCGGATCTGCTCGACCGACCACGGCACGTGGCTCGAGGGGAGGTAGTTGAGGAGGACGCCGTCGGCGACCTCGCCCGCCATCCGCAGCATCCTCGGGTTGAGGGCGCCGACCACGACCTTCGGCTTGCGCTCGCCGAGGCGCACACCGAGGCGGAACTTGTCGCAGGCGTAGAACTCACCGGCGAAGGTGACGCTCTCACCGCTCAGGCACTCCTTCACCAGCTGGACGTACTCGCGGGTCCGCTCGACCGGTCGATCGCCGTACGGGGCTCCGTGCCAGCGCGTGGTGACCACTGGCGAGGAGATCCCGACGCCGAGGACGATCTCGCTGTCGGGGTGCAGCGCCTGGAGCGTCGCGGCACCCATCGCCGCCACCATCGGCGTGCGCAGCTGCAGGGCGAGCACGCCCGTGCCGAGGCCCAGGGTGGGGGCCACCGAACCCGCTGCGGCGAGGAGGGAGAACGCTTCGGCTCCGGTCACCTCGGCGGTCCAGAAGGACCGGTACCCGAGGGCCTCCGCCCGTGTCGCCACCTCGAGCGCTCCCGGTACGCCGAGGGCGGGAAGGCTCGCGACGGTCACACCGAGGGCCACGTTGCTGTCCATGGCCGGGACGCTACCCCGGGGGTCTTCGGAGCACCTGGGGGTGGCCCGGAGGCCGGCGGGGTACCCACCACGCAGCAGCTTCGACCCGCGCTCGATCCGGAGCGTCGACGGGTACCATGGGTCGATCGTCCTCAAGCCACCCCCCGGCGCAAGACGATGGGAAGGAAGGCACACGTCGATGGAGACCACCATGACCGAGACCTCCGAGCCGAAGATCATCAGCGACGCCCTCGCGGTCATCGACCGTGGGCTCTCGGAGATGCTGCACCGAGAGCTGGTGTCGACCGACGAGGTCGCTGACCTCCTCCTCGACGTGCGGATGCTGCTCGCAGCATCAGAGTCCCAACCCGTCGCTGGCTAGCGCTCTCGCCGCAAGCGACTCGACGTGCCTTGATCGCGGCCGCCTCCGGGCGGCCGCTTGCGCGCCCGGCCAGCGGCGCGTGGAGCCCCATGGCTCCCCTCAGCGGCGTGCGGTGCGGAGCGCTTCGAACGCCTCGACGATGCAGCGCCGGAGCAGCGCCGGGTCGGTGATTGCGCCAGCGTCGATGACGCAGCCCATGTCGAGGTCGCCGTCACAGGACATCGTCGTGAGGTTGAACGCCGTGCCGGCGAGCGGACCGAGCGGGTGGTTCGCCTCGATGAGCGCACCGGCGATGTAGAGGGGGAAGGGCGCGCCTCGCACGTTGGACGTGGTGAAGTCGACCGTCCCCACCTGTTGGCGGGCGACGCGAGCGAGCACCGGCGTCGGGAGGACGGAGAGGAGCCCGGCGAGGCGGCCGATGCCACCGACCGCCTTCTCCGCTCGGTTGCGGCCGAGGACGTCTCGCACGGCGTCGAACCTGGCGACGGGGTCGACGATCCCGGCGGGCACGAGCGTGCGCGTCGGGGCGAAGCTGTTCGTCCCGCTGGCCTTGCCCGCCGGGCTTGCGTCCCTCGTGCTGACGGGCATCGCCATGCGCAGGTCCTCGACCGGGGACCCGAGCTGGCGGTGGTACGCGCCAGCCGCACCGGTCGCCCCGGTGACGAACCAGTCGTTCACCGTGCCGCCGAGGCGATGGGCGACGTCCTTCGCCTCGACGAGGGGGATGCTCAGTATCTCGATGCGCCGTCGCAACGTCCGCTCGGTCCACAGCGGCGAGCGAGCCGGCTCGGTCACGGCCAGCTGGCGGAGCATGGAGCGCGCCATCTCGACGGCATCGCCAGCCCGCCCGGGGGCGCCGGTCGGATGGGTGAGGGTCTCGACGGTCCCGGCGACCGCCTGGCGGGCGAGATCGAGGGGGAGGCGGACGCCGGCGGCGACGCTGTCGCGCACCGCTTCCGCCTGCGACCTCGCCGGCACGACGACCGCAGGGGGGGATGCGAGCAGGGGCTCGGTCGCGTCTCGCTCGAGGTCGATGAACGCAGCGCTCAGGCGGATGCCGCCCTCGCCGTCGGTGATCGAGTGGTGCAGCTTCTGGATCATGGCGCCGCGATCGCCATCGAGCCCCTCGACGATGGTGAACTGCCACAGCGGTCGGGCCCGGTCGAACGGGTCAGCAGAGAGCACGGCCGCGAGGTCGAGGACGGCGCGGTCGTCCCCGGGCGCAGGCACCGCGATGGTCCGCACGTGGAAGTCGAGGTCGAACAGCGGATCGTCGATCCAGGCAGGCGTGGCGAGGCCGGGGCCTGTCTCGCCCACCCGCTGGCGGAGGCGGGGCACTGCGGCGACGGCACGCACCATGCGTGCCCGGAAGCGGTCGACGTCGACCGGTCGGTCGAGGAAGGTGACGTTGGCGAAGGACGATCGCAGGACCGGATCGAGCTCGAGCGACCACATCAGCGCCTCTTGGTCGCTCATGCGCTGTTCGAACGCGACGTTGCCGGCCACGTCGAGGACCGTACCCGTCTCTACCGGGAGAGGGTGAAGTGCTTGAACTCGTTGAGCTCGGGCCAGGCTCCAAGCATCTCGGCGATCCGCTCGACGGCGGCGATCGATGTCGCTGCGTCCTCCGACGGCCGATCCATGAGGCGGACGAAGGCGGCGTTGCCGCCGGCGATGAAGGCAGGCACGCCCCACACCTCGTGCTCGTCCACGAGGCGGGTGTGCTCGTCTCGCACCGTCTTCATCGCCACGCCCGAGGCCACGTGGTCGAACGCAGCGTCGACGTCGACGCCGGTCGTTGCGAGCGCCCCTCGCAGGGCGACCTCGCTGCGGAGGTCGCCCCCGTGGTCGTGGCGGAGGGAGAACAGCGCCCGGTGGGCGGCGAGGAAGTGCTCGGGCTGGGTGTCACGGATGGCCATGGCGAGCTGGAGCGCGAGCAGCCCGGAGTCGGTGTCGGGTGCGTCCCAGACATCGGTGCCCCCGTGCTCGACCTTCGCCTGGCTCAGCGAGAAGGGGACGAAGCGCACATCCCAGCTCGCCCCCGCCTCGAGGCCGGCCAGCACGACTTCGTGCGCGTTGCGGGCGAAGGGGCAGCGGTAGTCGAAGGCAACCTCGAGCTCGAGCAGTTCGTTCTCCATGTTCCGTTCCAACACCCACGTGCCGCCGACCCTTCCCGACGATCAGCGCCCCAGTGGCCACAGCCGCCGGGCGAGTGCGCCCAGGCCGACGCCGATCGCAGCACCTGCGACCACGTCGGAGCCGTGGTGGATGCGCACGTGGACCCGGCTGGCGGCAACGACGGTCGCGACGGCGTACCAGAGGGGAGCTCGCCGGCGCCGGCCGTCGACGAGGAGCGTGGCCGCCATGAAGCCGGAGGTGGCGTGGCCGCTCGGGAAGCTGCTCGACCGCGGTCGACGGATCGTGTGCACGCGCTCCTGCTCCCACACCGGTCGCTCGCGTCGGAACAGGGACTTGACGACGCCGTTGATGAGCACCGACTCGACGAGGAGGCTGACGGCCAGGCGGACGCCCGCTCGCTCGTCAGCGGGGGAGCGCAGCGCCCGTGCGGTGCCGATGAGGTGCCAGAGGATCGAGAAGTCACCGAGCGCTGATGCGCCGTAGAGGACCTTGTTCGCGAGCGGCTGGCGGCGGAGGGGTGCGAAGGCGGCATCGGCGCGACGGTCGAAGCGAGCGACGACCCCGCGCAGCCCAGGCGGGAGGACGGGCTGGATCGGGCTCTCCGACGGTCGCTCGACCGAAGGCGGTGTGCCGCCGAGCACCTCGATCGCAGCGTCGGCGATGGGGTGCTCCTCCGCCGACGTCTGCGAGCTCGGGAGATCGGAGGAGGGATCGGTCGCCACCGGCGCACCGTACCCCGGTGCGCCCCCCACGCCGCCGGGCGGATCAGCCCGAGAGGAGGTCCCGGCGCACGACGTCGGCCACCGCCTCGGGGTCCTGCAGGGGACCGAAGTGACCGAGCTCGTCGAACACCTCGACCCGTCCTGCGGGGAGCCGCTCGGCGAGCCGCGACGCCATCTCGGCGGTGATCGTGGCGCCGGGGCCACCGCAAGCCACGGTGGTGGGGCAGGTGACGAGCGGCAGCGCATCCCATCCCTTGTGGGCACCGCCCATGCCGTAGACCTGCGCCTCGTCGGTGGGGCGGCAGCGCAGGGTGATGGAGCCGTCGGCCTCCTCGCCGAAGCCGTGCTCGACGTAGGCCGCAAGGGCTGCTCGGTGCAGGACCTGCAGCGGCGGCTTGGCTGCGTAGTTGTCGATCGCCGCCTGCCGGGAGGGGAAGGTCGCACGGCGGCGGGCGGCACCGGCGACGAGCGGGTTCTCGCCATCCGTCGAACGTGATCCTGGCGGGAAGACCACCGGCTCGTAGCACCAGAGGGCGGCGAAGGTGCCAGGTCGCGCCGCTTCGGCGAGCAGCAGGGCCGCCCCACCCTTGGAGTGCCCGACCGCCGAGGGTCGCTCGAGGCCGAGGTGGTCGACCACGGCGAGCACGTCGTCACCGAAGCCCTCCCACGCGAACCCCCGTGCGGGGTCAGGTGCGCTCGAGAGTCCGTGGCCCCGGAAGTCGAGGGACCACACCGAGAACCTGTCCCGGAGCCGCTCGGCCAGCGGTCGCCACACGAGGCCGTGGAAGCCGGTGGCGTGGCAGAGCAGGAGCGGGGGGCCGTCGCCACCGAGGTCGTGGACCTCGAGCTCGACGTCGTCGGTGGAGGGGACGCGCACGCCTCATGTTGCCAGGCCAGGACCACGGAGCCGACACGGTCCGGCGGTAGTGTCCCGTGCATCGCCGCCCCCGACATCGACGCCGTGCTGCGCGCCAACCAGCGCTTCTACGAGGCGTTCGAGGCCCGTGACCTCGATGCCATGTCGGACCTCTGGGAGCACTCGGACCGCGTGCTCTGCACCCACCCTGGCTGGTCGACGCTGCGGGGTTGGGCGGGGGTCACCGCCTCGTTCTTCGCACTCTTCCAGGGCGACCAGCCGCTCCAGTTCATCTTGACCGAGGCTCGTGCCGAGCTCGCAGGCGACACCGCATGGGTCGCGGTCGACGAGAACATCCTCTCGGCGTCAGCCGGTGGCACCGCCGCCGCGCTCAACGTCTTCGCCAGGAGCGAGGGGGTGTGGCGGATGGTGGTGCACCACGCCTCGGTGGTCGCTGCGTCAGCCGACCCCCTGGGCCACGACGCGGACTGAGCGACGCACGTCGCTGTGACGTGCCAGCAGGAGGTCGGCGTCTCCCCGGCGAAGTGAAGGGTGCTGGGGTCGGGGCGGAATGTCCGGATCGATGTCGTGCCCCGAGCACGACCGGCGACGGGGTCGATCGAGGAGGAGGGTCTGTGAGCTCGATGCTGCAGCAGCTGCAGGACGTGCGCGGGAAGAACGGGGCGCGCGTCGTGCTCGGCCTCGGCGTGGCCTCGGTCTGGCTGGTGCTCGCCGCCGTCGTGGGAGCCATCGTCGTCGGCGGTGACGACGGCACCACGGTGGACACCACCGATGACGGCACCGCTCTTGCCGGTGACTTCGGCCCCGGGACCACTGCGCCTGGCGCCACCATCGCACCGCTCGCTCCCGGCGAGACCGTTCCAGGGTCGCCTCCCGTGACCGCAGCTGACGGCACGGTGATCCCCCCGGCCGGCGTGCCTGGGGCGCCCGCGCCAGGCACGCCGGGTGCGCCGGGCGCGCCGGGTGGACCGACCGACGCCGGTGCTGCCCCTGCGCCAGGATCGCCGGGCACCCCCGCTCCTGCGCCGGCACCGCAGCAGCTGAGCGAGGGCAACCGGACCGGTGTGACCGACAGCGAGATCCTGCTCGGCATCCACGCACCGGAGACGTTCAGCGGCGTGCCCCTCAACCTGGCTGAGGACCCGATCAAGGGCGTCAACGCGTACGCCAAGTTCCTCAACGACAACGGCGGCATCAACGGGCGCAAGCTCGTGCTCGACATCCAGGACGACCGCTTCGACTCCCAGGGCGCTCGCGACGCTGCGAACACCCTCATCAACGACCGGAAGGTGTTCGCCGTGAGCGGCACCCTCGGGATCGACCAGATCGCCATCGTCGCCCAGGAGGCGGCCAAGCGTGGCGTGCCGTACGTCGCCGCCGGCGGTGCTGAGGAGGTGCCGATCCCGGGCATGTTCCAGCTGAGCACGAGCTACTCGGGCTTCGTCCGACAGCTCGCAGCCTTCCTCGCCACCGATCCCGCTTACCGGGGCAAGCGCGTCGGGATCCTCGTGTCGGACTCGCAGTTCATCAAGCCGGTGGCGGCGGTGTTCCAGGCCGAGCTCGAGCGGCGGGGCCAGACGGTCGCGGTGACCGTCGCCAACAAGAAGCCGCAGGAGAACCCGAACTACGACCAGTACATCAACGAGTTCCGGGCATCGCGCACCGAGGTGCTCGTGCCCCTCACCGACCCCCTCACCACCCAGCAGATCGTGCAGCGCTGCGCCGCCGGTGCGCTCTGCGGCTGGACGTACAGCTTCGGCAACTTCGCCCACGACTCCGACACTGCCCTCACGCTCTTCACGCCGACGTGGGGCCAGCAGGGCGTGAAGGGCCTCTCGGGCTCGTGCTACTACCTCGCTCCCGAGGTCGACGGGGGCAACTGCGCCCAGATGAAGGTGGCACGGGACCAGTACATCGCCGTGAACGGGCGCGACGGGTGGAACGCCGACGGCAGCGGGGCCTCGGCCGGCTACCAGATCATCTCCTTCTTCAAGGGCGCCCTCAGCGCCCCGGGCGCCGACCTCACCCGTGAGCGCTTCGTCGGAGCGCTCCGGTCCTACCAGGGCTACGGCGACCTCGTCTCTGGCCCGATCACCTTCGCCGGCTCGAACAACACCATGCGGGGGACGGAGCGGGTCACCGTCCTCCAAGCCCAGGCGAACGACAAGTACAAGATGGTCACACCCGGCTTCGTGGACGGGTTCTGACGATGGCACCGGCCAAGAAGGCACCGATCAGGAAGGCGGTGGCCAAGAGGGCGCCGGTCAAGCGGGCACCGGTGCAGAAGGCGGAGCGGGCGCGCGGCACGGTCGAACGGGCGACGACGGTGCAGGACGCGCCTGCGCCTCCGGCGACGTTGACGCCAACGCCCCGCTCGCTGGCGCCGGTGGTCCTCTCCTGCGCGGGCGTCTCCGTGCGCTTCGGTGGTCTCCAGGCGCTCGGCGGGGTCGACCTCGAGGTGCGCGAAGGCGAGATCGTCGGCCTGATCGGCCCCAACGGGGCGGGCAAGACGACGCTCAT
>JBBSLC010000030.1:0-23415 GCA_038255685.1 Acidimicrobiales bacterium | reverse complement strand
GAGCCAGTGCTCGGGTGAGCGGATCCCGGCCTGTCCCCACGCCCCGGTCTCGATCGCCCGGGCGACCAGGTCGACGAGGTGACCGGTCGCCGCGTTGATCAGCCCGGCGACCGCCGCCAACGGCTCCTCGATCGCATCGATCTCGGCAGTGCTCAGCGCAGCAGCCGGCCGCTCCTCTCCGCCGCCCCCGGAACCATCGTGTACGAACACCTGTTCGATCGTATGCACCATCAGACCAGTTGTCAACGGTTGATGCTGACCTTTCCGAGAGATCTCGCTCGCCGGGCTGTCACCCTCGCAGAGGTCCCGTCCTGCCCAGCGGAGAACTGCAATGTGTGACCGACGAGACGCTCACCGACAGGCCGTGGTGGCGGGATCCGCGCGGTGTGCCCCCGTGGGCTTCCGACCGACCGGTCCTGTGGTTGGCCATGGCGACCGCTGGCTGGACGATGATCGTCGGGGGGTGCCTGGCGTCGTTCCCGCCGTTCCTCATCGCCGGGAGCTCGGTCCTGGTCACCGGTGTCCTCAGCCTGTTCCGGCTCGCCAGGGCGAAGGGCGCCTGACGGGTCTGCCAGCATCTCGTGATGGGGATCCACCTGCACCACGAGCGGGCCGGCAGCGGCCCGCCCGTCCTGTTCATCGGCGGCACGGGGGGCGACCTGCGGTCGAAGCCGAACGTGCTCGACGGGCCGCTCGTCGAGCACTTCGAGGTGCTCGCCTACGACCAGCGGGGCCAGGGGCGCAGCGACAAGCCGGACGAGGCGTACACGATGGCCGGCTACGCCGACGACGCCGCAGGGCTCCTCGCCGAGGTCGGCTGGGAGCGCGCCCACGTCGTCGGCGTCTCCTTCGGCGGCATGGTCGCCCAGGAGCTGGCGATCAGCCACCCCGAGAAGGTCGACCGGCTCGTGCTGGCGTGCACGTCGAGCGGTGGCGAGGGCGGTGCCTCGTACCCGCTCCACGAGCTCGAGGGGCTGCCCGACGACGAGCGCTTCGCCGCCCACCTCTCGCTTTCGGACGTCCGTCGGGACGCCGCCTGGCAGGAAGCCCATCCTGAGCAGGTCGCCCAGCTCAGGGCGTTCGCCGACGACCAGGCGGCGATCGGCGCCGACGACCCTGCGCTCGCCGTCGGCCGGCGTCGCCAGCTCGAGGCACGGTCGCGCCACGACACCACCGACCGGCTCGCCCAGGTCGTGAGCCCCACGCTCGTGTGCGCCGGCCGCCACGACGGGATCGCGCCGATCGCCAACAGCGACGTCCTCGCCGAGCGGATCCCCGACGCACGGCTCCAGGTGTTCGAGGGCGGCCACCTCTTCCTGCTCCAGGATCGTGACGCGTGGCCGGCCATCGTCGGGTTCCTCTCGAAGGGCTGAAGGCGACCTGGCGGGGCCGGCGCCGCGCCGTGGTACACACGCGGCGTGCCCCGCCTCCCGCTCGTGGACCCCGACGACCCTGACGCCGACCCGAAGGCGGCAGGCCTGCTGCGCGCCATCCGGGCAGGGATGGCGCAGCGGGACGACCTCCCCTGGCAGGACATCAACGTCTACCGGGCCATGGCCAACCACCCCGACGCCTTCGCCGGCCTGCTCGGCTTCGGCGAGGCCGCCTACCGGGGCGGCTCGCTGTCGCCCGCCCACCAGGAGCTCGCGTACCTCGGCGCCTCTGTCGCCAACGACTGCCACTATTGAATCCCCACCCACGTGGTGCTCGGTCGGAGCGCCGGACTGGACGAAGCGCAGATCCGCCACATCGGTGACGACCCGCTCCCCGAGGACGTCTACGGCCCCGCCGAGCTCGCCATCGTCGAGTACGCCCAGCGGTCGACCCGCATGGAGCGGATCGACGACGACCTGTTCGGGCGGCTGTCGGAGCACCTCACCCAGCACCAGCTCATCGAGCTGTGCTTCACCGTCGGTCTGAGCAACGTGATCAACCGCTTCCACGCCACGTTCCTCACCGAGGTGGATCCGGCGACGCAGGACGTGGTCTCGCCCGCATGCCCGCTGCCGATGGCCGACGAGCTCCGCCGGCGAGCGGAACAGGGGTGGGCCCGCTCGGGGCCCGCCGACGAAGGGGGATGACGTGGAGCTCAACATCGGGCTGGTGCACGAGGCGATCGCAGCGGCGGTCCCCGACCGGACGTGCCTCGTCTTCCGTGACCGGCGCCTGACCTGGGGCGAGGTCACCGAGCGGACCCGTCGCCTCGCCAACGCCCTCCACGAGCGGGGGCTCGGCTGCCACACCGAGCGGGACGGCATCGAGGGTCACGAGTCGGGTCAGGACCACCTGGCGATCTACCTGCACAACGGCAACGAGTACCTGGAGTCGATGGTCGGCGCCTACAAGGCCCGCCTCGCACCGTTCAACGTCAACTACCGCTACGTCGCCGACGAGCTCGCGTACCTGCTCGCCGATGCGGGTGCGACGGCGATCGTCTACCACGGTGCGTTCGCGCCCACCTTGGCCGAGGTGCTCCCCCGGCTGCCGGCGCTGCGGGTGCTGCTCCAGGTCGACGACGGCTCGGGCAACGCACTGCTCCCCGGTGCCGTCGACTACGAGGGAGCGCTCGCTGCGGCCTCGGCCGACTCGCCGCCGGTGACTCCCTCGCCCGACGACCTCTACATCCTCTACACGGGCGGCACGACCGGCATGCCCAAGGGCGTCCTCTGGCGCCAGGCCGACATCTTCGTCGCCGCCCTCGGCGGCAGCGACCCGGCCACCACCGCCGAGTGGGAGTCCTACGAGGCGATCGCCGCCAACGCAGCTGGCGCTGGCTCGACGGTGACGTTGCCGGCGGCCCCGTTCATGCACGGGGCAGGCCACTGGATCGGGCTCTCCGCCTGGCACCGGGGCAACCCGATCATCGTCCAGTCCGTGGTCGATCGCCTCGATCCCGTCGACGTCTGGTCCACGTGCGAGCGGGAGGGCGTCGGCTTCCTGCAGATCGTCGGCGACGCGTTCGCCAGGCCGCTGCTCGACGACCTCGCCGCACACACCTACGACCTGTCGGGCCTGTCGGTGGTCCTCTCCGGCGGCGCCGCCTTGAGCGTGGCCGCCAAGGAGGAGCTGCTCGAGCGCCTGCCCCACGTCGTGGTCGTCGACGGTGTCGGCTCGTCGGAGGCCGGTGGGCAGATGAGCCAGGTGTCGACCAAGGGCTCGGGGGCGTCGACCGGCAGCTTCGCCCCGGCTGCCGGCAGCCTCGTGCTCGACGAGGCGCTCACCACCGTGCTCGACGCCGGGCACGAGGGCGTGGGCTGGCTCGCGAAGAGCGGGCGCATCCCGCTCGGCTACCTCGGTGACGCCGACAAGACGGCCCGCACGTTCCCGACGGTGGACGGCGTGCGCTGCGCGGTGCCCGGCGACCGGGCGAAGCTGCGGGCCGACGGGATCGTCGAGCTGCACGGGCGCGACTCGGTCACGATCAACTCGGGCGGGGAGAAGATCTTCGCCGAGGAGGTCGAGGCGGCGCTCATGCGCCACCCAGGCGTGTACGACGTCGTCGTGTGCGGGCGGCCGAGCGAGCAGTGGGGCCAGGAGGTCGTCGCAATCGTCCGGCTGCGCGACGGCGCCGAGGCGACCGCCGACGAGCTCCGCCAGGAGGCCGCCGGTCACCTGGCCCGCTACAAGCTGCCGAAGGCGGTGATCTTCCTGCCAGCGATCGTGCGCAGCCCGGCCGGCAAGGCCGACTACCGCTGGGCCAAGCAGATCGCAGCGGACCACGCCGGCTGAGCGCCCTCGGCGGTCACGACGATCCGGTACGGTCCGAAGGTGACGCGGGTGCTGGCGCTGGTCGCCGCCGTCGCCATGGTCGGCGGCGCCTTCGCCGTGCGCGGCGGCGCCTTCGACGGCGGGGACGGGAGCGCTGCGGGAGGTCTGCTCGGGAGCGAGCCCGACGTGTTGCGCCTGCACTGCGCCACCGAGCTGGCCGAGGCGTGCGCGCTGCTGGCGGCGGGCGACGACCGGATCGAGGTGCAGGACGAACGTGCGGGGCTCACGACCGATGCACTGCTCTCGGGTGCGCCGCTCTCGAGCGACGTCTGGCTCGCGCCCCGGCCGTGGGTCGAGCAGGTGCGCGAGCTCGGTCGAGGCGCGCCGCTCGGAGAGCCGACCGACGTGCTCGCCCGATCGCCGCTCGTGCTGGCGGCCTTCGACGAGGCGGCCACGGGCTGCGCAGGTGAGCCGGTCGGCTGGCGCTGCATCGGTGGGGCGTCGGGCGTGCGCCCCGGCATCCAGCCGCTCGACGACACCGCCGGCCTCTTCGCGCTGGCGCAGGCAGGTGCTGCGTACCTCGGCCGGGAGTCGTACGCGACGAACGACTTCGAGGTGGAGCCCGAGGGTGGTGGGGCGCCGTTCGTCGACTGGGCCGCTGACCTCCTCCAGGCCGTCCCGCAAGCGGCTTTTCGGACCCCGCTCGCCGCCATGCTCGCCACCGAGACGGCGACCTTCGACTTCGCCGCCACGATCGAAGCCGTCGCGACCACCGCCATCGCCGGCACCCGCCAGGAGGGCTCACTCCGGCTCATCTACCCTCTGCCCATGGCGACCGTGGACGTGGTGGCCGTCGCCCTCCCGGACGCGGACGGGGACGCGGCGGCCGCGCTGCTCGAGCTGCTCGAGGGCGGCGCCGGCGCCGGCGCGCTGGCAGACGCGGGCTGGCGCGTCGAGGACAGGCCCCTCCCGCCTGGCGCCGACGCTGCGGTCGGGCTCGGTCCCGACGACGGGCTCCCCGAGGCCGGCGTGCTGGCGGCGCTCCGGAGCCGGTTCGCGTGAGCCGCCGAGGCCGCCTGGCCGCCGTGGTCCTCGCCGCTGTGCTCAGCGCCAGCTGCGTCGGCCTCGACGACGGTGAGGAGGACGAAGCCTCCGGTCCGGTGAGCGGCCTCGGCGATCCCGGGGACTGCATCGTCGTGGACATGGCGGTCTCCTCCGAGAAGATCGACCTCTTGACCGAGCTCGCCCGCACGTTCAACGACTCCGACGAGGCACAGGTGGGCGGCCGCTGCGTGTTCGTCGAGCCGAGGAGCAAGGCCTCCGGGGCGGCTGCGCAGCTGCTCGCCGACGGGTGGCAGAACGAAGAGGCCGAGGGCCCGCAGCCGGTGGTGTGGTCGCCGGCGTCGAACGCGTGGGGGGCGATCGTGAACCAGCGGCTCGACGACCGCGGCGAGCCGCCCATGGCGCCGGCGTCCGAGCCGTTCATGCTCACCCCGCTCGTCATCGCCATGCCCGAACCGATGGCGGACGCCCTCGGCTACCCCGAGACACCGATCGGCTACGCCGACATCGTGGGCCTCTCCCAGAGCGAGGAGGGGTGGGCTGCGTACGGGCACCCGGAGTGGGGGCCGTTCCGCCTCGGCAAGACGAACCCGAACTTCTCGACGAGCGGGCTCTCTGCGCTCATCGCCCAGAGCTACGCGGCGACCGGCACCACGAGGGGCCTGAGCCTCGAGGAGCTCGCGCGACCCGACGTGATCGCGTTCGGTGAGGCGGTGGAGTCGGGCGTCGTGCACTACGGGGACATCACGATGACGTTCCTCAACAACTGGTTCCGTGCCGACCAACGGGGAACGGCGCTGACCTACGTCTCGGCGGTCGCCGTCGAGGAGAAGTCGCTGATCGACTACAACCTCGGCAACCCCGACGGCGTGCTCGATCCGGGCGAGGAGCCACGGCCACCGCGGATCCCGCTCGTGGCGGTGTATCCGAAGGAGGGCACGCTCTTCTCGGACAACCCCTACATCGTGCTCGACGCGCCGTGGGTGGACGAAGACGAGGCTGCCGGCGCAGCTGCGTTCGGAGAGTTCGTGCAGCGGCCGGAGAACCAGCAGCAGGTGCTCGAGTTCGGCTTCCGCCCCGGCAACCCCGAGGTCGCCATCGGGGCGCCCATCGTCGCCGCCAACGGGGTGGACCCGGCGCAGCCGACCGCCACGCTCGAGGTGCCCGACCCGCCCGTGCTCGTCGACCTGCTCGACCGGTGGGGGGACCAGCGCAAGAAGGCGCGGGTGCTGCTCGTCCTCGACATCTCCGGGTCGATGGGCGAGCCCGCCGACGGCAGCTCCGGTGGTGGGCCGACGAAGCTCGACCTCGCGAAGGAAGCGGCGATCGGTGCGCTCGACGACTTCAACGAGGACGACGAGGTCGGTCTCCGGGTGTTCAGCACGAACCTCGGCCCGTCCGAGGAGGAGGAGTACCTCGACCTCGTCCCGCTCACCCGGATCGGCGACATCCGCGAGCAGCTCGTGACCCGCATCCGGGACCAGTTCCCCACGAACGGCACCCCCCTCTACACCGCCACCGGCACCGCCTACGACGCCGTGCTCGCGGAGTACGACCCGGCGCGGATCAACGCCGTCGTGCTCCTGAGCGACGGCGTGAACGACGACGGTCAGGTGGGCGACGACCAGGAGCAGCTCGAGACGCTGCTCGCCACCCTGCGAGCCGGCAGCGAGGGCCAGGCGAGCAGACCCGTGCGCGTCTTCCCCATCGCCTACGGCGAGGAGGCCGACCTCGCCACCCTGCGCCGCATCGCCGAGGGCACCAACGCCGCCGTGTACAGCGCCCGAGACCCCCTCACCATCGACAAGGTGTTCACCGCGGTCGTCTCCAACTTCTGAGATGGGCCTGTCGCTGCGGGACCGGCTGCTGACCCGCAAGGCGGCGCACGTGATGACCTCCCCGTCGGGGATCCTGCTCGCAGGCGCCGGCATGGCGGCAGGCGTCCTCGCTGGTGCTGCCATCCCGGTCGCGGTCGGTGTGGGCGCAGCGGCGTGGGTGGCTCGGGTGCTGGTCGGCCTGCCGAAGAGCGGGAGCGTCCGCGTCGATCCGCGCCAGCTGTCGGCACCGTGGCGAGGCTTCGTCGAGGAGGCGCTCGATGCGCGCGCCCGCTTCGAGCGAGCCGTCGCCCGCACCACCCCTGGCCCGCTCCGGGAGCGGCTCGGGGTGATCGGCGATCGGGTCGGGACGGGTGTCGAGGAGTGCTGGCGGATCGCTCGTCAGGGCGACGTGCTGGTGGGCGCGCTCGGGCAGGTCGACGTGGACGACGTCCTCCGCCAGCTGGACGCGCTGCGCGTCGGGGGCGGAGGTGGCGCCCCCGGGAGCAGCCGGCACCGCACCGAGCAGGCCCTCCAGGCGCAGCTCGACTCGGCCGCCAGGCTCGAGGCGACGGCTCGCCGCGCCCATGACGACCTCACGCTGTTGAACGCCCGGTTGGACGAGGCTGTCGCCCGGGCGATCGAGCTCTCCGTGCAGGCGGGCACCGCCGACCAGCTGAACAGCCTCGGCAGCGACGTCGACGGCCTCGTCGGCGACATGGAGGCACTGCGCCAGGGCCTCGAGGAGGTCAGCGGCCCCGTCGCCGAGGGGTGACCGGCAGTGCTCGTCGAGGCGCTCGCCGAGCCCGGAGCCTCACGACCGGTCGGCGGCGAGGAAGGCAGCAAGGTCGCCGCGCGGCGGCGTGACCTCGACCTCGACCCGCTCGCGACCGAATGCCTGCCCCACGACGTCGTCGATGCGACCGTCCCAGCGCCGGGCTCGCCCGAGCGCGCGCGTCGACGTGGCCTTCCCGACGACCTCGTCCTCGACGCACAGGACGAGCTCGCCCACGTCGTCGACGGTCAGCCGGCGGACGACGTCGCCGAGGGCACCGGGCGCGAGGGCGACGGGGCGTTCGAGCACGACGTGCACCCTGGCTCGGCGCCGCTGGTCCGCCGTCCAGGGCTCGGTGCGCACCGAGCCGGCGTGGAGCTCGCCCGCGCCGTCGACTCGGACCTGGAGGTCCCGGTGCTGCGAGCGGAGCAAGGCGTGCACGCAGCGAGGGTCGTAGGTCGCCACGTCGACGAGCACGTCGGGGAGCAAGGCAGGCAACGGGGCGCCCCGGGTGTGCGGCTCGGGGATCAGTGCAGCGAGGCGTGCCGTCTCGTTGTCCTTGTGGGACCGGTCGCCGTCGCGGGCCGCCCACTCCGGGCCGTCGTGCCACGCCACCGCATCCGGCTCGTGGACGAGCACCGCTCCGGCGTTCCACGCCCGGTAGGCGAGGTCCCAGTCCTCTCCGCCGTAGCCGACGAAGCGCTCGTCGAAGCCGCCGAGGTCCTCGAACAGCGAGCGTCGGCAGGCGAGCACGGCGCTGATGACGTACCGGAAGCTGCGCCCGTCGGCGTCGAGGAGGTCGCGGCTGGCGGCGTAGCCATCGCGGAGCCACCTCGGCTCGGTGAGCTCCTCGCCGTCACCCGAGAGATCGGCGTGGCGGCGCCGCCCGACGGCCAGCACATCGGGGCACGCGGCGACGTGGCGGACGAGTGCGGAGACGAACCCCGGCTCGGGGACGGTGTCGGCATCGAGGAACACGAGGACGTCGGCATCGGAGGTGCGGGCGCCGAGGTTGCGGGCAGCCGCCGCCCGGAAGCCGAGATCGGGCTGTCGGACGAGGCGCACGCCCTCGGGAAGCGCAGGGACCTCGGCGGAACCGTCGTCGGCGACCACCACGTCGAGCTCACCGAGGGTCTGTCGTCCGACGGCGTCGAGGGTCATGGCCAGCTGTGCCGCCTGGTCGAAGTGGGGGATGACGACGGTGACGCTCGGTGTCGGCCCGGGCGCCAGCAGGTCCCACCGGTTGCCGGGGACGAGGACCGACGCGGGGTCGAGGACGACGGGCATCACGGCCGGGCGAGGACGGAGCGGTAGACGGCGAGGTGAGCCTGGGCGACGTCGGGTCGGGGCGGGGGCGACGCGAGCCACGTCTGGCAGGGGTCGGACAGTGCGTCGGCGACCGCCCGCTCGAGGCCGTGGTCGTCGTGGACGACCACGGCGTCGTGCCACCGCCGCGCCAGCTCGCGGGCGTGGGCGCTGTCGAGGGCGATCGGCCGTCGTCCGCACGCAAGCCACGTCGCGAGCGAGGCCGAGGCGCCGAGCGTGAGGTAGGCGGCGAGGGGGACCCGGACGGCCCTGGCGGCGGCGTGGAGGTCGGCCTCGGCGAGCGGTCCGGTGACGAGCAGCTCGACGCCGAGGTCGTCGGCGCGCCGCCGCAACCCGTCGAGGAGCGGTTCGTGGCCCGGGCTGACCCCACCGGCGGCGACGACCGAGACGTCGGGGCCGACGCCGGCAGCGAGCTCGAGCGCCCGTTCGTGGCCCTTGCCCGGGTAGACGAAGCCGAGCACGCCGATCGTCGCCCGGGTGGCCCACGCGGGTGTGGGTCCCGGGGGGAGGAGCGGCTCGACCGGGAGCGGGACGACGACGGGTGCGAGCCCGGCGACGAGGTCGGCACCGGTCGCCTCGCGCTCGGTGCTCACGACGACGGCATCGGTGAGCGTGAGCACCCGGTGGTAGGCCGCACGCCGGCGGGCGTCGCGAGCGGGGTCGGGGTCGTTGCCGGGCACGTCGTGGAGGGTCACGACCAAGGGCCGAGGTGCCGTGGCGGCCCAGCCCACGAACGCGTCCGCCGCAGCGGCGACGTCGGGGCCGAAGATGGCGTCGGTGAACTGGACGTGAGTCAGGTCGTGCGCACCGCTCGCCGCGTCGAGCGAGCGTGCGACGGTGACGTCCACGCCGAGCTCGGCGACGAGGCGGGCGACGGTGGTCCCGTGGCGGACCACCCCGTGGTGGGCGGGCCCGGGCGCGACGGCGAGCACCCTCACGTGCGCACCCAGCGACCGACGGAGGAGTCGAAGGTCGCGAGGCCGCGTTCGGCGAAGGCATCGAGCCAGCCCTGCATCGGCCAGCGTCCCCAGCGCCGCTCGAAGATCGCTGCGTTGCGGAGGATGTCGTCGAGGTGCTGCACGGGAGGACCGCCGCCCTCGCCGTGGTGCTGGTGGTACGCCCACGCGCCGCCCACCCACCACATCGCCTCGCCGACACGGGTGAGGGACTGCCCGAAGTCGGTGTCCTCCCCGCCGTAGCCCCGGTAGTCCTCGCAGAACCCGCCGATCCGGTCCCACGTCTCGGCGAGCACTGCGAACGACAGCGACCAGAACAGGTCGGGGTCCTCGGCGGCGATGACCTCCCCGTCTGCTGGTGCGGGTCGGGCGGGGTGTGGTCGTGCCAGCGCCTCCAGGCCCGTCTCGGGGTAGCCGCCGACCGGCCTCGGGGGCAGGTAGCCGACGGGACCGCACAGCACCCCTCCTCGCTCGGCGGCGACCTCGGCGTAGCGACCGACGAGGTGAGGGGACGGGAGGCAGTCGACGTCGAGCAGGACGAGCAGCTCGGCGCCGAGGTCTCGGGCGCGCGCGACACCTGCGTTGCGGGCCGCGGCGAGCGGCAGCGCCCCCTCGACCCGTTCGAGGTGGGCGACGTGGGCGTCGGGGACGACCCGATCGAGATCGGGGTCGTCCATGGCCACGACGACGTGCGCGTCGGGGGCGGTGGCGCTGCGGGCGAGCGCCGACGCCTGGGCGGCGAGGTGGTCGTGTCGCCCGTGGGCGAGGGTGATCACCGCCGTGCGCACGCCACCGCCTCGTCGAGCAGCGCCGCTGCCCGCACGGCGCCGCCGCCGTCCGACCACGCCGCCCACCCGGCACCGCCACGTGCCGTCGCGTCGTCGAGGATCGTCGTCCACGCCGCCGGTGCGGGCCAACGGTCGACCACAGCGGCGATGCCTCCCCGGACGAGCGCCCGCCCGCTCGCCACCTGCTCGTCGTGCGGCCGCCGCTGGGGCACCACCACCGCCGGTCGCCGGGCTGCAGCGACCTCGGCCAGCGCGCTCTGCCCGGCGTGGGTGACCACGACGTCGGCACCTTGGAGGCGCGACCACGGGTCCTCCACCCACGGTCCGCCCTCGAGGCCGCTGGTCTCCCAGGTCCAGCCCGGCGTCGCCGCGGCAGCCGCGTCGACGTCGGCCGACGAGACCTCGCTCCCGCCCCGCCCCCACAAGACGGCCACCCGCCGGCTCCCGGGCACAGGTGTGGTGGGACGTCCGTCGAAGCGGGACAGGCCTCCGACGTGCCAGGTCTTGTCGAGCCACGATGCCGGCCACGGCTCGGGGAGCGACGCCGGCCACGGCGCCAGCAGGGCGTCGGCCAGGTCGTAGGCGCTGCGGTGCGCCCGGTCCGTGCGGTCGCCCCGCATGGCGGCGACGACCACGGGCACGCCCATCGAGCGCACGAGCAGCGCGACCTCCACCGACACGTCGACGACCACGAGGGCAGGCCGCGCCGACGCCACCCAGGCGGCGATGGCGGCCATGCGCGCCCGCATGCCCGGGTGGTGCCTCGGGGCCCAGTGGAGGGTGCCGCCCGCGGTCACGTCGAGGTCCCCACCGAGCGGCTGGTCGTCCTCCAGCAGCACCCAACTGCCGGCGAAGCCCTCCGGTCGGGGGAGGCTCGACAACGCCGTCACCGGCTCGGCGAGCTCGGCGGCGATGCACTGGAGACGTTGCACGTGGCCCTGGCCCCGGCCGTGGACGTACCAGCCGATCACCCGCCGCCGCCGATCACGCGGCTTGCTCGTGGGGGAGCGCCTCGTACAGGCGCTCGTAGCCGTCGATCATCGCGGCGACCGAGCAGGTCGCTACGGCGTGGGCTCGCACGGCGTCCCGATCGAGCGTGGTCGCCTCGGCGAGCGCACGGGCGAGGCCGGCCACGTCGCCGGGCGCGACCAGGCGGGCGTGGCGTCGGTCCACGAGCTCGGGGAGCGCCCCACGGGCGAAGCCGGCGACCGGTGTCCCACACGAGAGGGACTCTGCGACCACCAAGCCGTAGGGCTCCTCCCAGCACGGCGTGACAAGGCTGGCACTGGCGTCACCGACGAGCGCGACGAGTGCATCGGTGCGGAGGTGGCCGACGTACTCGACGTCGCCCGTGAGCCAGGGTCGGACCTGGTCCTCGAAGTAGCCGACGTCCATGATGGGTCCGGCCACCCGCAGGGGGACGCCTGCGATCGCAGCTGCTCGAACGGCGAGGTGGGTGCCCTTCTCGGGCACGATGCGTCCCGACCACACCGCCGGTCCGCCGCCGGGCCCCTGACCCCACCGGTCGACGTCGATCCCGTTGCGGACCACCGTGGCATCGGGCACGAGGTGTCGCCACGCCCGTGCCGTGTGTTCGCTGACGGCGGCGAAGGTCACCGGGCAGCGCTGGGGTGCCTGGATGGCGGACTCGAGCCACGGCGTGGGCGGGGTGTGCAACGTGGTGACGACCGGGATGGGCAGCGAGGCGGCCATCGCGATCGGGAGGTGGTGCAGCGAGTTGTTGTGCACGACGTCGAGTCCCATCCCTCCGAGCTCGAGCATGAGGGAGAGGTAGGCGTGGTGCTCCAGCAGCCAGGGCACGGTCGGCATGCTGACGTCGGCCTTGGCGGCGTCGCTGATCCGAGGGGTGCGGACGGCGAGCTCGTGGACCCCGAGGGCGGGATCCGACCCGGGGGCGGCGAAGACGGCGACGTCGTGGCCGCGCCGCTTCAAGCCGTCGGCGAGCGACCAGGTGTGGGCCTCGAGCCCGCCGGCGAACGGTTCGGCGACCGGGAAGCGCGCCGAGGCGACGATGCCGATCCTCATGCGGCGACCCGGGGCCGACCAGCGGTGCGATACAGGGCGGCATGGGCGTCAGCCAGCGTGAAGCGTTGGGCAACGCGCGCCGCCCGACTCACTCGCCACGTCGGACGCTCCTCGTGCGCCCTGCACACGGCTGCTGCGAGTGAGGAGGGGTCGTCGAGGTCGTAGGTGAGGAGTCGTTGCTGGTCGGCGAGATGACCGACGAGCGGCGCCACGACGATGGTGCCGAGGTCTGCGCACGCTTCGACGAAGCCCGAGTGCGTCCCGTGGCGGTAGGCGAGCACGAGCACGTCGAGCGACGAGAGGTGGTCCCACAGCTCGTCGTCGGACAGCCGGTGTCGATGGCCGGGGTGGAGCCGGCCTCCAGGGAGCTGGTCGACCACGTGGGCCAGGGTCGGGCGCACCGCCTCGGGGTCGTTGTTGGCGCGCGCCTTGTCGTGCAGCCCCACGACGAAGCCGGTCCTCACCGGCCGGGGCTGTGCGAGCCGGTCGAGGTCGACCACATGGGGGTGGGGGAGGACGACGACGGGACACCCCCAACGCTCGGTGATCGTGGCTGCGGCACCTTCGGTCAGGGTGATGACGGTCTCGGCAGCAGGCACGAGCACGTCGAGGGCGGCGTCGTGGCGGGCCTGGTCGACGAGGTGGGGGTTGGACAGGTCGTGGACCGTGAGCACCAGCGGTGCACCGAGCGAGCGCAGGGTCGTGACGAAGTCGGTCAGCTCGCCAGGCGTGCGGTGCTCGAAGCCGAAGTGGACGTGCACCACGTCGAAGGCGTCGGCGTGGTCGCGGAGCCAGCTTGGCTCGAGGACCGGTGACGGCGACCAGGTCCCCGGGATGGCGCCGCTCGCAACGGGGTCGGCGAGACGGACGACCTGCGGGCAGACGCCGGGGGCGTCGAGGTGGCGGACGTACACGTGGTCACTGGGTACGGACGCGATCCGCAGCATCGGGCACCTCCTTTGCGATCGAGGGGACCCGTCATCTACCCCCCCCACCCCCCGCCCACCGCTCCGGGTCGGGGTCTTCTCCCTGTGCGCGAGGTCGAACGCCACGCGTGACGATCAGAGGGTCATACGCCCCTTTCGCGGCTGCCCGCTCTCCGCTGTCTGGGTGCGTGGAGGAGGAACGGCCTGTGGCCTACGGCTCGGTCCGGCGCTCTCCGAAGCGGTCCCAGCTCGTCAGGGACGTCGCCGGACGACGGGGGGCGACGCCCCAACGGCCGACGGGGTGACCGACGGGGAGCAGGGCGACCACCTCGTAGCGATCCGGGATCTCGCACACCCCCCGCACCTCGTCCTCGTAGATCCGGTACACGGTGGTGAGCACCGTGCCGAGGCCCTCGGAGCGACAGGCCAGCACGAAGCTCTGGACCGCCGGGTACACCGAGGCGTACGTGGGACCGACGTCCATCTCGCCCTCGTCGTCCCTGACCGCCATCGAGATCTTCGGCATGAGCACGAGGACGATGACCGGGACGGTGCCCATGCTGCGAGCGAGGTCGTCGCTGGCGGCGACGTTGCGGGCGTGGCGCGCCGCCGCTGCCTCGTCCCTGGCCGGAGGCGTCAGCGCCGCCACCGCTGGGGCGTAGCGCTCCCACGCCCGAAGGTAGATCTCGCCCAAGCGGGCCCTGCGCTTGGGGTCGGTGACGACGAGGAACTGGTACGGCTGGATGTTGCCGCCGCTCGGTGCCTGGACGGCAGCAGCCAGGCAGCGCTCGATCTGGGCGTCGTCCACCGGCTCGCCGGTGAACCGCCGCATGGCCCGGGTCGTCATCAGCGCCTCGTACAGCTCCGGGTGCTCGCTCGCGTCGTCAGGCGCGCTCACAGCGTGCTCGTGTCGGTGGGGAGGCCGAGCGCCATGCGCCCGAGCACCTCGTACGTCCGCTCGGCGACCATGCCGTGCTGCGTCGCGACGTGGACGTCACGGAAGACCCGCTGCAGGGCGCTCGACTCGTGGATGGAGGAGCCACCCCCGGCGTCATACATGAGGTCGACCGACGCCGCCGCGCTGCGGGTCGCGTTGGTCGCGGCGAGGCGGAGCAGGCGCTTGTGCTCCCCGTCGAGCTCGGCGCCGGAGCACGCCGCATCCCACGCCTCCTCCACCACCTCCCGCACGAGGGCGCGCGCTGCGCGACGAGCTGCCTCCGCCTTCGCCACCTGGGCCTGGACGACGGGGCGCTCGGCGAGGGTCTTGCCGCTCTGCGCTGGCCGCTTGCCACCGGCCAGCGCCACGAGCTCGTCCTGGGCCCGCCGGGCGAGGCCGAGGGTCACCGAGCACACCCCGAGCGACAGCGCGCCGAGCAGCGGGAAGCGGTGGAGCGGCCCGTCGAGCAGCGGGGGTCCGACGACCTGGGCCCAGCGTCCTTCGGGCACGAAGGCGTCGACGACCCGGTAGTCGGTGCTGCCGGTCCCCTTCAGGCCGGCGACCCGCCAGGTGTCGAGCAGCTCGACCTGGGACGGCTCGAAGAACACGAACGGGGCGAGGAGCCCGTCGGCCCTCGGTGCCGGCTTCCCGTCTCCGTCGACGAGGAGGCAGCCGCCCCCGATCCACGTGCAGTGCTGGGTGAACGAGCCCCACTGCCAGGCACCCGTCACGACGAGGCCGCCCTCGACCGCCTGGGCGGTGGCCGCGGGCATGGCGTAGCCGCCGGTCGCGGCGAGCGGGTCGCCGTAGATCTGCTCGGCCCACTCCGGCGCCAGGCGCCCGGCGGTGAGGGCGGTGGTGGCGCCGATCATCCCGCACCAGGCGGTGGCTCCGTCGTGCCAGGCGAGCTCCTCGATGGCGTCGAGGACGGTGAGGACGTCGGCCTCGGGGCCTCCGTAGCGGGCGGGCACCCACGCCCGGAGCAGGCCCGTCCCGATGAGGTCGGCGGCGAGGTCGTCGGGGAGCCGCCGCAACGCCTCGGTCTCGGGCGCCCGGCGGTCGGCCTCGAGCCCGACCGCCCGGACGGCGTCGACCAGCGCATGGGTCGTCGTGGCGGTCACCACCGGCAGCGTAGGGCTCGCTGCCGTCGGGTGCCCGGGTGGTCAGAGGGTGACGACGGCCTTGCCGTAGGTCTTGCGATCGGCGAGGTCCTGGAGGCCCTGGGCCGCGTCTTCGAAGGAGAAGGGCGGGTACAGGGGCGGGTCGACCTCGCCGGACGCAGCCAAGTCGAGCACGGAGCGCATCTGGGTGGCGAGCGAGTCGGGGCGTCGACCGAGCGAGGCACCCCAGTGCACCCCGACGATCGAGTAGTTCTTCAGCAGCGCGTGGTTCGTCGGGGCATCGGGGATGCCGGCGACGAAGCCGATCACGAGCAAGCGACCGTCCCAGGCCATGCACCGCCGGGCCTGGTGGAAGGTGTCGCCACCGACGGGGTCGTAGGCGACGTCGACACCGCCACCGCTGGCCGCACGCACGGCGTCGACCCAGTCGGGCGTCTCGTGGTGGTCGATGACCTCGTCGGCGCCGAGGTCGCGGCACAGCTGCACCTTCGTCTCCCCACCGGCCACGGCGATGACCTTGGCGCCGGCCGCCCGACCGAGCTGGATGGCAGCGGTGCCGGTCCCTCCGGCGGCGCCGGTGACGAGGAGCGTCTCACCCGCCTGCAGCTTCGCCCGGTCGTGGAGCGCGAACCAGGTGGTCCCGTAGTTCACCGGGATGGCGGCGGCCTTGGCTGCCTCGACACCGTCTGGCACCGGGAACGCGCTCGATGCGCTCACGACGACCGTCTCGGCGAGGCCACCGCCGAGCAGCAGCACCCGCTGGCCCACCTCGAGACCCTCCACGCCCTCACCGAGCTCGGTGACGATCCCGCAGGTCTCACCGCCGGGCGTGAACCCGGGCGGCGTCTTCGCCTGGTAGATCCCCCGGCACATGAGCACGTCGGGGAAGGCGAGCCCCACCGCCTCGACCCGCACCGCCACCTTCCCCGGGCCGGCGGCCGGTTCGTCCGCCTCCTCCAGCCGGAGCTGCTCGAGGGGCTCGCCGAGCTCGTGGAGCTTCCAGATGCGCATCGACGGACCCTACGCGAGCCCGGCTGGCACCGACGCTGTCGGGGGGGGGGGGGCACCCTCTCGTGCTCGGGAGCCACGCAGTTCGTGATCCACTGTGCCGTCGGGCCGTGCGGCTCGCGAGGAAGGACGACGTGGGGACCAACGACGAGATCATCACCGCCTACCGCGGGGTGCAGCAGCGCATGAGCGAGCTCGCGCGAGACATGGACGAGGCCACCGCCGACTCGCCCGTGCCCGCCTGTCCCGACTGGCGTGTCCGTGACCTGCTCGCGCACGTCGTCGGCGTGAGCGTCGACGTTGCCGCCGGCACCCTCGAAGGTGCGGGGAGCGACCCGTGGACGGCTGCGCAGGTCGAGGCCCGCCGTGGCCGCAGCATCGACGAGCTGCTCGCCGAGTGGGAGGCCGGATCTGACACCTTCGCCGAGGCGCTCGGGAGCATCGATGCCTTCCGGGCTGCGCAGTCGGTGTTCGACGCCGCCACCCACGAGCACGACCTGCGCGGCGCCCTCGACCAGCCCGGCGCTCGCAACAGCGATGCCTTCGAGATCGGCTGGGGGTGGGCGACCGACGTCCTCGGCCAGATCCGTGACGGCTACGACGCCGGTGCCATCGAGCTGCGCACGCCCTCGGGCACCACCGTCGCCGGCAAGGGCGAGCCGACGGCGACTGTCTCGGCCGAGCGCTTCGAGCTGTGGCGGGCCATGACCGGCCGCCGCAGCCCCGAGCAGGTGGCGGCGTGGACCTGGGAGGGTGCCACCGAGGCGGGCATCGGCCACGTCAGCCTGCTGCCGGCGAGGACCACCCCCCTCGTGGAGTGAGCCGGCCGACGGTGGATGGTGGAGCGGGCGAGGGGAATCGAACCCCCGTCACCTGCTGCAGCGGCAGGAGACGAAGGGCGGCAGTCACCTCGGTCCAACGAAGACCGACGCCGGTCGGCGGACCCTCGTGCTCCCTGCCCGACTGATCCCCGAGATTGAGGCGCACCTGGAAATGTGGGTTGCGCCAGAGCCGGGCGCGCCGATCTTCGCCGGGGCGCTCGGCGGGCCGGTCCGGGTGGCCGTCTGGCAGGCGGACTGGACCCGAGCTCGGCGCGCGCTCGGGCTCGAGGGCGTGCGGCTGCACGACCTCCGCCACGATGGCGGCAGCGACAGGGGCGAGCACCAAGGAGCTGATGTACCGGCTCGGCCACGCCAGCCCCCGCGCCGCGCTCCGGTACCAGCTCGCCACGGCGGAGCGCGACGAGGCCATCGCCGACGGCATCGACCGCATCCTCGCCGCAGCGCAGCAAGCGGGAGAGCCCGACAGCAACGTGGTCCGGTTCCGATACAGCGTCCTGGACGCATGAGCGAGCCCAGCAATCCTTGCCCGGCCGCAGGCCGGGAGCGGACGACGTGAGCGACCTACCAGCTCGCGACGAGCTGCGGCCGCTCCTGCGTGACAAGCGACCGCCATCGGATGCCGTGGTGGTGGTCCGCGTCCACGGGCGGCAGCGATCGGCACGAATCGGCGGCCTTCAGGCTGGCTGGCTTCGCAGATCTCGCCATCGCCACGCCGCATCGGCGAGGAGGAGTTCAGGGTCTCCAGTCCACAGGGTCGCGTCCTGGGCGATGGTGAGCGCCGCTGCGAACGCGTCGGCGTAGGCCATCGGGTGATCCGCCTTGATCCGGGCGGCGTCGAGCACAAGGCGCTCGTCGGGGAGTCGAGCGTCGATCACACCTCGGAGATCTCTCACCGTCTCGGCGGCATCGTCTTCGCCATGGGTCCGCCGAAGGACGTAGTGAACTTCGCCAAGGTTGATCCACGACATCAGTGGCTTCTCGCTCTCCAGAAGCTCGGCGACGAGCTGAGCGGCTGGGCCGGAGTCCTCCAGGTAGCGGAGCACCGACCACGAGTCGAGGACGACCGTCACGTTGCCGTGTCTCGGGCCCGATCAGCGGCTCGGTCGCGCTCGAGCTCCTCGGTCAGCGTCGAGTCGCGGAACCGACCCCGCAGCGGTCGACGTCCGCTGGCCGGACGGAGAGCGACATGATCTTCGTGACGCCAGAAGCTGACTTCGTCGCCTGGCTCGATACCGAGCTCGTCACGCAAATCCTTCGGGATCACGACTTGTCCCTTGGGCCCGACCCGGTAAGTCATACTGATCAGTATAACTTGGCTCGGACGTGAGCGGCACTCCTCACCGCTCGGGTCGCGTCGATGGACGCGTCGATCCGACGCTTCGCGTCCTACCGGGCCGTGCGCCAGCCGACGGTGGGGCATCTCGACGCCTCGGGATTCGATCCGCTTCCGCCATTCCGCTGGCCGCACTTCACCGTCCGCCTCGACGGCGTCGGCGAGCGGTGCCTCGCGCACGTCTGCTCCTCCTGAGCAGTGCAACCCGGCGACGGCCGCTCCACGAGCCGCTCCCGACACCCGCCATCCGGATCGGACCCGCCTGACGGCGGCTGTCCCAACGTCTGTCCCGGCCTCCAAGTTCCACCTGCGGGCGGGTCGTCCAGCGCCCGCGAACTCGCGCGCAACGTGCTGATCCGTGGTCGATCGTGCCGGACGGGGTTGAGCCGTTCGGTCACGGTTCAGTCACGTGGAGGTCGCGCCGACCTGCGCCGAGCCGTCAACGGAGGCCGTACGAGGCTCTGACCTGCGGTTTCGTGTGGAGCGGGCGAGGGGAATCGAACCCCCGTCACCTGCTTGGGAAGCAGGAGCTCTGCCATTGAGCTACGCCCGCGAGGACGACCGACTGTAGCGCCTCCCCACTAGAGGATGACCTGCTGGCCGAGGGTCACGGTGCGGTCGGGCGGCAGGCCGAACGACCGAGCAGCGGGCGTGGCGTTGCGGCTCAGCAGGGCGAACAGGTGCTCACGCCACAGGGCCATGCCGGCTCGCCTCGTCACCACGAGCGCCTCGGCACCGAGGAAGAACGAGGCGTTCGTGCCGTCGATGCCCAGCCGTCCCGCTGCTCCCTCGGTGAGCCCGCGCATCACGTCGGGCTCCTCCATGAACCCGTAATGGAGCACGACCTGGTCGACCCCCTCGGTCACGTGGGTGACGACGGCTCTCCTCGCCGGCAGGACGCGTGGCGTCTCCAGCGTCTTGATGGAGAGGATGATGGTGTGGCGGTGCAAGGCGTTGTTGTGGCGGACGTTGGAGAGCAACGCCGAGGGCGTGACGTCGGGGGTCGAGAAGAGGTAGACGGCGGTCCCGGGGACGACCTGGGGCCGAACCGGCGATCGATCGAGGCTGCCGAAGAACTGGTCGAGCGGCACCTGTCCTCGCCGGATGCGGTCGCCCACGAGCCGGCGGCCGGTGCGCCACGTCGTCATCATGGTGAAGACACCGCCAGCGATCACGAGCGGGAACCATCCGCCGGCAGGGATCTTGAGCACGTTCGCTGCGAAGAACGCCACGTCGACCACGCCGAAGGCGGCGCACAGCGCACCAGCGGTGCCTGCCCGCCACCCGAACCGCTCCCGCAGCACGACGTAGAGCAGCATCGTGGTGATGACCATCGTCGAGGTCACTGCCACGCCGTACGCCGCTGCGAGGTTCGCAGACGAGCCGAAGCCGATGACGACGGCGACGCAGGCAGCCATCAGCGCCCAGTTCACCGCCGGGATGTAGATCTGGCCCGAGGAGGCCGCCGAGGTGTGAGCGATCTTGTGCCGGGGTGCGTACCCGAGCTGGATCGCCTGCATCGTGAGGGAGAAGACGCCGGAGATGAGCGCCTGGCTGGCGATCACGGTCGCGCAGGTGGCCAGCACGACGAGGGGGACCAACCCCCAGCTCGGGGCCATCCGGTAGAAGGGCGACTCGATCGCTGCGGGCTCGCTCAGCAGCAGCGCGCCCTGGCCGAAGTAGTTGAGGGCGAGGGCAGGCAGCGCTACTGCGAACCAGCCGCGCGAGATCGGTGCTCGCCCGAAGTGGCCCATGTCGGCGTAGAGCGCCTCGCCGCCGGTGACGACGAGGAAGACCGAACCGAGGGCGAGGAAGCTGTCGAACCCGTTGGCAGCGAAGAACCGGAGGCCGTGCACCGGGTTGACGGCGAGCAGCACGCCGGGCTCGTCGATCAGGTGGGAGACGCCGAGCACGGCGAGGGTGGCGAACCAGGTGATCATGACCGGACCGAAGAGCCTGCCGATCGTCGCCGTCCCCTTGCGCTGGATGGAGAAGAGCGCGATGAGGATCACCACGGCGATCGGCACGGCGAAGCCGTCCAGGCGCTCGGTCACCTCGCCGGTCCCCTCCACGGCGGCGAGGACCGAGATGGCCGGCGTGATCACGCCGTCGCCGTAGAGCAGGGCGGTCCCGAACAGTCCGAGGAGGATGAGCACCCAGCGCCGGCCCCGCTTCTCGCTCGGCCGGACGAGCGACGTGAGGGCGAGGATCCCACCTTCGCCGCCGTTGTCGGCCCGCATCACGAACAGCAGGTACTTCACGCTGATGATGACGACGAGCGACCACAGGATGAGCGAGAGCACCCCGAGCACGTTGTCGGTGTTCACCGCGATCTCGTGGCCGTGGCCCCTGAAGGTCTCTCGGAGCGCGTAGAGCGGGCTCGTCCCGATGTCGCCGAAGACGATCCCGAGGGCGCCGAGGGTGAGCGCCGTCATCGACCTCGTGCCGTGGTGCCCGGCGGGAGGCGCGGCCGGGCCGCCGCCCGCCGTGGCCGGGGCGACCGCCGCCTGCCCGGCCACCGGTCAGACCGCCTGGGCGGTGGCGACGGGGAAGCCCTCGTCCATGGCGTCGGTCTTGCGCTTGGAGAACGTCAGCGCTCCGATGAGCACGAGGATCGAGACGCCGGCGATGGTCAGGCGCACCGGGTCGTTGTCCTGGAGGTTGATGACCGCCGGGAGGATGAGCAGCGCCACCAGGTTCATCACCTTGATGAGCGGGTTGAGCGCCGGGCCTGCGGTGTCCTTGAACGGGTCGCCGACGGTGTCGCCGATGACGGCGGCCTTGTGGGCTTCTGAGCCCTTGCCACCCTCGTGCCCATCCTCGATGTACTTCTTGGCGTTGTCCCAAGCCCCTCCCGAGTTCGAGAGGAAGTTGGCCATGAGCTGACCCGTCAGGATGACGGCCGCGAGGAACGCACCGAGGGCGAAGGCGTTGATGCCGAAGCCGACGATGACCGGGGTGAGCACGGCGAGCAGGGCGGGCGTGGCGAGCTCGCGCAGCGAGGCCTTCGTGCAGATGTCGATGACCGGTCCGTAGTCGGGCTTCTCCGTGTAGTCCATGATCCCGGGCTTCTCCCGGAACTGGCGACGGACCTCCTGGACGACGACGCCGGCGGTTCGGCCCACGGCGCGGATTGCGAGCGAGCTGAACAGGAAGGCCACCGAGCCGCCGATGAGCAGGCCGATGAACGTCGTCGGGTCGGCGACGTTGATGGGGAACAGGTCGAAGGCGCTGAGGCCGGCGGCTTCGAGCTCCTCGAGCTCGAGGCGGCTGAGGGTCTCGCCGGCGATCGTCTCGATGTAGGAGGCAAACAGGGCGACCGAGGCGATGACGGCGGAACCGATGGCGAAGCCCTTGGTGACGGCCTTGGTGGTGTTGCCGACCGCGTCGAGGCTGACCATGATCCGCTCGGGCTCGCCGCTGAACTCCCCGGACATCTCGGCGATGCCCGCCGCGTTGTCGGAGACGGGCCCGAAGGTGTCCTCGGCCACGATGATGCCGGTGGTGGCGAGCATGCCCATGCCGGTGAGGGCCACGAGGTAGAAGGTGAACTCGATGTTGCCGCCGCCGAGGCCGATGGCGGCGCCGAGGGCGAGGGCGATGGCGATGATGGCGAAGACGGTCGACTCGAGCCCCGACGCGATGCCGGAGAGCACGGTGGTGGCCGGGCCGGTGCGAGCCGCCTCGGCGATGTCGCGCACCGGGGCGGTCTCGGTCGACGTGTAGTACTCGGTCAGGCGGGAGACGACCTGGGCCAGGATCAGGCCGATGACGACGGCGCCGAAGACCTTCCATCCCTCGTTCTGGTCCGTCTCGTTGCCCACGTAGAGCAGGGCCACGGCGCCCGTGCCGATGATGGTGAGGACGCTCGCCACGGCGAAGCCGCGGTTGATCGGGGCCATGGCCGACTTGTCGCCGGCGTTGGCCTTGACCGAGTAGATGCCGACGATCGAGGCGAGCACGCCGATGGCGCGAGCCAGGACCGGGAAGACGAAGCCGTAGGCGGGGTTGGCGCCGATGGACTGGAAGGCGGAGACGCCGAGGATGATGGAGGCGACGAGGGTGACCTCGTAGCTCTCGAACAGGTCGGCGGCCATCCCGGCGCAGTCGCCCACGTTGTCGCCGACGTTGTCGGCGATGGTGGCCGGGTTGCGCTTGTCGTCCTCGGGGATGCCGGCCTCGACCTTGCCGACGAGGTCGGCGCCGACGTCTGCCGCCTTGGTGAAGATGCCGCCGCCGACGCGCAGGAACAGGGCGAGCAGCGACCCACCGAAGCCGAAGCCGATGAGGATGGCCGAGCTCGTGTTCTGGAACAGGGCGATGACGATGGTGGCGCCGAGGAGGCCGAGGCCCACGGTGAACATGCCGGCGACGCCACCGGTGCGGAAGGCGACCTTGAGGGCGGCGGGCAGCGAGCCGGTCTTCGCTGCGGCAGCGGTGCGGACGTTGCCCCGCACGGCGAGGCCCATGCCGATGAACCCGGTGAGGCCGGAGAGCACGCAGCCAGCGATGAACGCGAGCGTGCGGAAGAGGCCGGACTCGACGAAGCTGAGCGCTTCGGTCCCGTCCGGCTTGAGCACCGACGTCGAGGTGAAGAAGACCACGGCGGCGAGCGGCACGAGGATGACGGCGATGGTGCGGAACTGGCGGCTCAGGTAGGCGCCGGCCCCCTCCTGGATGGCGTCGGCGATCTCGATCATCGCTGGCGTGCCCTTGTCGGCGGCGAGCACCCCCTTCATCAGCGAGACGCCGACGCCGAGCGCCAGCAGCGCG